>CAISYL010000081.1 GCA_903889655.1 uncultured Alphaproteobacteria bacterium | reverse complement strand
TGCTGCCGCTGCCTTCGCCGGAGCGCGTCCCCGATGCGGTGACCGAGACGGTTGGAAAGAAGCTCGCGCGTGCGACGTCCACCGTTGCGGCGGCTTCCCGATAAGCGGCTTCGGCGGCCTTCAGGTTCTGGTTGGAGATATTGACCTGCTTCTCGAGCCCGTCGAGCACGGGGTCGTTGTAGATCGCCCACCAGGACGCATCGCTGGCGGCCTGCTTGGGCGTACCGATCTTCCAGCCCTTGAGTTCCTTGTAAGCGGGGGGAACCGGCGCGTCCGGCTTCTTATAGTCGGGGCCGATCGCGCAGGCGGAGAGGAGCGGCAGCAAGACCGTGCAGGCGCAAAGTGTCGAAAGATGCTTCATCGTTGTTCCAGTCCTGCGCGACATCATGCGCCTCCCGCGGCTGCGGCGTCGCCGGTTGAGCTGCGTCGCCAGCGGCGCCAGAAACCTTGCGAGCGCAGCCGGAAGCGATCGAGATAGAGATAGATGACCGGCGTCGTATAGAGCGTAAGCGTCTGGCTGACGATCAGGCCACCGACAATGGAGATGCCCAGCGGCTGGCGCAGTTCGGCGCCATTGCCGAAGCCGATGGCGAGTGGGAGAGAGCCGAGAAGCGCCGCCATGGTCGTCATCATGATGGGGCGGAAGCGCAGCAGACAGGCCTTGTAGATCGCGTCGCGGGGGGAAAGACCTTCCGCGCGCTCGGCCGCGAGCGCGAAGTCGATCATCATGATCGCGTTCTTCTTGACGATGCCGATGAGGAGGATGACGCCGATCAGCGCAATGATGCTGAACTCGATGTTGAAGAGCTTCAGCGCGAAGACGGCGCCGACACCGGCCGAGGGCAGGGTGGAGAGAATGGTGATCGGATGGACATAGCTCTCATAAAGAACACCGAGCACGATGTAGACGGCGACGATCGCGGCCAGAATAAGCAAGGGCTCGCTTGCGAGTGACTGCTGAAAGACTTTCGCCGTCCCCTGAAAGCTGCCGTGAATGGAACTCGGGACACCGATCTGGGTCATCGTCTGCGCGATCGCGGCGGTCGCGACGCTGAGGGATCGGCCGGGGGGCAGGTTGAACGAAATCGTCGAGGCGACGAAGGTCCCCTGATGGTTGACGGCGAGCGGCGTATTTCCCGGACCGTAGTGGCTGAAAGCCGAAAGCGGCACCATCGACTCGACCGTCGTCGCGACGCTCGCGCCCGTCGACGTGCCGCCACGACCGCTATTGGCGATCTGGTTGGTTGCCTGGTTTCGGGCCGCGCTCGATACCGATGAGCTTCCGCCGCCTGTCGAGACCGTTCCCGCCACGGCGGCCGTGCTCTGCGAGCCGCTGACGGAGCCGCCCGATGTGCTGACGTAAATGTCCTTCAGCGTTTCAGGGTTCTGCCAGAAGCGCGGCGCAAGCTCCATGACGACATGATACTGGTTCAACGGATTGTAGATCGTCGACACTTCACGCTGGCCGAAGGCATCGTAGAGCGTATTGTCGATCATGCTTGCCGTGATGCCCAGGCGTGCCGCCGTCGCCCTATCGATGGTCAGATCGGTTTCGAGGCCCTTGTTCTGCTGGTCGGCATTGACGTCGGTGAGCGCATCGACATCCTGCAGTGCTTGCACGATTTTCGGCGTCCAGGTCTGCAGCTCCTCCAGCGAGTCGCCCTGCAACGTATATTGATACTGCGAGTTGCTCTGCCGTCCGCCGACACGTATGTCTTGCGCGGCCTGCAGGAATAGGGTGGCGCCCGGCACGTTGGCGAGTTTCGTGCGGAGGCGCGCGACGACCTGGTCGGCGGAGATACGACGCTGGCCGAGCGGCTTCAACACGACGAACATGAATCCCGAATTCGTCTGCTGCCCGCCGGTGAAGCCGACGACGTCCTGAACGTCGGGATCCGTCCTGACGATCTCCATGATCTTCGTCAGCTTCTGTTTCATGAGCTGGAAGGAGATGCTCTGGTCGGCCCGGATGGCTCCCATCAGGCGACCGGTGTCCTGCTGGGGAAAGAAGCCTTTCGGCACGATGATGAAGAGATAGACGTTGAGGCAGACCGTCCCGAGGAGGATCAGCATGATGGCGCGGGGATGTCGAAGGGCCCAGCCGAGCGTGCGATCGTAGAAACGCAACATGGTGTCGAAGAGGCGCTCGCTGGCGCGGAGAAAGCGGCCGGGCTTCCGGTCCGGCTTGTGAAGTGCGAGATGCGCGCACATCATTGGCGTCGTCGTCAGCGATACGACGAGGGACACCGCAATCGCCGCCGACAGGGTGAGCGCGAATTCGCGGAAGAGGCGGCCGACGATGCCGCCCATCAGCAGGATCGGCAGGAAGACGGCGATGAGGGATACGCTCATCGACAAAACGGTGAAGCCGACCTCCCGCGCACCGACAAGGGCCGCCTGCATACGCGACATGCCCCCTTCGATATGGCGGGAAATATTCTCGAGCATCACGATGGCGTCGTCGACGACGAAGCCCGTGGAGACGGTGAGGGCCATCAGCGAAAGATTGTCGAGACTATACCCGAGAAGATACATCGCGCCGAAGGTGCCGATCAGCGACAAGGGTACGGCAACGCTCGGGATCAGGGTCGCCCGGCCGTCGCGCAGGAAAACGAAGACGACGGCGATGACGAGCAGCACGGAAATGACGAGCGTGCTTTCGACGTCGTGCAGGGAGGCGCGGATGGTCGTCGTCTGGTCGCTGGCGACAGCGAGATCGATACTGGTGGGGATCGCCGCCTGAAGCTGGGGGACGAGGGCCCGCACACGATCGACGGTTTCGATGATATTGGCGCCAGGCTGCCGCGACAGGATGATCAGCACCGAAGGTTTGCCATTGGCGAGACCCTGGTTGCGAAGATCTTCGACGGAGTCCATGACTTCGGCAAGATCCGACAGCCGCACCGCAACTCCATTGCGGTAGGCGACGATCAAGGGCGCGTATTCCTTGGCGGTACGTGCCTGATCGTTCGTATATATCTGGAAATGCTGACCGCCGAATTCGATCGAGCCCTTTGGGCTGTTCGCGTTGGCGGCGGCGAGCGCCGCGCGGACGTCTTCGAGACCGATGCCGTATTTGAAAAGCGCGCGCGGATTGAGATCGACGCGCACGGCGGGGAGAGAGCTGCCGCCGATCTGCACCTGACCGATACCTTCGACCTGCGAGAGTTTCTGCTCAAGAACCGTGGAAGCGTAATCGTAGATCTGCCCCTGGCTGAGCGTGTCGGAAGTCAAGGTCAGGATCATGATCGGCGCATCGGCCGGGTTCACCTTGCGATAGGTCGGATTGCTGCGCAATGCGGTCGGCAGATCGGCGCGCGCTGCGTTGATGGCGGCCTGCACGTCGCGGGCAGCGCCGTCGATGTCGCGATCGAGGCCGAATTGCAGGGTAATGCGCGCCGCGCCGACCGAACTCGACGATGTCATCTCGGCGACGTCGGCGATCTGTCCGAGATGGCGTTCGAGCGGCGTGGCGACGCTTGTCGCAACCGTTTCAGGACTGGCACCGGGGAGCGTCGCCTGCACGGATATCGTCGGAAAATCGACCTGGGGCAGGGGCGATACGGGCAGCAGAAAAAAGGCCACGATGCCGGCGAGCGCGACGCCGACGGTGAGAAGCGTGGTTGCGATCGGCCTGTGGATGAAGATATCGGAGACGTTCATGCGCGCCTCCCGGCTTCGGCGCGGCCGTCGAAACGTGCAACCAGACGGTCGAAATAGAGATAGATCACCGGCGTGGTGAAGAGCGTCAGAACCTGACTGACGATGAGGCCGCCGACGATGGCGATGCCGAGCGGATGGCGGAGTTCCGAACCCGTGCCGGTGCCGAGCATCAGCGGCAGCGCGCCGAAGAGCGCCGCGACCGTCGTCATCAGGATGGGGCGGAAGCGCAGCAGCGACGCTTCATAGATTGCATCGCGTGGCGATTTGCCGTCGTTGCGCTCCGCATCGAGCGCAAAGTCGATCATCATGATCGCGTTCTTCTTGACGATGCCGATCAGGAGGATGATGCCGATGATGGAGACGATGCCCAGGTCATTGCCGGAGATGATGAGCGCGAGCAGCGCACCGATACCCGCCGAAGGGAGTGTCGACAGAATTGTGATCGGGTGGATGAAGCTCTCATAGAGGACGCCGAGAACGATGTAGACGGTGACGATGGCGGCAAGGATCAGCAGAAGCTCGTTGCTGAGCGCCGCCTGAAAAGCCAGCGCCGCGCCCTGGAAGCTCGTCATCACGCTTCCAGGCATGCCGATTTCCGCTTCGGCGGCCGAGATCGCATCGACCGCGGCGCCGAGCGAGGCGCCGGAGGGCAGGTTGAAGGAAATGACGGCGGCTGGAAACTGACCGAGATGGTTGACCTGCAACGGTGCGGGCCGTTCGTCGATCCTGGCGATGGCGGACAGAGGAACTTGAGAGCCCGTCGACGACGGGAGATAGATCGAGCCAAGCGATTGCGTCGACTTCTGGAAGGCCGGGTCGGATTCGAGAATGACGCGATACTGGTTCGACTGAGTGAAGATCGTCGAGATGATGCGCTGGCCGAAAGCATCGTAGAGCGCATTGTCGATCGTTGCAGCGGTGATGCCGAAGCGGGCGGCCGTATCCCGGTCGATGGTGATATAGGCCGCGAGCCCTTGCTGCTGCTGGTTGGTCGAGACGTCCTCGATCTCGGAGAGGGTGGAAAGCTTGTCGACGAGCTTCGGGACCCAGGTCGCCAACTCGTCCGGATTGGCGTCCTCCAGGATGAACTGATACTGGCCACGACTGACCGAGGCGTCGATCGTCAGGTCCTGCACCGCCTGCATGTCGACCGAGATGCCGGCGACGGATGCCGTCTCGCGACGAAGCCGTCGGATGACCGCGCTCGCGGACGAACTGCGCTCGTCTTTCGGTTTCAGATTGATGAGGAAGCGTCCGCTGTTCAGCGTCGTGTTCGTGCCGTCGACGCCGATGAAGGAAGAGAGGCTGACGACGTCGGGGTCCTTCAGGATGGCGTTCGCCATCGCTTCCTGCCGCTCGGCCATCGCGCTGTAGGAGATCGACGGCACGGCCTGCGAAATGCCCTGGATCAGCCCGGTGTCCTGAACCGGAAAGAAGCCTTTCGGAATGACGATGTAGAGAAAGGCAGTCAGCACGAGCGTCGCAATGGCGACCAGCAGCGTCAGGGGCTGGTGGTCCAGAATCCAGGTGAGCGCCGCGCCATATCGTTCGATGAGATTGTCGAACCAGATACGGCTGCGACGGCCGATTGCCGTTTCCTTCGTCGTGTCATGCTGGCGCAGCAGTTTGGCGCAGAGCATCGGCACCAGGGTCAGCGAAACGACGGCGGAAATCAGGATCGTGACGGCGAGCGTCACCGCGAATTCGCGAAAGAGCCGCCCGACGACATCGCCCATGAAGAGAAGCGGGATGAGAACGGCGATGAGCGAGATGGTCAGCGAAACGATCGTGAAACCTATCTGCTCGGAACCCTTGAGGGCCGCTTCGAGCGGCGAATGGCCCTCCTCGATATAGCGCGCGATGTTCTCGATCATCACGATTGCGTCGTCGACGACGAAGCCCGAGGAGATCGTAAGCGCCATGAGCGACAAATTGTTCAGGCTGAAGCCGAGCAGATACATGGCCGCGAAGGTACCCACGAGCGAGAGAGGCACCGAAAGGCTGGGGATGAAAGTCGCCGGCACGTTACGCAGAAAGAGAAAGATCACGAGCACGACGAGGCCGACGGCGAGTGTGAGCTCGACCTCGACGTCGCTGACGGAGGCGCGGATCGTCGTCGTCCTGTCCGTGACGATGCTGACATCGACCGAGCCGGGCAGGGTCGTGCGCAGTTCAGGCAAAAGTGCCTTCACGCTGTCGACAACCTGAATGACATTGGCACCGGGCTGACGCTGTATATTCAGCAATACGGCGGGTGTCGTGTTGAGCCAGCTCGAAAGCTTTGTGTTTTCCGCGCTTTCGGCGACGGTGGCGACGTCGGACAGATAGACCGGAGCGCCGTTCTTGTAGGCGATGACGATTTTCTTGTATTCGTCCGGGCTCTGGAGCTGGTCGTTCGCATTGACCGAATAGGCGCGGGTCGGGCCATCGAAGTTCCCCTTGGGCCCGTTGACATTGGCATTACCGATCGTCGTGCGGAGATCGTCGATGTTGAGCCCGTAGGCCGACAGGGCCTGCATGTTCGCCTGCACGCGGACGGCGGGACGTTGCGCGCCGTTGATGCTAACGAGACCGACGCCTGGAAGCTGGGAGATCTTCTGTGCGAGCCGCGTGTCGGCGAGGTCCTCGACCTGCGTCAGCGGCAGCGTGGCCGATGTCAGGGCAAGCGTCAGGATCGGCGCATCGGCTGGGTTTACCTTGGCGTAGATCGGCGGCGCCGGGAGGCTCGACGGGAGGAGATTGCCGGCCGCGTTGATGGCCGCCTGCACCTCCTGCTCGGCGATATCGATGTTGAGGTCGAGGCCGAACTGCAGCGTCACGACGGACGCGCCGGCCGAGCTCGTCGACGACATCTGCGTGAGGCTCGCCATCTGGCCGAATTGACGTTCGAGCGGCGCGGTGACCGACGACGTCATGACCTCGGGGCTCGCACCGGGCAGGAACGTCTGCACCTGAATGGTCGGATAGTCGACCTCCGGCAATGCGGATAGAGGCAGATATTTGAAGGCGGCGATGCCGACGAGCAGGATCGCCGTCATCAGGAGCGACGTGGCGACGGGACGCAGGATGAACGGACGCGACGGGTTCATGCGTTATAAGACCTTGTGCCGGAGCGCCGTCGTCATTGTTCGGTCTGATCGGTCGTGGGCTTTTTATGTCGGCCTTTATGCTTCTTCTGGGCTTGCTGGTCGCCGGTGCCGAGCGCCGCCGTCTTCGAAGATGAAGCGGTGGGGATCGTTACCTTCGCGCCCTCGCGCAGCTTGTCCGTTCCGTCGATGACGATTTTTTCACCCGGAGCGAGGCCCGAGACGATGGCGACGCGCTCTCCCTCTGTGACGCCAAGCTTTATCGGGCGCACATGCACCGTGTTTTCGCTGTCGACCACGTAGACGAATGTTCCCGGGGCGCCGCGCTGGATGGCGGCGGTCGAGGCAATGGTTGCGTTCTCTTCGGTGTCGACCGTCAGCTCAATATTCACGAACTGGTTGGGAAAGAGACTGTTGTCTTCGTTCGCGAATTGCGCACGGAGTTTCACCGTTCCCGTCGTGGTGTCGATCTGGTTGTCGACGGTCGCGAGGACGCCGGTGGCGAGTTTCGTCGTCTGGCTGCGATCATAGGCGATGGCGGGCAGCGCCGCGCCGGATTGCAGGCGCTTCATGACGGCGGGCAGGCTGTCTTCCGGAATCGCGAACAGCACCGTGATGGGCTGAAGCTGCGTCACGACGACAATCCCGGCGGTCGCGCCGACCTGGACATAGTTGCCGAGGTCGACCTGACGCAGACCGACGCGGCCGTCGATCGGCGACACGATGTGGCAATATTCGAGATTGAGGCTTGCCGTTTCGACCGTGGCTTCGTCGGACTTGACGGTGCCTTGCGTCTGGCGAACGAGCGAAGCCTGCGCGTCGAGAGTTTGACGCGAAATCGAATCCTGAGCCATCAGCGTCCGGTAACGCTCAAGGTCGAGTTCGGCATTCCGGAGCACAGCCTGGTCGCGCAGCAACGTGCCGCGCGCCTGATCGAGTGCGGCCTGAAAGGGCCTCGGATCGATCTCCGCCAGAAAGTCGCCCTTCTTGACGGTCTGGCCTTCCGAAAAAGCGATCTGTGTCAGTTGACCGCTCACCTGCGGCTTGACTGTGACGGTCGCCGGGGGGGTGACGGTTCCGAGCGCGTTGAGGACGACGTCGATATCGCCTTTCTCGACGGTCGCGACGACGACGGGTACGGCGGCATTCATGCCCATACGGCCCGTGTGCTGATTGGTGCCGGGCTTCAATGCCCAGACCAGAAATATCAGCAAAATCAATCCCGTCGCGGTCCAGGCGACGCGCGGGTGTTTCGCTGCTTCCGCCTTCAGCCGGCCCGTCCACGCTTCCAGCATGCCAATGAAACTTTCTGCTTTGTAATGTTCAGTCTGGAGCGTTGCGCCGACCCTCAACCGCTTGAACGCTCCAGCGTCGATGATCCGTCGTCCGGATATGCCGTCCCGGCATGCTCAATTAAGCATGGTTATACCGTTTCGGAGTGTCGAGGGAAAAGGTGCGCCACGTATCAACATGTACGCGCCCGATCGCCATCTGGATATCCGAAGCGGTTATGGCTGGCAGCTCAAGGGTGGCTGGAGCGTCGATACGATGACAGCTTTGGATTCCCAAAGCCGGCTTTCAACGCTCCTCGTGGGAAGGCTTTTGCAATAGAGGATGAAGCGGTTCCTTCGGCACGCTTGTAATGTCGTAGTTCAGTGCACCGAGACAGAATTGGATGCCGGTCAGGATCATAAGTGCTGCGATCATCACGGTACCGGCGGTGGCCGGCGTGCCGGTCATGATGGAGAGCCGCCAATGATAAATGCCAAAGGCGAAACCCGCTGCCAACAGCGGCACGCCAAGTAAAATCTGGGCCGATGCGATGTTGAAGTCCCGCAGAAAATATCCATACAGAATGCGCTTGACGAAATTACGGATGTGTCCGGCGAGGAATTGCCACAGGACGTTTTGAATCCGAAGGCTCGATCGTTCGGTTCCGTATCTCGCCGTCATGGGAATATCGCGGACCACGCAACGCGCGATGTTGAGACGGAACAGCAGATCCGTCTCGAAGAAATATCCATTCGATACCTTTTCGAGAGATGCAAGGTCGAGCACGCCCAGATGAGCGGCGGTGTAACCGTTGGTCGGGTCCGCGACATTCCAATAGCCTGTCGAAAACTTTGCGAGAAACGTCAGAGCCGCATTGCCCAGAAGCCGCGATACGGGCATGGCGTTCACATCTTCGATATGGAAAAAACGATTGCCCTTGGTGTAATCGGCCTGACCGAGTGCGATGGGAAGCAGGAATGCCGGAATGAGCCGCGGGTCCATCTGCCCGTCACCATCGAGCTTGACGGCGATATCACAATCGTCCGCGCGCGCGGCGACATAGCCGGCTTTCACGGCACCGCCAACGCCCAAATTCCGCTCGTTGAACAAAACACTGATCCGGGGGTCCGCGCATCGCTCCATCACGAGTTTGCCTGAACCGGCGGGGCAGGCGTCGTCGACGCAATAAATTCGATCCACTTCCGGCGGGATGGTGCGAATCAGATTCAATATCTGATCGGCTACGCGGTAGCACGGAATGACGGCCGCAATTTTCAGGTTTTTGAACATGTAGCTGAGGTATCGGGAGGACGCTATGGTTAGGACACATAGTGCCTCAAAAGCGCTCCGTGTAAATCAAATCGATGCGGCCGCGAGTTGAGGCCCGGTCTTCGGGAGCCGGGCCGGTTGTCCAGGAATTCAGGGGGAGATATTGATGGCACACACATTATCCCCGCGCCTGGCCGCCGGCCTTGTAGGTATCGTCGGAATGATGCTGGCGATCGCCGTCATAGCGCTGCATGTTCCGGGGCAGATGTCGATGGATACCAGTGTCCAGCTCTACGAAGCGAAGACCGGGGTTTCGATAAGCTGGAATCCTCCCGCCATGTCGGCTCTTCTGCGCTGGTTCGGCGGCGGACGGCAGGCGACGACCATATTCGTCTGCCTGTGCACTTTGCTCTCCTATGGCGCGATGGCGGCCATATCGCTTATGGCGGCTGAGGCACGAGACGACGCGGATGGGGCATACGTCGCGTCGTGGCGGGTGGGGCTTGCCTTGCTTCTGATGTTGAATCCGCTGATAGCCATTTACTCCGGCATCGTATGGAAGGATGTGCTTTTCGCGGCGCTTCTTGCCGCCGGTGCCGCGTTCGGCACCGCCGCCATTGTCTATCGGAACAAGCGTCGAGCAACGGCGGCTCTGCTTTGCTGTGCCGTTTTGAGTTTTGCCTTGCTTGTCCGGCAACAGGGAATTTTCATGGCTCCGTTGCTGTTGCTTCTGCCGCTCTCCGTTCTTTCCTGGCGCGCACGAGGATTGCTCGTTGCCTTGTTTCTGTGTCTCTCTTTTCTTCTGAGCCAAATGGTGGGTGAAACGATCAGGGATGCGGAAGACCGTTCCAGCGCGGTCGGGCTTCGCTCCATTATGATCTTCGACATCGCCGGCATTCTGGCACGCGAGCCAGCGGTCCCCGAAGGGCTGGCTGAGCCGGTCCCCCCCCAGGTGTTCGATGCCCTCCACGCGACCTACGATGCGGCACGCATTGACACGCTGGGCGGCGCGCCATCGGTGCAGCAATGGTTCCGCTCGATTGGACCGGCCGGCATCCGTCGGGTCTGGGGTTCACTGATCCTGCACCATCCGCAATCGTATCTCGCTCACAGAGCAACCAGCTACGCGACTCTTCTGGGATTGCGGGGTATCGGGAAAACGTTGCCGGTTCACGTTGGAATAGAGGGAAATCCCGCCTATTTCGCGGCCGTCGGTCTTCAGGAGGGGCGCAATAGTCGCAGCCTTCTGATCCTTGAGATTGCATCTGCGGTTATGGGGTGGCCGATCTACAGACACGCGTTCTGGCTCGCATTGGCTGCCGCGGCGGCAATGGCTCTTGTCTATGTGGAACTGCCGCCCGGGCTCCGCAGGGGTGCAAAAATCATTCTGAGCGGCGTGGCGCTCATGTACATCTCGTTTCTGCCGACAACGATCGCGAGCGACTTTCGTTATCTCTATGCACCGATACTGCTGACGAGCCTCGTGCTGCTGGTTCTCCTGCTTTGCGCAAGGCGGCCGGCGATGAGAGCCGGTGAATAGATATCATACCGAGTCCATGCTGTTCCAGAGCGTTCGCGTCCGGGGAAAGCGAACGGCGCAAAATTCGTAAACGTGGCGGTACTCCGCAGCGACAGCTCGACGCGTGGCCATCGAGATAACCTCGGTCTTCGGAAATGCGTTGAATATTCTGCCGGAGAATTTCGGATCTGGCTTAATGCCGATAAAACGGGACAATGCTTCGATCTGTTCCGGCTGCATCATCTCTTCGTAAATGCCGTAGTAGACGTTTTCGGATGGAACGGCCGCATCGAGCGCCATGATGGTTTGCCGATAGTCTGTCCGAAACCTCGCATCCGTCGTCTTGAAATAGGTCGGCAGGATTTCCTCATCCGGCCGTTTCCCGTAGAGATCCGATTCCACGCTCTTCTTCATCCGGGTTGCGCTCCAGCAGCGCTCTACAGGATCGCGCATGAGAAATATGAACTTGCAATCCACGCCGCGACGTTCGAAATCCTCATATATTCTGGTCAGGTGTTCCGGACCGAGGCCCGCATAGGCAGGTGTGATATCGGCGGTGATTGAGACGCCATGGCTGCCAAGCAAGTCGCAAAAGTAGTCCGCATATCGGGCGAGATCGTTCTGGAGGCGCTGTCTCAGAGCGAGGAGTTCGGAACCCGACGCCTGGTCCGGCTGTACCACGAACTCGCGGCATTCCGGAATGAAGACCGCGTCCCATATGTGATATTCCTTGGTCATACCACAGTCTGCATACGGACTATTTTGGATATAATTATAGAGCCATGTGGTCCCACTTTTTTGCGCGCCGAGGCCCAGAATGAATGTTTTCCTTGTCGAAGCGTGCGCCATTGGTTCAATGTTAGCCGGGTGTCCGGTGATTTTAAGTCGGGCGGGATGGATTAGTGTATTGCGGTACCGTTTGATAGCAGAGAAAATCGCGCCGGGGACACGGGATTCGCCTGGGACGATCCATTGCAACCCAAAATGTGGTGTGATCAGTCGTGATTCCCCTCTTGAGTAGCGTTTTGCGCGCCAAATCTCTGGATATCGATCGTCGCCGCACGTGTCTGCTGGTGCTCGGCATGCATCGGTCCGGCACGAGCGCCCTGACGCGGGTATTGAGTCTCGCGGGCGCGCAGTTGCCTCTACGTCTCATGGAACCAGCGGATGGAAATGAGGCTGGCCATTGGGAACCTTTCGATCTCGTTGTCTATCTAGAACAAGTTCTGTTTGAGATCGGTGCGTCGTGGCACGATCCGAGTGAGCTTGATTTCTCGCGGCTTTCCCCCGAGAGGTTGAAGGTCATCCGCCGCGACATCGCGGCCGCCGTCATCGGCAATTATCCCGGCTCAGGTCCTATTGTCGTAAAGGACCCACGGATGTGCCGCTTTGCCACGATTGTCAGTGAGGCACTGACGGCAGCCGATATGAACGTCTCCCCGGTGCTCCTTTTTCGTCACCCAACGGAAGTCGCTCATTCGCTCGCCCGGCGGCGCAAATTCTGGCCGGCGAGGCATACACGCCGCGATGCGGAGAGCCTGTGGCTACGTCACGTGCTTGAATCGGAAGCCGCAACGCGTTCGTTCAGACGTGCCGTCGTCAGCTACGACAGGTTACTTCGGGATTGGCGGGGAACATTGGACGCCATTCAAGTTCGAACGGGCTTTCGTCTTCCGCCATCCGACACCGACTCCGAGAGGAAGATCGACGCTTTTCTCGATCCCCGAAGGCGGCACCATTGGTCTGCGGGCGAGGTCGACGAACCGGTCAGCGCAACCGGGGCCTTATGTTCACGGGCCTTTGCAGCTCTGTGCTCGCTGGAAGTATCGTCTGAAACCAGCCGGGCGGAGAGGGAGCTCGACACGATCGCTGAAGAGCTAAAGGCGCTCATGCCAACGGTCCGTCGGGCGGCAATGCCGCCTGCTGTGCAGCCGGATGCGAACGATAATCCAGTTGCGCCCGTTATCCCCGCTTTCGCGGAAACAGGGCAACAGATACTCTCCCGGGTCGACGAAGAATCGCCAGACAGCAAAGTGGCAAGGCGAGAATTCGATCCAGCCTTTTATCTGAAAACCTATCCGGACATCGGCGCGGCGATGGTCGACCCGCTGCGACATTTTTGCGAGACGGGATGGAGGGAGGGGCGCGATCCCTCCATGTGGTTCGATACGTCGTTCTATCTCGCGCGTTACCCCGATGTCGCCGCCGCGGGGATCAATCCCTTCGTGCATTATCTTCTTTTCGGGCGGGACGAGCGCCGCATGCCGGCGCCGCCGGCGGATCTCTTCCGTGCCACACTCGATGCGGCGCGGTTCGATGAAGCTGCGCCCGATCACGACGGATTGCTGGATGCAAGCGACGATCTGGTCGCCTGTGCGTTTCGTGAGATGGACGACGGGCCAATTATCATCGCGGTCAGCCATACGGATTATCGGGTGTCCACAGGCGGCATTCAGAACGTCATCACGGACGAGGCCGACCGGGCACGATTCGAGCGGGCGAACTATCTCCATCTGGCGCCGACAAGTCCGGGATTGCGCCTCGCTCCAGAAGGTCATGCCGTTTTCCAGGCGCGCCTCAACGGAACGTTGCTGGGTACGCTTACGCTGGAGCAGATATCGCGCGAGGTTCGTCGTCACCGGGGGCTGGGATGGCAAGCCATTCTCGTGGTGCATCATCTGGCGGGTCATGCACCCGAGGCGATCGCCGAACTCGCCGCCGCGGCCGGTATCACGCAGAGCTTCGTCTGGGCGCATGACTATTTCCTTGCGTGTCCAAGTTTCGCGCTTCTGCGAAACGACGTTGAATTCTGCGGGGCCCCTCATATGACTTCCGGCGCTTGCCGGATCTGCGTCTATGGGAAGGCGCGCGCGCGCCATACCGGCCGACTGACTGCTATGCTGGACAAATTGCAGCCGAAGCTGTTGGCGCCGTCGTCGGCGTCCCTTGGCATGCTGCAGAAGATCGTTGGATCTTCCGTGGACGCCGGCCAGGTCCAGCCACTCGCTTTTCTGGTGCCCGTCGGCATCGCGGCGCGCGGGGGGAAGAAAGATCGATATCGGATCGCGCATCTTGGCGCGCGCAGTTATAGCAAGGGTTGGGCGGTGTTTCAGTCCCTCGCCGAACGCTTCATGAATGATGCCCGATATGAATTTATACAGCTCGGTCTTGACGGGCCCGGACGGTGTCCGGATTACATACGTAACGTCGAGGTGCTGGCCGGCGGCTTCTCCCGTCACGCCATGATCCATGCTCTGGAACAGGAGGAGGTGGACGCCGTGCTTTCCTGGTCCCTCTGTCATGAGACATTCAGCTTTGCCACGCATGAGGCGATTGCGGCGGGCTGCTTTGTCATCGGGCGGGAAGGAAGCGGCAATGTTCCTCATGTTTTGCAATTATACGCGCCGGATTCTTCCATACTTTTCTCCGACGTGGCGCAATTGGGAGCATTCTTCGAGGAAGGAAGCGCATTGACGGGCCATCTGTCGGACGTCCGCCATCGGGCAGTTCTTGTCTCGGGCGCCGGCACATTCTCCTTCCCGGACTTTCAGAAGGCTATCGATGGCTAGCGCACCGAGGACATGCTGCTTTACAAGCGCGACCTATTCATATCTGAGCCGCGCGCGGACGTTGTTTTCCACGGTGCAGGAATTCCATCCGGACTGGGACCTTGTCCTCGTGTCGGTGGATGAGCTGCCGGAGGGACTGCTCTTCGAACCACGATCTGACGAAAATTTTCGCATCGTCCGCTATTCAGAACTTGGCATCGAGAATTTCGGGGATTGGGCCTTCGCACATGATGTCGTCGAACTATGCACCGCCGTCAAAGGGCCGGCGCTTTGCCGGTTCCTCGATGCGGGCTATGAGCGGGTCATCTATCTGGATCCCGATACGGCCCTGTTCCGGCCGATGCAGGAGGTCGAGAATCTCCTCGCCCGGCATCCCGTCGTCCTGACGCCGCACCTTCTTGAACCGCAGCATGGCGTGAGCATCGAGGACAACGAAATATCCGCGCTCAAGCACGGTGTTTTCAATCTCGGCTTTCTCGCCGTGTCGAACAGCGCGGAAGGGAACAGGGCGGCGCGATGGTGGCGCGACCGGTTGCTCTCCTACTGTTTTGACGAGATTGCGAGCGGAATTTTCGTCGATCAGAAATGGTGGGATCTGGCGCCCGCCTTTTTCCCGGACACCGCGATCCTCAGACACAAGGGTTATAATGCGGCGTGCTGGAATCTCTTCGAGCGACCGCTCTCTATCGACGGTCGGGGCGACATCAGAGTGGGCGGCGATCTCCTGACTTTTTTTCACTTCACGAAGGTGACGACGGTTGGTGGACCGGCTCTCGTGCAGCATGCCGGTCATTCCCCCGCGGTTCTGGAACTCATGAAATGGTACCTGTCCGAGCTCGAACGGAATGCGGTGCCGGGAATTCCAGAGAACTGGTGGTATTTTTCGACATTTGCCGACGGCAGGCCGATATCGCGCGAGGACCGGCGGGCGGCGCGTGTGACGCGCCGGTGAGCGGAGACATCTTCCCGTCAAAAATTTCAAATGCGGATAATACGGCCTCACCGCCTTACGGCTGAGCTGTCGAGGCGGTTGCCGTCGTGTTCGATTTTTCCGCGCCGCCTTGGGTTGCGGTCGGCACGGTTGTGTCCGCAGCAGGCTTACTGGCAGATGTCGTTGCCGGCGCCGCAGTCGCGGTCGAAGACGATGCAGACTGTTCGCTGGGTTGCGGCGTAGCGGAGGCTACATTGGAAGCGGACGCGGAATTCGCGGGTGTTTTCGTCCCGGCTGTGGATGTCGCAGTTGCCGGCGTGGAAGTGGGGGATTGCGCACTGGTATTCGACGCGGAGGCGGTGGAGGCGCTCGCTGGCTGGGCTGCCGTCGATGTGGATGAAGTCGTCCCCGATGTTGTCGTTGCTGCTGTTTCAGTCCTGGTACCAGTGTCGCCTGTCGCGGTCGTGGGAGAGGCAGTTGCAACAGCGGTGGGTGTTGTCGCGGCGGCAGGTGTCGTGGTTGCGGGTGCGGTGGCAGTGGATGACGGCTGTTTCCCAGCCTGGGCCACGGCGGCCGGTGCGGCCGCCGCCGGCTTGGCCGGCTCAGGCGCGGGTACGATGTGGCGCGGCGCGTCGGGAGCGTGTTGAGGTTCGGATTCGATCGCCACGGTATAATCGGTCACGACACGCGCCTGCGGTCCCTCGATGATCAGCACGTTCTGTCCGACCTTGAGCGGCGTGGTGTCCTTCTGGGTAACCGACACCATGTCGCCATTCTTCTTGCGGACGATATATTCGAAGCCGAACGTGTCTTGCGCGCCATGGCCGACGACGTTGCCGATCAGACCACCGGCCACCGAACCCCCGAGCGCACCCAGTGCGCCGACAGGGCCGGCGCCGGTCTGCGATCCGGCAATGCCGCCGGCTGCGGCGCCGGTCGCCGTGCCAACGGTCGCATCGGAGCTGATCGAGATTGTGCGGACGCCGACAACGACGCCCGACTCGACCTTGTTGGCCTGCTGGACGACGTTGCTTGCATAGGTGTCGGGGGAATAATCCGGAGTACAGGCCGCCAGAATGCAAGCCAGCGGCAGCAGCCCGACAAGGCCAACACCCCTCCAATTGCCGACTACACGCCGCAACTTATGTCCCCGCATCCTGAACCCGAACCGTGTGTATGAAATAGAATGATGGGGAATTGTGGCACCTTTATGGACCGATAAATAGCTGGAGAATGGGCGATGTTCGCCTGATCGCGAACTGAAAATTCCTGTCGGCGACGGGGCGAATTCGATCTCGTCGCGTGTCCACCGCGACCGGCTTTCCGAAACAATCAGGCCCGCATGCGCGCCTGAGATTTTCCGTCTATGGCACACTCCCGGGCGCGGTCAACGCCGGGTAACGGAGACGATTGCCGCCGTATCGGTGGCGGATCGACGTTAAAATTGACAACGTTGTCTTTTTTTCGTTAGAAGGTGATGTCGGCTGGGCCGGGGAGTTTGCGCCGCCGCGGGTCAGGTTCCACACTGATGTGGCGCAGGGAGGAGTTTCGATGTCTACAGGGATGCTGGAGGCGCTGGGCGCCCGCCGTGACGAGCGCAATGCGGACTTTTGCTGGCGACCTCATCGCGGGCCGTTTCGCCTGCTGACGCAGGCGCAGGCGCGCCGGTATGACGAGCGGGGATTTTTCATTCTTCGCGACGCCATTCCGCGTCAGGCGATTGAAACACTGATGCGGGAAATCGATCCGTTCGAAGTGGAAGCGGAGAACTTCGTCCGCGAGCAGGCGGGCGGTGAACTTAGCATCATGAAGGCCGGTGCCATCAGTTTCACGACGCATATCGTGCGCCGATCGCAGATCGCCCGGGACTTCTGCAAATCGCAGGTCTTTCTCGATCTCTGTCATGACACGCTCGGCCAGGATGTGCGCCTTTATTGGGATCAGGCGGTCTACAAGAAGCCGGATGCGGCGCGTGTCTTTCCCTGGCATCAGGACAATGGCTACGCCTATGTCGAGCCGCAGCAATATCTGACCTGCTGGGTGCCGCTGGTCGATGCGACGCTGGAAAACGGCTGTCCCTGGATCGTGCCCGGCCTCCACCGGGAGGGAACGCTCGTGCATCAGCAGCGCCCCTGGGGCCTGCAGTGTTTCGACATCGACTCGAGCGACATTCCGGTAGGCGCCATCGCGGCGCCGGCGGCGGTGGGCGACATCGTCGTCTTCTCGTCGCTGACGCCGCACAGCACGGGCCCGAACCTGACGCAGTCCGTGCGCAAGGCCTATATCGTGCAATTTGCGCCAGACGGGGCCGAGATTGTCGGTGCGGAAGGGCAACGTGTCCTGGCCGCCGACGACAAGCGGCAGTTCATGATCATGAAAGACGGCAAGCGGGTCTGATCGCGTCCACGGAAGCATTTTCTTATCGAGGTTTTGAAGAGATGCGTGCAGCAGCGTTATTTGTCGTGTCGGTGGTGACGGTCGGAGCGAGCCTTCTCGTGCCGGCTTCGACGCGGGGAGAGGGTGGGGCCGTGGCGGCGGAAAGCGATATCGTTCGTGGCAATATTATTCAAACTACGGACGGTACGCTGCAAGGTGTTGCAGCCGACGGCGTCGTGGCGTTCAAGGGCATTCCCTTTGCCGCGCCGCCGGTCGGGCCGTTGCGCTGGCGCGCGCCGCAGCCCGCCGCGCGTTGGGACGGTGTACGGTCGGCGGCTTCCTACGGCAATGATTGCATGCAGAACCGCTTCATCTTCGACAGCGCGCCTTCATCCCAGCCGTTGAGCGAGGACTGCCTCTATCTCAATGTCTGGACGCCGTCTGCGACCGTCTCGGCGAAGCACCCCGTCATGGTCTGGATTCATGGCGGCGCTCTCATCACCGGATCGGGCAATTCCGGCGTTTACGACGGATCGTCCTTTGCCCGGAAGGGTATCGTCCTGGTGACGATCAATTATCGGCTGGGCCGTTTCGGCTTCTTTGCGCATCCGGCTTTGACGAAGGAAAACCCCGACGGTCCGCTCGGCAATTACGGGCTGATGGATCAGATCGCGGCGCTCAAATGGGTAAAGGCCAATATTGCCGCTTTCGGCGGCGATCCCGCGAATGTCACGATATTCGGCGAATCCGCCGGCGGATCCTCGGTCAACAATCTGATGGTTTCGCCGGCGACGACCGGTCTCTTTGCCAAGGCGATCGTCGAATCCGGCGGCGGGCGGGAGCGAACGCCGTGGATTCACGACGGTCATCCGGAGGCGGGCCCGTCGGCTGAAGCGGCAGGCGAGAACTATGCAAAGAGCCTCGGAGTCGAGACGCAGGACGCGGCGGCCCTACGGGCCATCCCGGCGAAGGACGTCCTCGGCGACCTCCAGTTCTGGTCCAACGATCCGGACACCTGGACCGGCGCGATGATCGACGGAAAAATCCTGCCAAAGCCTGCCATGGAGGCATTCTCGCTCGGTGAGCAGCACAAGCTGCCCTATCTGATCGGAACCAACAGTTTCGAATTCGGGCACCCGCTCTTCATGGGAATGATGTCGAGCGCCGTCCGGAAAAAACTCGTGGGGATGGGCAAGAAGGGCGATCAGATGCTGGCGCTGTACGGGCCTCTGCCGCGTGCTGCCAGCAAGGGAGGCGCGGCGCAAGTCGGTCTCGGCAAGATCGGCGCGGAAATCGTCAGCGATGCTGCCTTCGTGGAGCCGGCGCGGAGTCTCGCCTCGTATGCGTCGAACGGGGGGCAGCCGACCTATCTCTACCAGTTCGCCTATGTGGCCGAGGAGAAGCGCGGAGACCTGACCGGCGCGCTTCACGCTTCTGAAGTGCCCTATGTCTTCAACACGCTGTCGGTCGTGCCGCGCGACACCTATTCGAAAGCGGACGAGGCTGCCGGCGAGAAGGTGCAGGCTTATTGGGTCAATTTTGCCCGGACCGGAAATCCGAACGGCGGGGGACTGCCGCAATGGCCGGCCTATTCGGCTTCGGACGATGCCCAGATGTCCTTCACCAATGACGGTCCTGTGGTATTGCGAAACTACAATCGCGCCCGTCTCGATTTCCTGGCGGCAAATGCGAAGCCTTTCGGCGCCGCCGATTGAGCGATCCCGGCCGGCGCCGCCGGCCGCCGCCTAGTGGCGCGAAATCCTGATCGTCAGTGTGCCGGGTTCGTCCGGCGTGATCTCGACCAGTTGCCGGGCATCGTCGCGTGACACTCTGGCACCCTCTACATCGAGGACGAAACCTTCGGGGTATTGCAGGCGAGGTACGAAGACCTCCGTGGGCCTGCCGGCATGGCTTTCGATCTCGGCGATGAAAGTTCCTTCGTGGCGATTGAAGGAGACCTGCCGTAGTTTTCCACCTGCTTTCCGGACATAGGGGCGCACGAAGCCTTTGAGCGCCCGTCCGCCGCTATCGAGGTCGCCGGCATCGGTCTGCTGATCGCGGCTGAAGATCGACAGGTCTTCCTGGTTCCAGCAATCGCCGATCGCCGGATCGTTCCGGTTGGAGGCGGTGTAGTTCCAATGCGTCGAATTCAGCAACAACCTGTCGAAGGCGTTGTACATGAAATCGAGCGCGAGAATGTGCTTTTCCCACGGTGCGTCCGAACGATCGCCATCGGCAAAGGCCTTGTAGGCGGCACCCTGATCGAGATCGAAGGGAATGCCGCATTCGCCAACGAGGGTCGGCGCGCCCCGACCGCCGTTGAGATTGTGGCTCGCGTTGCGCAGGAAGGCGAGCTGCTCGACATAGCTTTTTTCTATTTCTGCGCCGCCCTCCAGAAACGTGCCGGAATAGGGATTGTAATATTTCGGATAGCCGAAATGCTTGGTCGACAGGGTGACGAAGTCATACCAATGGCTCGCGTTGACGGCGTTCTCCGGCGTGTCGTCCGGAAAGGAATGTCCGAGCATGATCGCGAAGGGATCGAGTTCGACGAAGAGAAGCCAATCGGCGCATTCGGTGCGAATGGTCCGCGCCATCTCCTTGAAGAAGGGCGCCATATAGTCCTGCTTGACGTTCACGGGGCGTCCTCGCACGACCCGGAAAAAGTCCTCGCGCAATATCACGACATCGCCGTTATGCGTGATGCGATAAGCGCCCGCTCGCTCGAAAGGATCGATCGCTCCGTCTTTCCAGATCGAGATCTGACCGGGATTTATGGTTTCGTCCTGCACCGGTACGACAGTCTTCTCCTCGGCGGAGAAGTCGAGACGCGGAACCTGTCGTGTGATGCCGCGGCTCGCTGCCAGCCCATCGAGAGGTGACCATGCAAGTCCGGGACGCACGAGGCCCGGCTTTTCCGGCGTCCATTTGAGATGCTGATAGCTGAGCTCGAGGCCGATATAGCCCGTGCTCGGCTCATTGAGTGAATCGAAACCGATGACGTTGGGCAGGTCGCGGACGCGTTCGGCAACGGCGCGGACGCTGGCAAGATAATGCCCCTGCAGATAGTCCTGCACGTTGAGGCCGTCGATCATGAGATCGGGTGCGAAGTCGTGTCCTGCGAAGAACAGCGTCCACATGATGCCGTTGACGGGAAAACGATAGTTCTGCGCCCAGCTCATTACGGGATAGCGATCGGGCTGACGGCCGCCGCGCGCGAAATCATACTTGTGCTGCATCACATGAGCGACGCCGGCTTCGTGGAAGCGGGTGAAGTCGAGCCCGACCTTTTCGAAGAGCCATGCCGGCGCGCCGTCGCCACCCGTCATGCGGCTCCAGACATCCTGATGGAAATCGATGAAGACATAATGGCCGTGCTCGCCCGCCTTGGCGCAGATGGCCGCGAAATAATCGAGATAGGCTTCGTCGAATATCTCAGGCCCCGCATGTTCGACGGCTTCCCAGCTCGTCAGCAGGCGGATGCAATTAAAACCCCACGCCGCGAGGCGGGCGAAATGCTCGTCTGCCTCATCCAGCGGAAAAGGGCGGCCGATGAACGAGACGGTACGATGATCGGAAAAGTCGGTCTGGCGATAGGTGCCGCCGTCGGGGTAGGGCACCTTGCTGTCGCCGCCGAGATTGACGCCGCGCAGTATGACTTGCCGCCCGTCCTCGTCGACGAAGCGATCCCCCTCGATGCGAAGACGCGTGGGCGAGGTTATCTTCCCACGGGGGGCTATGTCCTGATCAGGCATGGAATACGGCTTCCTCCTTGCGAATGGCGATATCGTCGAGCATTCCGCGATGGAAACTCGCGTCGATCGGGTAGCGCCAGAGACAGAGAACGGAAAGAACAATACCGGCGAGCGGTACGAGCGACATGATCGCCTTGATGCCGAGCACGGCCTCGGGCGACTGGGGCTGGTTTGCGACAAAGCCCACGAAGCTCAACATCTGCCCGAGAAGGATCGCGTTGATGCCAAGGGCAACTTTCTGCGCGAAGGCGGCGAAACCGAATATCTTCGCTTCCTCGCGGCTGCCGATTTTCCATTCATTGTATTCGACGGTGTCCGGCACCATCGACCAGAACATCACGGCATAGCTCGACTGCCCGGCGGTGATGACGAGCATCAGCAGGATCGTGAGCGGCACGGTTTCGACGGGATTGAAGAAGAAGGCGATGTAGCCGACCGCCGCAATGACGCTGCCGAGCATCCAGGCCGCGCGCTTCGAGGTGCGGCGAGCGAAGGCGATCCAGAGTGGCAATGTCAGGATAACGACGAAGGCCGGGATGGGCAGCGCGAGCTTGACCGCATTCATGTCGTTCAGCCCGTATTTGAACCAGTAGAGAATGCACTTGCCGAACATGGTGAGGGCAATGGAGATCACCGTGATTGCCCCGAAGACCTGCGCGAGCGGTCCGTTCGACTTCAGCATGCTCCAGAACTGGCCGATGTCGCGGACGAAGCCGGTCGCCGCATCGGCGACCGAAATGCCGCCTTCGAGCGAGGGTGGCTCCGCCGGCTCCCGGGTGGTGAAGAAGGTGACGGTGATGACGACGACCGACAATGCACCGAGAATGGCGGCCGACAGCGCATAGCCGATATCCTCATGGCCCTTTCCGAGTGCGGCGACGAGAAGCGGAAATACGATGGCGACCGACAAGCCGCCGATGGCGGCAAAGAAGACGCGGCATCCGGCAATGACCGCGCGCTCGTTGCTGTCGCTGGTGATCCTTGCCGAAAGCGAGGAATAGGGAATCGACATGATGGTGTAAGCCGTGCGCAGCGCCACATGCGTGAGGATCGCGTAAGCGACCAGAGCGGCGCCCTTGAGCGGCGGGGCCCAAAAGGCGAGAGCGAAACAGATGGCGCAGGGAATGGCGCCGGCCAGCAGGTAGGGACGGTAGCGCCCGAGGCGCGTCCGCGTCCGGTCGGCGATGGCGCCCATGATCGGGTCGGAAATGCCGTCCCAGACCGAGGCGATCGAATAGGCGATGCCTGCCCAGACGGGCGAGATACCCATCACGTCGGTATAGAAGAAGTAGAGAAAGAGGCCGATAGCCTGCCAGAAGAGGTTCAGGCCGAAATCGCCGACCGAATAGCCCAGCCTGACTTTCCAACGGAGTCGTCCTTCGCCGGCCACAACTCGTGTCACTCGACATTCCCCCAATTTTGTCGGCCGGGCTCTCGTGTCGGAGCCGATTCCGGGTCTTCCCTCTGCCATCAGCGGCGAAAATAGAGAGCGAGTGACAACGATGTCAATCTCCGTGTGGCATTCGCGGCTTTCATTGCCTGGAATGATGGCGATAGGCATAAAGTGAACGAGGTCGAGGATGCGACGTCTCGACCGTTTGCGGCGCCGGTCTGCGGCGAGAATGGACGTTCAGGCGATGAGCAAGGCGAAGGCCGGATACAAGAGTGGGGCAGCGACGTCCGGCGGGGAGGTCAACTCGACGATCAAGGATGTCGCACGGATTGCCGGCGTCTCGATCAAGACCGTTTCCCGGGTCATCAACCACGAGCCGAACGTCACCGATGCAATGCGCAGGAAGGTGCTGGATGCCGTGCGCCGCTGCGACTATGTACCGAACCGGTCGGCGCGCAGTCTGGCCGGCCGCCGATCCTTCCTGATCGGTCTTTTTTATGAGCGGCAGAACTCGAGCTATATCACGCGCATTCAGGCGGGCGTCCTCGCCTATTGCAGGCAGGAAGGCTACGAGTTGCTCATCCATCCGTTCGGGCGCGGCAACGAGAGCGTGCTGCCGGAAATCGAGAAGGTGGTGCAGAGGTCGAATCTCGATGGCGTTATCCTGACGCCCTATTTTTCGGAGTGGACGCAGCTTCTCGATTTTTTTGACGGCACCGGCCTTCCTTATGCCCGTGTAACATCGGTGCCGAACGATTATCGCTCGCCATTCGTTTCCTGCGACGACTTCGATGCGGCTTTCCGGATGACCAAATATCTCATCGCGCTTGGCCACAAGCGGATCGGCTTCATCAAGGGACACCTCCGTCATAACTCCGCGACGCAGCGACATGCCGGCTATGTGGCGGCGATGGAGGCAGAACAACTTCCGCTCTCGCCAGATCTCGTTGTGCAGGGCGATTACAGTTTCGTTTCCGGAGAGGCCGGTGCACGCACTCTGCTCGATAGCGCGGCCGGCGTGACCGCCATTTTCGCCAGCAATGACGATATGGCGGCCGGTGCGTTGCGTATCGCGCATGAGCGCAAGCTCGCCATTCCGGACGATATTTCCATTGTCGGCTTCGACGATGCCGACATCGCGCGCAAGCTCTGGCCTGCGCTGACGACGGTCAGGCAGCCGGTGCGCGAACTTGCATCGGAGGCTTCGGCGTTGCTTATTTCTTCGCTGCGCCAGGAGGCGGGTAGCGGGGAGGCCGCTCGCCGTCTGCTCCCGCTCGAACTCATCATCCGCGAATCTGCCGGTCGGGCAAAATAACCCGTCACACCGGGATCGAGTGCATGCCGCGATTTCGGCACTCCGAATTGACAACGGTGTCATTCATGGCTTAATAGGGTTGCATTCGTGGCCGGGAGGGCCTCGACGTCGTTTGCGTCAGGGGGAGGGTTTCAAGTGAGATCGTGGTTATTTTCGGGTGCGGCTCTGGCCGCGCTCAGCTTCAGTCTGCCTGCGGCCTATGGCGCTTCGGCGGATGCGCCAGCGGCGGGAGTTCCGGTCGAGGGCGCCGAGCAGCCATCGCCGAATGAAGGGGCGCCTGCAGAACCGGAGGCATCCGAGGGTATCAAGGCGGTCGTTGTGACGGCGCAAAAGCGCTCGGAAAATATCCAGAAGGTGCCGGTCGCGGTCACGGCCGTGAGCGGCGAAGAGCTCGCGGCACGCAATCTGAACGACATGGAATCGCTCAAATACGTCGCGCCCAGCGTGCAATTCACCAATGCCAATTCGAACCGGACGGAAGGGTTCTCAGTTCGCGGCATCGGAACCGTTTCATTCGCGGAGGGACTTGAGCAGAGCGTTGCGACCGTCGTCGATGGCGTGGTCATGGGACGGTCCGGGCAGAGCCTCGGCAACTTCGCCGATGTCGAGCGCGTGGAAATTCTGCGTGGACCGCAGGGCATGCTGTTCGGCAAGAACGCTTCGGCCGGCCTTATTTCCGTCGTCGGCAACCAGCCGGTGCTCGGCGAGTATTCGGGCTCGATGCATGCTTCCTACGGCACGGACAACGACACGATGCTGACGGGTATTGCCAATCTGCCCGTGTCGAAGGATTCGGCGCTGCGCGTCGTCGGTTATGGCAGTCACCGCGACGGCTATATCGAGAATGTGCATACCGGCGAGGATCTGAACGACAGCAATCAGTACGGCATGAAAGCCAAATATCTCTGGAAGCCGACCAACGACCTCAGCGTCTATGCGATCGCGGACTGGTCGCACACGCATTCGGATTGCTGTATCTGGACGACGCGCGAGAACGTGCCCGGCACCTACGTGGACACGGCACAACACGCGGATGGCATCACGCCGGGACCGAAGAACGATAAGGTTTCTCTCGACGGCCCCGTGTTCTCACGGTCGACTGGCGGCGGCGCGCAGGTGGAACTCAATTGGTCGCCAGGCGCCTATACTTTCACGTCGATCACCGCGTACCGACAATGGCGGCAGGAAGACGGGCTCGATTCCGACCAGACGCCGCAGGATTATCTCGACGAAAATATCGGCACGCAGAGGCAGAAGCAGTTCTCTCAGGAACTGCGTCTGACGTCGCCGACCGGAGGGCTCATCGATTATGTTGCCGGCCTCTATTACTGGCATCAGCAGATCGATGGAATGTCCTATCAGTCAGGCGATAGCGGCGCGCTGACCGGTGTGCCGACCGGCACCCATGCCGACGTCACGATGCTCGACACGATGAAGACCGACAGCTACGCGGCTTTCGGCCAGGGGACGGTGCACCTGAACGACGAGTTGCGCC
This sequence comes from uncultured Alphaproteobacteria bacterium, assembly GCA_903889655.1. Taxonomy (GTDB): domain Bacteria; phylum Pseudomonadota; class Alphaproteobacteria; order Parvibaculales; family Parvibaculaceae; genus Parvibaculum. The sequence goes on along the minus strand of CAISYL010000081.1, from coordinate 15,036 downwards.
TCATCGCCGGAGCGCGCGTCACGCGCGACGTCCTCTCGTTCGACTACGATCGCACGTCGCACGGCAGCTTCACGGTGCTGGGGATTCCTTTCGTCGACACGTCGCCCTGTGCCTTTTCGGCGAACACCAGCAACACGAACCTGTCGTGGAAGTTCGGAGCCCAGTACGACGTGACGCGCGATATCATGAGCTATGCCACCGTGTCGCGCGGTTATAAGGGCCCCGGTATCGGAGGTGTGCTCTACATCGAGCCGGGCGAAGATCCACTCGTGAAGCCGGAAATTCCGACGAGTTACGAAATCGGATTGAAGAGCCTTCTGCTCGACCATCGTCTGATGTTCAACGTTGCGCTCTTCGATACGACGTTCAAGGGGTATCAGACGCAGGTCATCGACGCCTCGACGCTGCTCGGCGGCGGCGTTTCGGCGAAAGTCATCAACGCGAGCAGTCTCAAAACGCGAGGCGTCGAGGTCGACACAATGGCGCGTCCTCTGGAAGGGCTGACGCTGACGGGCGGCGTCAGCTATGTGGACGCCTATTTCGGCGATGGCTGCACGAGCTGCGGCGGTGGCGTCGGCGACGATGCGTCGGGTATGCGTCTTCCTGGTGCGCCACGTTGGGCCTATTCGGTCTCCGGGACCTATGAGCAACCGGTTTTCGATGCGTTGACCGGCTTCGTCTCGCTCAACTGGTACTGGCGCAGCGGGGTTCAGTTCGGCACGCCGAAGGATCCGGTCGCGGCCGCGAAGACCTATCAGTCAGCTTATGGGCTGCTCGGCGGCAGCATCGGTATCGGAAGCGACGATGGCGACTGGCGCGTGTCGTTGTTCGCCAAGAACATCCTCGACAAGCGCTTTGCCGCGCTCATCCTCGGAACGCCCGTGCCTTCGGTTGTTCCGCCGACTTACAACAGCGGATCCGGCTACAGCCAGTTCCTGACCTCCGATGCCTACAGAACGGTGGGTGTAACGGCCGACCTGAGTTTCTAGGACGCCGGTTGTTCACCGGTTCGGCTCCTTGCATTCATCGTCCCCGTCCGGTTCGCCGGACGGGGATTGCTTTTTTTGGCGCTACTCAGATCAGGGCAAGCCATCGCCGATGGTAGTCCCGCATGCGGTTTGGCGATCTTCACGTCGACTTGCCGGTCATGCGCGACGTCCAGTACCAGGGCCCGAGCTGTGTGGGCCTGAACGAAACGCTCATTCGGACGATCTTGGCGGCCAGATTATTCCATCAGAAGCCGATAATGCACGAGCTCGCATTTGGCATGGACTTTGCTTATGCATATTTGTTGTCGACGCGACTATAGGCGAGTTGCGTTCGGCAGGGCAGATTTCAGGGCAATGAAACGATCTGCTTTCTGTCAGCGTGCGGGCAGTCCGGTTTGAAAATTGTGCGGGCTGGATGGCCTACATGATCTCCAGAACGGATTTTGGTCTGCCTGTCAGTATGTGAGCCACGAGGTCGGTGATGTCGGACTTGAATCTACGTTACTTTTACGAAGCGGCAAGACTCGGTTCGATGCGCGCGGCGGCCGATAAGCTCGGCATCGCGGTTTCCTCCATCAGCCGACAGATTGCTCAGTTGGAGGCCGACGTCGGTGTGCCTCTGATCGAACACGGCCGGCGAAGCATCAAGCTGACCGAAGCTGGCGTGCTGACGCTCGATTATTACGGGGAGCAGCTGGCGCAGAAGGAGGCCTTCGAGTCGCGCCTTTCCGATCTCAAGGGGCTTCGTTCGGGTCGTATCGATCTCGTGATCGGCGAAGGCTTTATCAGTCAGGCACTATCCGGCGTCCTGAGCCGGTTCATGGAAAGCCATCCCGGTATCCTGTTGCAGGTTCGGATGGTCGCGTCTTCCAATGAAGTAACGCGGGTCGTGGTCGAGGATGACGCTCATCTGGGCCTCGCCTTCAATGCTGTGAGCGAGCCAAAAGTTCGCGCCCGTGTTTCGATTCCTCAGCCTTTGCGCGCCATCATGCGGCCGGAACATCCATTGGCGCGACGAGCGCAACTCAATCTCGCGGATCTGATGCCCTATCGGATCTGTCTGCCCGAAGCTTCACTGAGCACCCGCCAGCTTCTGAGGTTGGCGGAAGAAAGCGAGCATATTGCGGTCGTTCCCTGCTTTACGTCGAATTCGGTCAGCCTGCTCAAGGATATGCTCAGATCGGCGGAATTCGTAACGCTGATGCCGGTTCTCGCGGTCGTCAACGAGGTTGCGAGCGGAGAGCTGGTTTCGGTTCCCATGAGCAATCCCGTATTGCAGGGAACGTCGGTCAATCTGATCAGTCGCCTCGGACGTCAGTTGCCGCCGGCTCCCACGCGACTTCTTTCCGTTCTGGAAGCACATCTCAACAGAAGCGCGCGTCTGGAAGATCATCAATTCGTCGCCGCCGAATGACGGTTGTGCGGGCAACCGCAGCATTCCAGCAAGCGCAACGAAGTTTACGCCAACGGCAATGGTGCTTCCGCCGGATGCATTGCCTGTCCGCCGCGTTTCCATGATCTTCAGGAAGGTGTTTGCAGCGGCTTCGCGATCGATGCGCGGGCGAACCGCGTTCTGAAGCGCAGATGTATCCGGCAATGCAGGGAACAGGTATCTATTGTGCGTAAACTCGTAAATGTCGTGGCGCGTGCGGTTGAACGTAATCCGCATCAGCGTGTCGCCGAGAGCGACCTTCGGAGCTGGACCTTCGTAGCGGCCATTCAGATCGGCACCACGATTTGCGTTCCGCTTTTTGCGCTCGGTGGTCAATTGGGTAGCCACCAGCGATTTCTCGATCTCATTCCCGCAGTTTTGTTTGGGGCCTCGATCGTTTTCGCGCTTGCTTCGCTTACGGGATACGTCGGGATGAAGGCACGCGTTCCGACGGCCATCCTCGTGCGCCAGACTTTTGGCGATATGGGCGCGAAACTGGTCGCGGCGATTCTCATTTTCACGCTTTTCGGCTGGTTCGGCATACAAACCGAAGTGCTGGCCCATAGCGTCCAGGCGTTGCTGCAGCCTGAGCTTGGCATAACGCTCAACTCGACCATGATGACGGTGCTTGCGGGAATATTGATGAGTTCCACCGCCATCATAGGATTCCGGGCGCTGGGCAAGCTTGCCTATGTTGCCGTTCCGCTGCTTCTTTGCGTCATCGCGGTGCCATCATGGATAGCCGTCACGACACATGATGTCGGGCCGATCATGCGCGCGCCCTCGACCGATGTCCCCTACAGCTTCGGCCTGGTCGTCTCGATCGTCAGCGGCGGATATATGGTTGCGGTCGCCATCGCGCCGGATGTCACGCGTTTTCTGTCGTCTTCGCGCGACAATCTGATTGGCATGTTCGTCAGTTTCGGGATCGCATATCCCGTGCTTCTTCTTCTCTCTTCAATGCTGGCGGTCATCTATGGAAGCGGCGACCTGATCGCAATTATGATCTCCGCTGGTGTGGGGCTTCCCGCGCTTGCCGTCATCATCCTCGCGACGTGGACGAGCAACGACAAGAATCTCTACGAATCCGCGTTGTCGCTCTCGGCGCTGTTTCCGCAGGTGGAACGCTGGAAGCTCACCGCCGTTGCCGCGGTTCTGGGCACCGCGCTCGCCGCAGCGAACATCTTCGAATATTTCCTGCCGGCGCTCATTTTCCTCGGCATCGTCATCGCGCCCGTCGCGGGCGTATACGTGGTCGACTTTGCCTTCGACGCGGATCGGTATCGGCAAGGCATGCCTTCCGAAGGGCTGCGGCCAGCGCCTTTTGTGGCTTGGATCATCGGGTCGGGCGTGGGGATCATGACCTTGCCGGCGAGCTCATATGGCCTCGGCTTCCTGACGCTGACGTCGATCCCGACGGTGGACGCGATCCTCTGTGCGGCGCTGGTGCATACCATCTTCTGCGGCTTTCTGAAGCCGAGATTTTACCGTAGCCAGGCATCCTGAAGGCGTACCCAGGGCGCGCCATTGGCTGACACGTTGCACGGTTTTTGTACAGCCATGCTCAGCACGTGTGCATTCCGGCGCAACGACTTCGTTCGTAGTTTGCGCTTCGTGCAAGTTAATCGCCGCGGCATGTGATTGATCCTCGGGGGTGACATTTTGATGATGCTTTTACTCTGGTCTTGGTGACGGAGCATTTCGGCAGGGGTTAGTCATGGTTGCAGTGAATTGGGGGACCTTCGGTCGGCGATTGATGTGGACGATGTTGCCGCTCGGCTACTTGGCCGTTTACGACAGCGCGCAGAACGTCTCTCACGCGGCGGACGATACGACGAAAGACAAGGACCAGATCGAAGAGATCGTGGTGACCGCACAGAAGCGGTCTGAGAAGCTTCAGGACGTGCCTGTCGCCGTGACGGCGCTGACCGCCGATCAACTGGAGCAGGCCGGCGTCAACACGGTTCAGGACGTGGCGAAGATGACGCCGAACCTCGTCATCATCGATCAGCTTCGTCCCGGCATCCAAACCGTCTCTTTCCGCGGCTTCACGACCGTGCAGGGAGGGCAATCGCCTTTCACGACCATCGTCGACGGTGTGCAGGAGCCCGGGCAGGAGTTTCTCAAGCAGCAGCTTATCGACATCGAACAGATCGAAGTGCTGCGAGGACCGCAAGGTACGCTATACGGCGCGGGCGCAATCGCCGGTGCGATCAATATCACGACCAAGAAGCCGACCGACGAGTTCGAAGGAAGCGCCAAGGTCGGCTATTACGAGGGCAATCAGAAGACCGGAACGGTGACGCTGAGCGGCCCGCTGGTGAAAGACAAGGTCTACTTCCGGGCCTCCGCCTGGGGCACCGATTTCGACGGCCTGATTTCCAATGGCGGCGGCGGCAAGGATGTCGACTTCATGCAGGAACAGGCCTTCCAGGGCGAACTCATGATGACACCGACCGACAAACTGTCGATCGATCTGCGTGCGCATTACATGCATGGTCGCGATGGTGCGTTGTGGCTCGTTCCGGTCGACAATGACGCCTTCGACGATTTTTCCAAGGGCCCGGCAACAGACATTGCCGGCGTCGACACGCGCGGATTGCAGACCTATTCGGCCAAGATCGACTATCAGTTCGAACCTTTCACCCTGACTTCGATTTCCGCCTACAACGTCGCCAATCAGAGTCTCTATGCCGACGGCGATTTCTCGACCGCGCCGAACTACTGGCAGACGTGGATCAACAATTCGCGTACCTACAGCGAGGAAATCCGACTGACCTCGCCGAACGAGCAGCGTCTGCGCTGGGTGACCGGCCTTTATCTGCAGGACAACACGGTGGACGACATCACCGAGTTCGCAGCTGTCGGCAGCAGCGGCGCCGGCACGGGGCACGACGACGAATATAAGAGCAAGAGCTGGGCGCTCTTCGGCCAGGCTGTGTACGACCTGACGGATGCGCTCTCGCTGACGCTCGGCGCGCGCTACGATCAGGACAAGAAGACGGCCGATAACCGGGCAAACGGAGATAACGACAGCAAGACCTTCTCGCAGGCACAGCCCAAGGCGACGTTGTCCTACAAGTGGACGCCGGATGTGATGAGCTATGTCACCTATGCAAAAGGCTTCCGGACCGGCGGCTTTAATCCGACGAGTTCGATAGCGGCGCGCGAATATCAGAACGAGGTGTCCGACACCTTCGAGACGGGTCTGAAGACGACATTCCTGGACAACCGTCTGCAGCTCAACGGGGCGCTTTTCCATACCGATTTCAAGAACCAGCAATTCTTCTTTTCGGTGGCGAGCTCCTCCGGCATCGAGACCGCGATCCAGAACATCCCGAAGACGGAGGTGAACGGTGTCGAACTCGAGGCGCAGTACATCCTTGTTCCCGGCCTCACGCTCCATGGTCAGGTCGGATACAACAACACGCGGATGCGGGGATTCAAGGACGCCGTCGGCGACTACAGCGGCAATCGCACACCACAGGTCTATGGTCTGACCTCGGGACTTGCCGTCGAGTACACGCGTTCCGTCTACGAAGACATCTCTCTTTCGACGCGTCTCAGCCTCGAGCATCGCGGCGATGTCTATTGGGATCTCAACAACACCCTCAAGACTCCGGCGAAAGACTTCATCGATGGACGCATCGCGCTGGAGAAGGATGCGGCATGGACGCTTGCCCTTGTCGGCCGGAATCTGACCGACGAGCGGACCCCGGCTGCCGTGGGCGCCTATGCCTTCGGAACACAATCGCTCCGGAGTGCAAACGAACCGCGCCAGGTCGGCGCGGAGCTGACGATCCCGTTCTCTCTCTGACACGGGTGTGCCTCGCCGAAAGGTCGAGGGGCGTATGAAAAGTTGTATGGGAAGCTGACCGCGAGTATCGGCTCAGTATTCCGAGTGAGGCGGTGGGCCGGGCCTTCCCCGCGAAGGTCCGGCTCATTCACTGACAGAAAAAGCGGCACATGGCTGAGACAAAGAAACGTTTTCGTATCGCGGTCGACATCGGCGGCACTTTCGTCGATGCCATTCAGTTTGATGGTGTCGAGGGGTCGGTAAGGCTTGCCAAGGCGCCGACGACGCCCGGCCAACCTTATGAGGGGGTTCTGGAAGCCATAAGACGGCTCGGGACGCCGCTTGAGGAAACGGACATTTTCGTTCACGGCACGACGCTGGGCCTCAACGCGATCCTCGAACGCAAGGGCGCCATAACGGGTATCCTCACCAACGAGGGCATGCGTGACGTTTTCGAGATCGGTCGCGCCGACGTGCCACCCCTGCAGATGTATAATTTCGCATACGAGCGGCCGGCGCCTGTCGTCAAACGTCGACACAGGATCGGCGTTCCGGGGCGCCTGGACGCGGCGGGCGACATCGTCACCCCGCTTGATGAGGACGCCGTCCGCGCGGCGGCGGCCGAGCTCGCCGGAGCCGGCGTGCAAGCGCTCGCCATTTCGTTTCTGCATTCCTACAAGAATCCGGTTCATGAGGAACGCGCGGCAGAGATCGTGCGTGAGCATTTTCCGCAATTGCCCGTCTCCATATCGAGCGAGATCACGCGCGAATATCGCGAATACGAGAGGACGGCAACGACGGTTCTCGATGCCTATATCAGGCCGATCTTCGAAGCCTATGTCGGCAAGCTGAAACAGGCGCTGCTGGACAAAGGGCTGGGCGGCCGCTTCCTGATCATGAGGTCGAGCGGCGGTGCGATGACCTCGGAGGTGGCGACACGGGCGCCGATCTTCACGGTGATGTCCGGGCCGTCGGGCGGTATCGTTGGCGCGGCCTACATCGCGCGCCTCCTTGGGCGGGACCATCTGCTTTCGCTCGATTATGGCGGAACGAGCCTCGATGCCAGCGTGATCGAGAATATGGATCCACTGGTGATGCATGAGGCGACGCTCGAGCATTTTCCGGCACTGATCCCGATCTTCGACATTCGCTGCATCGGCACGGGCGGCGGTTCCATCGCCTGGGTTCAGGAAGGATTGCTGCAGGTCGGCCCACAAAGCGCCGGCGCCGTTCCGGGGCCCATTGCCTATGGCAAAGGGGGCGTCGAACCGACGACGACCGATGCGGCGCTTGTTCTCGGGTATCTCGACGCGGAGGCTTTTCTCGGTGGCGCCCTGTCTCTCGACGCCGCCGCCGCGCGCCGCGGTATGGAAGAGCGGATCGCTAGAGTTCTCGGCACCGATGTGCTGACGGCATCGGCCGGCGTCTTCGATGTGCTGATCGCGCGGACCGTCGGCGCCATACGAGAGATCACCGTCGAACGCGGAAAGGATCCGCGCGACTTCTCGCTGCTTGCCTTTGGCGGCGCCGGGCCGATGATCGCACCTCTTCTCGCGCGCGAGATCGATGTCGTGGACCTGATCGTTCCGAACGTGCCGGCGGCTTTTTCAGCCTGGGGCATGGTGATGTCCGACCTCGTGTCCGAATTTTCCCAGACGGATATCCGCCGGCTCTCCGATGCGGAACGGCCCGCGATCGAGGCGGGTTTCTCGGTTCTTGAAGAAAAGGGAAGAGCGGCACTGGATCAACAGGGCGTTCGACCGGATGAACAGGTTCTCGAACATTTTCTGGAATGCCGCTACTTCGGTCAGGAGCATGCGCTCGAAGTTCCGATCGCGATGGATATGGAGACGGCGGATATCGTCGAGCGCTTCAATACGCTCCACGCCGAGCGGTATGGTCACGCCATCGCCGATCCGGTGCAGGTCGTGACCTTGCGCCTCAGAGCGATCGGGCAGCTCGCCAAACCCAGCTTGCGGAAGCTGCCGCCCGCGACGGACCCGGCCGACACGGCGCTGGTCAAGGTGCGAGACGCCTATTGCTTCGCGCGGAGACAGATGGTGCCGTTTGGAATCTATGCGCGCGAGCGCCTCGCCCCCGGGCATGTCATTCAAGGGCCGGCCATCATCGACGAAGGGACCTCGACAACGGTCATTCACTCCGACCAGCGAATGACCGTCGACGAGTATGGACATCTGATCATTCGGAGGCACGCGGCATGACACTGGATGGAGCCACGACGGAAGTCATCCGCAGCTATCTCCTGTCGGCCGCGGAGGAGATGCGGCGGACGTTGATCCGCACTGCCTTCAACCCCGTCATTTACGAGGTGCTGGATTTCGGCATCTCTCTTTATAATCGCGATCTGGAGCTGATCGCGGATGCGCCGGGTCTGGCTCTCTTCCTCGGGGCGAATGACTACGCCATTCGCAAGGGCGTCGAATATGTGGGCGAGGAAAATCTCTTCCCCGGCGACATCGTCCTGATGAACTATCCCTACTGGAATTCGGCGCATGCGATGGATGTCACGCTGTTCGCGCCGGTCTTCGCGCCGGATGAAGCGAGGCCCTTCGCCTATACCTGTTTGCGCGCCCACTGGATGGATCTCGGGGCGAAGGATCCGGGCTATGTCCTCGATTCGACGGACATGCATCAGGAGGGCCTGATCTTTCCGGGCACGAAGATTTATAAGAAGGGCAAGCTCGACAGGGAGATCGTCGAACTCATTCGTTTTAACTCCCGGATGCCGGACCTCGTCATCGGCGATCTCGAGGCGCAGGTCGCGAGCACCCGGACAGGCGAGCGCCGGCTGCAGGAGATCTATGCGAAGTTCGGCGCTGAGCGTTTCGAGGAAGCGACGCAGAGAATCCTGAAGCATGGCGAGATGACGACGCGACGCGCGCTGGAGTCACTGCCGCATGGAACGTATTCGGCGGAAGATCTCGTCGACGATGACGGCATCAGCGATACGCCGGTGCCCATCAAAGTGACGGTCACGATCGATGGCGAGGGGATGACATGCGACTTCAGCGCTTCGTCGCCGGCCGTGCGGGGGCCCATCAACGTCCCCTTCGGCCTGACCGAGACGATCTGCAAATTCGTCCTGAAATCCCTGACGACGCCGCATAGTCCGAGCAATGCCGGGAACTTCCGGCCGCTCAAGGTGATCGCGCCGCCCGGTAATCTTTTCCACGCGATCTATCCCTCGGCGACCTTCACGCTCTGGACGTCGCATCTGGCGCTCGAACTCGTCTACAAGGCGCTTGCGCAAGCTATGCCGGATCGTCTTGTGGCTTCTTCAGGGGGCGATGTGCCGGGCTTCATGATGGTGGGCACAAATCCGGAAACCGGGCAGCTCTACGCCGTCAGCAACAACGATCCGGTCGGCTGGGGCGGCGGTGCCGCGCACGACGGAGCGAACGCCACCAATCATCTTTCTGGCAGCCTCGTGCGCAATACGCCCATCGAAGTGATGGAAATGAAGACGGGCATGTTCATCGAGGCACTTGAACTGCGAGCGGATAGCGGCGGTGCCGGCATGCATCGCGGCGGCGTCGCTCTGACGCGCCGTATCCGGTTCCGGTCGCCCGGCGAATTTCTGTCGGTCACGAAAAAGACGAAGACGCGGCCCTGGGGGCTCGCCGGCGGATGCGAAGCCGAGCCGAATGCCATGTTGCTCTTTCCGGGTACGCCGAAAGAAAAGCGGGTCGGGACCTATCGCGCGGCCGTGGAAGCCGGCGATGTCGCCGTGTGTCTCACCGGCGGCGGCGCCGGTTATGGACGGCCGTTTGAGCGGGCTCCCGTTGAAGTGCTCGAGGACGTTCTGGAGGGGTATGTCTCGCTCGATGCCGCCCGCGATGTCTATGGAGTGATCATAAGCGATGGACGTGTCGACGAGCGCGCGACGGAAGAACTGCGCGAAGGCAGACGTTAGAGCTTCCATGTATCGGGAAGGAATTTGAGAGGACGGAGCGGGACCATACCCATCACGCATCGCCGCGTATCTCCGGCGAAAGCCTCGCAAGTGAAATTCCGGAAATGTGGGGGGCTTGAAGTTTGCAGCCGACGCAAAATAACCGCCGATGCTTGTGATTGATCGAACAGTCAATAACCGGAATATGACAGACGGCCCGCCGAAAATGGAGTCTTTCGCGGACAAGGAGGCGACGTGCTCTCATGAATGAATCGGACAACGCCGACCGGTCAGGCAGCGATACTTTCGAGCTATACGATCTACGTGTGGAGGTCGTCGCCCCGGCAGACGCGAAAATCTACTGCCATGCAAAAGCCGGCGATTACTTCGAACTGCGCGGCGAGATGCTTTATCTGCCACCGGACCAAGGGTTCTCGATCTATTCGCTCGCGGCGGTCTTGCCCCTGCTCGCGGCCAAGCAGCGCGACACGAATCCCAACGACTGGATGACGTCGGATGCGGATGTCGCTTGCCCCGACCCCCTGTGTCCAACCCGGTTTCGCATCACTCGAACCGGACGCCGCATATTCAGCCGGTCGGAGACCACCGGTACCGTTCTCTCGTAGGTTAGTTAAGTATGATTCCCCGCGTCACTATTTCAACCGACTATAGCATTTCGCGATTGATCAAGGGTGGTTGGCATCTTGCCGGCGATCACGGGCCGATCGACCGGACGCAAGCCGTTGACGACATGGCGACCTTCGTCGAAGCCGGGATTACGACATTCGATTGCGCCGACATCTACACCGATGTCGAAGCACTTATCGGAGAGTTTCGTACGAAATATCCCGATCATGCGCGCCGGGTGCAAATCCATACGAAGTTCGTTCCCGATCTGTCGGACCTCGCCCGCGCCGATCGCGGTCTTGTAGAACGTATCGTCGATCGCTCGTTGCGGCGGCTCCGTGTCGAACAGATCGACATCGTGCAGTTTCACTGGTGGGACTATTCGGTGCCGCGTTACGTCGACATCGCGCTTGAACTCGAACGCCAGCGGAAAGCGGGAAAGATCGCGCGTGTCGGTGCGACCAATTTCGACGTTCCGCATCTGGCGGAGATCGTCGAAGCAGGGGTTCCCATCGTTTCGCATCAGATTCAATATTCTCTGCTCGACGACCGGCCGCGGCGGAAGATGGTGGATTTTTGTCGCAAGAATAATATCGCGCTCCTTTGTTATGGGACGGTAGCCGGTGGTTTCCTCTCCGAGCGCTGGCTTGGGCACGCGGAGCCGGCCAATACATTCGCGAATAGATCGCTGATCAAATACAAGCTGATCATAGATGATCTCGGCGGCTGGGGACTTTTCCAGCGACTGCTGGAAACGCTCCGTGGTATTGCCGGGAAGCATGGTTGCGATATCGCGACGGTTGCGACGCGGGCCATTCTGGATCGTGAAGGCGTTGCGGCGGCAATCGTGGGTGCCACAAATACGCGCCATCTCCCCGCTCACGGACTGATCAGTAAACTCGCTCTGGACGCCCAGGACATCGTCGCAATCGAAGAAGCACTGAGAGATCGCGTGGGGCCACTGGGCGATGTCTATGAACTCGAGCGAGACATCAAGGGACCTCATGGGCGGATCATGAAGTATGAGCTGAACAAGTAGGTTCAGACTGGGTTCGGTCCTTCCGCCGCGGAGATACGACATGACGATTTCGATCAATGGCAATATTCCCAACGGCAGCATAGAGGTCGTCAGCGCTGTAAATTCCTCCGACATCAAGCTCTCGCTTCGGAAGGATCAGGGAACCGATTTCTTCGGCTATTACCACTTCCGCGCGTCCGGCGTCCGGGGCGTCCCGTGCACGTTCCGGATCGTCAATGCAGGCGAGAGCGCGGTGAACCGGCTGGCCGGGCGGGACGATTACGAAAACGCCTGGACGAATACGGGGCCTCTCGTTTCCTACGATCGCAAGTGGTGGTTCCGTGTGCCAGGCCGGCTCGTCGGTCCCGACTATGTTTTCGAGCACACGCCGGAATATGACAGCTGCTATTACGCGACATGGGCGCCTTATCCGCTGGAGCGCGAACTGGAGCTGCTGGGACGCTGCCAGATGTCACCGCGCATGATGCTTTCCACCATCGGCCATACCGTCGAAGGCGCCGATCTCGACATGCTGACGATCGGCAAGCCGGGCGACGGCAAGAGGGTCTGCTGGATCATTGCACGGCAGCATCCGTCGGAGACGATGGGTGGCTTTTTCGTCGAAGGCTTTCTCGAACGCATGCTCGATCCGCACGATCCGGTGGTGCTCGATCTTCTGGACAGGGCCGTCTTTCATGTCGTGCCCAACATGAATCCGGACGGCTCGCGCCGCGGCAATACGCGTGCCAATGCGGCCGGCGCCAACCTCAATCGCGAATGGGTAAGCCCGGGCCTTGAACGCAGCCCCGAAGTCTTTCATGTGCGCGCGCTCATGGAGAAGACGGGCGTCGATTTCGCCATGGATTGCCACGGCGACGAGGAGTTGCGATGCAATTTTCTCGGCGGCCCGCTCGAAATCCCGTCGCGGTCGGAGCGGTTGAAATCGCTCTTCAATGCCTTCGAACGAAGCTGGGCGGCGGCGTCTCCTGAATACGAACTGGGCCATCCCTATCCGGGCGGTTCGCCGGCCGAAGCCGATCTCACCATGGCATGGAACTGGATTGCCGAGCGTTTCGACTGCCTGTCGATCCTGCTCGAACAGCCTTTCAAGGATACGTCATGGAGAGAGGACCCCGTTCAGGGTTGGTCGCCGGAACGGGCCCTGCGTTTCGGAACGACATTGCCGACGGCCGTCAACAACGTGCTCGACCAGTTGAGATAGATGTCCGCATACCGGAGCTAAGACGATGACCAAGGCTTCCGCTTCCTTGCCGCAGGAGTTGATCGATCGTTCGATCTACCGCCGGGGAACACTTGCCGTCTTCGATCGCATCGAGCCGAAGAAGACCGCGTTGATGGTCATCGACATGCAGAATGCCTGGCTCGTGCCCGGCGCGCCCTTCCACACGCCGCCGACGCTGACGATCGTTCCCGCGATCAACTGTCTGGTGGACGCGCTCCGGAGCCGGGGCGGTCTCGTCGCCTGGTTTCGACATACGACAGGCGCGCCGGGAACGGATACATATTGGGGCCATTATTTCGAGAATTTCGTCAGTGCCGACAAGCGGGGCGAGGCGATCGAGGCTCTTCTCGAGGGCAGTTGGACGCATGACGTTTATTCGGGCTTCGACGTCCGGGCGGAAGACCTCGTCCTGCCGAAATATCGCTTCAGCGCTTTCCTCAAGAACACCGTGGATGTCGAGAAGCTCTTCAGGGAACGCGGCATCGATACGGTGATCGTGGTCGGCACGGCGACCAATGTCGGCTGTGAGTCGACGATACGCGATGCGATGATGCTCGACTTCAAGACCTTCATGCCGCATGACGCGGTGGTCGCTGCCTATGAAGACGGTCATCTCGCCTCGATGCGCTCGGTGATGCAGACCTTTGCGGATGTGCGCCCCGTCGATGAACTCATCGAGATCATGGGCGAGTAGGGATGGCCATGGCCGATCGCCAGCGGGACAATTTCGCCTATGACCGCCTTCCACCGAAGGAACTCTGGCCCGAGCTGATTTTCGATCTGCCGGAACTCGACTATCCGGCGAAGCTCAACTGCGCGGTCGCGCTGCTCGACGACATGATCGCCGCAGGGGCCGGCGACCGGGCATGTTTCATCAGCGACGATGCCGTCTGGACCTATGTCGAGGTGCTGGAGCGCGTCGGGCGCATCTCGAATGTCCTGAAGGCGCGAGGCATTGGGCCCGGAAGCCGCGTTCTGCTGCGGGGCCCCAACAATCCGATGATGATGGCTTGCTGGCTTGCTGTCGAACGGGTCGGCGCGATTGCCGTGGCGACCATGCCGCTGCTCAGGGCGCGCGAGCTGGCGGTCGTCATGGAGCAGGCTGAGATCAATCTTGCGCTCTGCGACTATCGCCTGTGCGAGGAATTGAGGCTCGCGGGCGAGATTGCGACGTCGGACGTTTCCATCCTTGTCTTCGGCGAAGAGCAGGGTGACCTCGAACGCGCCATGAGAGAGGCGTCGCCGGTGTCCTCGCCGGCCGACACGGCTGCGGACGATATCGCGCTGATTGCTTTCACATCCGGCTCCACGGGAAAGCCGAAGGGTTGCATCCATTTTCATCGCGACGTGCTGGCGATTGCCGATACATTCTCGAAGCATGTGCTGAAGCCAGTCGCGGATGACATATTCTGTGGAAGCCCGCCGATTGCCTTCACCTTCGGTCTCGGCGGGTTGCTGATCTTCCCGATGAGGGTAGGGGCGGCGACCGTGCTGACCGAAGTGGCGTCGCCGGAGACGCTGCTGAAAGCGATCGAGCGGCACAAGGTGACCGTCTGCTTCACGGCTCCGACCGCCTATCGCGCCATGCTCGGTCTGGCGGACAAATACGACATGTCGAGCCTCCGGCGCTGCGTGTCGGCCGGCGAGCCCCTGCCGCTGCAGACGAGGCTCGATTTCAAATCGGCGACCGGCATCGATCTGATCGACGGCATTGGCGGAACGGAGATGTTGCACATTTTCATTTCCGCGGCAGACGACGCCATTCGGCCCGGAGCGACGGGCAGGCCGGTGCCCGGATTTCGCGCGGCCATTCTCGATGAGGATGGGAAGGAGCTGCCGCCGGGTTCCATCGGCCGTCTTGCCGTCAAGGGCCCGCTCGGCTGTCGCTATCTCGACGACCCTCGCCAGACGACCTATGTCCAGCACGGCTGGAATCTCACCGGCGACACCTATCTGATGGACCAAGAGGGCTATTTCTGGTTCCAGGCCCGCAGCGACGACATGATCATCTCGGCCGG
>CAISYL010000080.1 GCA_903889655.1 uncultured Alphaproteobacteria bacterium | reverse complement strand
GTCTTCGGCAGCTTCCTCGGCGAAGATCGAACTTTCGAGCAAGCGTTCCTGATCGAGTCTCTTGATGTCTTCGAGCGACGGCGGCGCCACCCATTCCGCCTTGATGCGCGCCGTGTTGAGCAACTGCTCCGCCTTGCGGCGCTTCGATTGCGGAACCAGCATTACGCTGACGCCCTTGCGACCGGCGCGACCGGTGCGCCCGCTCCTGTGCTGCAGCACTTCCGCATCGTGCGGCAGATCGGCATGAATGACGAGGCCGAGGCTCGGAAGGTCGATGCCTCGCGCCGCGACGTCGGTCGCGACACAGACCCGCGCGCGTCCATCACGCAAGGCCTGCAAAGCATGATTGCGCTCGCCCTGGCTCAATTCGCCTGAAAGCGCGACGACCGAAAAGCCACGCTCGAGCAGGATCGCCTGCAGATGCCTGACGGCCTCACGCGTATTGCAGAAGACGATCGCCGTCGGTGCCTCCGCGAAGCGTAATACGTTGACGACCGTGTGTTCGACTTCGTTCGCCGCAACCCGGATCGCGCGATAGGTGATATCCGCATGGCCGCGCTCTCCGCCCGCCGCCTGAATGCGAAACGCATCGCGCTGATATTGCCGCGCGAGCGTCACGATCTCCTTCGGCAGCGTCGCCGAGAAAAGGAGCGTCCGGCGCTCTTTGGGTGTCGCGTCGAGAATGAATTCGAGATCCTCGCGAAATCCGAGATCGAGCATCTCGTCGGCCTCGTCGAGAACGACAGCCTTGAGCGCACCGATTTTCAGCCGGCCGCGCTCCAGATGGTCGCGCAGGCGGCCCGGCGTGCCGACCACGATATGCGCGCCCTGCGCAAGCTGGCGGGCCTCACTGCGCGGGTCCATACCGCCCACACAGGCGACGACGCGCGCATTGGCGAACGCGTAGAGCCATTGCAATTCGCGATGAACCTGGAGCGCCAGTTCGCGCGTCGGCGCGACGATCAGCGCCAGCGGATCTTCCGGCTCGTCGAGCCGTTCGGCATCGCCGAGAAGCGTCGATCCGAGCGCGAGGCCATAGGCCACCGTCTTGCCGGACCCCGTCTGCGCGGAGACCAGAAGGTCGCGCTCGGCCGCTTCCGGCTCCAGCACTGCCGTCTGGACAGGTGTCGGATCATTATAGGAACGCTCAGCCAACGCGCGGGCGAGCGGACGACTTGTCGGTAAAAAAGCCACGTCTGGGACCAAATCCTGCTGCATCCGGCGGGCGGCCTTGCCGCGCGCGTCCGGGCCTGTTCCTCGGGGAAAGGCGGGTCATAGCACGCGTCGGCGATAAACGCGCGCGCTAATCGGCAGGAAGCAAGGCCTGATGGGCCGGGAACAGGCCGATTGGCCGGGAATAGAACGGGCGCGCCACGCAAGGCGCGCCCGCATCTGGCAATCGGCGCGTCATTCCGCCGCGATGCTGACCGGAGCCGGCTTCACCGTCCGGCTGCGCCGCCCGTCGACGCCGACGGGTACTTCGCCCGCCAGCGTGACGCGGCGCATGACGCGGTGCTCGTCGCCATAATCGTTGACTGCGTAATGTTGCGTGGCGCGATTGTCCCAGATGGCAACGTCGCCGACCGCCCAGCGCCAGCGCACCGTGTTTTCGAGCCGGGTCACATGATCCTGGAAGACGGAAAAGAGACGCGCCGAATCCGCAGATGAAACACCGAGAATCCGCTTCAGGAAATGCCCGGTCAGAAGATGCCGCTCACCGGTTTCCGGGTGGACATGTACCAGCGGGTGCTCGGTCTCATAGACGGTCGAAGCGAAGACTTCCTTGTGCCGCTTGATCTGTTCGTCGGTGATATCCCGGCGCACCGCGGCGTAATCGTAATCATTGGTGTGCAGCGCCCAGAGATTGTCGGCCAGCGACTTGAGTTCGGGCGAAAGCTCCTGATAGGCCGCCGCCGTATTCGCCCAGACGGTGTCCCCGCCGGCCGCTGGAACGACCACCGCGCGCAGGATGGATGCCCAGGGATAGGCGTCGAGGAAGGTGATGTCGGTATGCCAGGAATTCGCCCGTCCGCCATATTGCGAGTCGAGTTCGAGGAGCCATGAACTGCCCTGCTTGACCGGCACCGTCGGATGCGCGAGCGGCTTGCCCAGCGCCGTCGCAAACGCCTCTTGCGTGACGTCGTCGAGATGCGTCTGTCCGCGGAAGAAAAGCACCTTGTACCGGTTCAGCGTCTCGCGTAACGCGCCAAGCGCCCGCGCATCGAGCGTGCCCGAAAGCTTGATGCCCCGTACTTCGGCGCCGATACGTCCCGCCACCGGGACCACTTCAAAACCGAGTGCCGCGAGGGTCTGATTGTCATTTGCCGTCATGAAGCCTCCTTTTCGCGCGATTGCGATTTGAAAATTGGCGAAGAATCTACCTTGATCCTATCTGTTTAATAGACTTATATAAACACAACGAAAGCACAACGACTTTCTTCTTTCACGTTGTGCAGATGTGGTTTGCGGAGCCGGGTCGGCGCCAAATGCGGAAAGGATGCCCATGCCGGTTCGGCGTATTTTCGGATTTTTACTCGTCCTCTCGGCGAGCATTTTCGCCGGTCCCCTGACCTCACAGGCCGGAGACAAGCCTGACGTCATCCGCATCGGGGTCGCCATGGCCGGCGTCGGAGGGCGTCCCTATTCGGCCGGTAATTACATATCCGGCGTGCATGTGAAGGGATTGCTGGAGAAGGAATTTGCCGCAGACGGTACAAAGATCGAATGGCACTTCTTCGCCGGCGCGGGCCCGGCGGTCAATGAAGCGCTTGCCAGCGGCCAGCTCGATTTCGCATGGCAAGGCGACCTGCCCGAAATCGTCGGCCGCTCTCTCGGGCTCAAAACGCGGCTTCTTCTCGCGGCCGGTACGCGCTTCCCGACCTATATCGCGATCCCGTCGGACTCGACGCTGAAGAGTCTTGCCGATCTCAAGGGCCGCACGGTCTCGAACTTCAACGGCACACTTTTCCAGCTTACCGCCGCGAACATCCTGTCGACCGTCGGCCTCTCATACCGCGACCTCAAGGTCGTCAACCTCGACGCAGCGACGAGCCTCTCCGCGCTCGCCGCGCATCAGGTCGATGCGTCGTTCACGTCTTATTACTCGTTCGGCGCGCGCGACAAGGGCCTCATCAAATACCTCTATACGACCAAAGGCCAGGACCCGAAGCTGTCCTCGCAGGCTGCCTTTCTCGTGACCGACGATTTTGCGAAGGCGCATCCGGCGATCGTCAATCGCGTCGTCAAGGTGTTGGTCGGTGAAGCGCATTGGGCCTCCGAACCGGCGAACCAGCCCGCGCTCTATGACATCTGGGCCAAGGTCGGCGTACCGGCGGCGCTCTTCAAGGAGGCGCAGGCCGGCGAAGACCCGAAGATCCTGAACAGCCCTCTATTCGACGACTTCATCACCGCGCAATATGAGCGCTCCGCGGCAAACTCTCTGCGTTTCAACCTGATCCGCTCCCCCGTCGACATGAATGGCTGGATCGACCGCGAGCCGCTGAAACTCGCCCTGCAGTCGCTTGGCCTCGAACGTTACTGGCCGGAATTCGACAAGGACGGCAAGCCGGTGGTCACGCAATGAGAGCGTCGAACACAAATCTTGCGCCGCTTCGCCGGCGCCTTATTCCCGCGCCTTCCGGCAAAACGGCCACGCTTATCAAACTGCCTGTCGCACCGATCGCGGGCGAAGCCACGCTGCAGGTCCGGCAGCGGCAAAAGGCGATCGCCGTCCGCGGTGCCTTTCCCTATCGGCGCCTATGCCTCGGATCGCTCTCCCCGATCCTGTTGCTCTTCTTTTGGGATATCGCGTCCCGTGCCGGCCTTGTCCCGCAGCTCATCCTGCCATCGCCCGAAACCGTCTACAGCGCCCTCGCATCGATGGTCGCGTCCGGCGACCTTGCAGCCAACCTGACGATCAGCGTCAGGCGCGTGGCGTCCGGCTTCGCGGCCGGCGCGCTCATCGGTCTCGTGCTTGGCGCAGCGATGGGGCTCTCGCCGCGTGTCGAGCGCTTTCTGCGACCGACCTTCCTCGCGGTTGCACAGATACCCGTTCTCGCCTGGATACCCTTCCTGATGATCCTCTTCGGGATCGGCGAAGCCTTGAAGATCGTCATCATCGCGGAAGCGGCGTTGATCCCGACGATGCTGAATACGCTTGATGGCTTCCGCAACATCCCGAAGGCCTATCTCGAACTTGGCCGGATCTACAAATTCGGCAAGCTCCAGACATTACGCCGGATCATGCTGCCCGGCGCCCTGCTCCCGATCTTCACCGGTCTGCGCTACGGCCTCACGCATGCCTGGCAATCGCTCGTCGTGGTCGAACTCCTCGCCTCGACGGAAGGTGTTGGCTACCAGATGGTCATGGCACGGCAACTCTTTCAGCTCGACGTGATGATCGCCACCATGATCGTCATCGGCATCATCGGCTTCACGCTCGACAAGTTGCTCGCACAAGCCGAAACGACGCTGGCGCGGCGTTATGGAGGAGCCACATGAGCAGGCTCGAAAAAATTCTCGGCTCGGGCCTCGTCTTCCCGCTGCTGCTGCTCATCGCCTGGGACCTCTCCATCCGTCATGGCCTGCTCGACACGCGCATCTGGGCCTCGCCCGAAGCGGTGGTGGCGACGGCGCGTGAGCAGTTTCGCGATGGATCGCTTCTCACTGCGCTCGGTGCAAGTCTCAGGCGCGACGTCCTCGGCCTCCTTGGCGGCGGCTTTGTAGGCCTCGTTCTGGGTGCAGGCCTCGGTACAATCCGCCTGCTCGACGACTTGCTGAGCCCCCTTCTCAACGGCTTGAAGCACATCGCGCTCTTCACGTGGATTCCATTGATGTCGATCTGGCTTGGCAATGACGAGCCGGCCAAGATCGCCTTCATCGGCCTCGCGGTCTTCCTGCCCGTGATGCTCAACACCTATCAGGGCGTGCGAAGCGTCGATGCGCGCTATCTCGAAGTCGCCCGCATCCTGAAACTCACGCGTCTTCAGACGCTCCGCAGAGTGATCCTGCCCTCCGCCGCCCCGTCGATCGCCACCGGTCTCCGCCTCGCGCTGATCTATGCCTGGCTCGCTACCATCGGCGCAGAATATCTCTTCGCCGTCGCACCCGGCATCGGCAGCGCCATCATGGAGGGCCGCGAGCAATTCCGCATGGAGCTTGTGCTGCTCGGTATGGGTGTCATCGGCGGCGTGGGCTTTCTTTTCAACACTATCGCCAATCGCATGCAGGCCTATGTGCTGCGCTGGCAGGACACGAATTGATCGGAACCGGAACATGACGGAACTTGGCACGCTCGACATTCGCCACATCAACAAGCGCTTCCAGGTGGCCGGCGACGCCTTCGCGGCGATCGACGATCTGAGCCTTACCGTCGAACCGGGCGAATTCCTGTCGCTGCTCGGCCCGAGCGGTTGCGGCAAGTCCACCCTGCTCCGCCTCATCTCCGGCCTCGATAGCGACTATGGCGGAGAAATTCTGCTGGGCAGCAAGCGCATCTCCGGCACCAGCCTGGCGCGCGGCCTCATCTTTCAGGAGCACAGGCTATTCCCCTGGCTGACCGTCGAGGAAAACATCGCGCTGGCGCTTGAAAACTCACAGCTGAGTGTCGAGGAGAAACGCGCCAGCATCGCCGGGCATATTTCTCTCGTCGGCCTCAATGGTTTCGAAAAGGCATTTCCCAGACAGCTCTCGGGCGGCATGGCGCAACGCGCCGCCATCGCCCGCGGTCTCGTCAACCGTCCCGCCTTGCTGCTGCTGGACGAGCCTTTCGGCGCATTGGATGCACTGACCCGCGCTCACATGCAGGAAGAACTGCAGCATATCTGGCAAGCCGAAGGCATTACCATGGTGCTGGTGACGCATGACGTCGACGAAGCGCTTTATCTCGGAGATCGCGTCGTCGTCATGGCGCCCCGCCCCGGCCGCATCCGCAAGACGGTGGACGTCGACCTGCCGCGCCCGCGCGATCGCACGGACGTTGCCTTCAGCCGGCTGAAAGCCGAGGTGCTATTATCTCTCGGAGAAACCGGCTGAAGGATACTTCAGCTTCAGACGTGAGCCGCCTGAAGCGCATCGAGCTTGCCGATGCGTTCGAGCGCGCCTTGGTGCTGCTTCAGGGCCGCGAAACCTTCCTTAGCCGCCCTCAGCGCCAGGTCGATGTCCTCGTCCTTCATGGCTGCACAAAGGAACATGTTGTGCCACGGATGCACATAGACGCCGTGCTTCAACAGTTCCGCGCTCCAGAAGTAGCCCTTGCGAAAATCGGCATCGTCGTCGAACAGAAAGAGCGGCATCTGCACGGGACCGGTCTGGCGAAGACCGAAGCCGCTCGCCGCCGCGAGTTCGGCGAGGCCGTTGCGTAGCTTGGTTCCGAGCTTGACCGTGTGCTCGAGATAGTCAGTCTCGCGGATTTCCTTCAGCGTTGCGACGGCCGCCGCCATGGCCGCCCCGGCGAACCAATAGGAGCCGGTGACATAGATCGAGCCGGCCGCTTCCCGCGCCTTTTCCGAGCCGAGCAGCGCCGAGATCGGATGACCGTTCGCGATCAGCTTACCCCAGGCACTGAGATCCGGCTGAACGCCCACGAGCGACCAGCTGCAGTCGCGCGCCAGGCGGAACCCCGCCCGCACATCGTCGACTACAAGCAGCGCACCCTTGGCATCGCAGAGTTCGCGGGCACGGCGCGCATAGGCGGGGTTGGGCATTTCCTGGTCGACAAAGGCATCGTGCTTGAAGGGCGATCCGAAGATCGCCGCGAGATCGTCGCCCGCCTCATTCACCGCGGCCTCGAGGCTCGCGACATCGTTATAGTCATAGAAAATCTGGTTCGCCCGGTCTTCCTCGGTGACGCCATTCTTGATCGGCGTGCACCACGGAGCGGCGCCATGATAGGCACCCTTCGCGAGCACGATCTTCTTCTTGCCGGTATGCGCCCGCGCGATGACCATTGCCATCGAGGTCACGTCCGTGCCGTTCTTCGCGAACATCGCCCAGTCGGCATGCGAAACCATTCCGACGAAATTTTCGGCAAGCTCGACGAGCATCGGTGACGGGCCCGTCATCGCATCGCCACGCGACAGCTGATCGATATAGGCCGCGTTGATCTTTTCGTGCTTGTAGCCCAGGAGATTGGGCCCATACGCACACATGAAATCGAGGTAACGATTGCCGTCGACGTCCCAGATATAGGCGCCGTCGGCCTTGGCGAAGAACTGCGGATAGCCGTCGGGCAGCAACCCCACAGACTCGTGGCCATACATGCCATTGGGGATGACGGCCTTGGCTCGCGCCCGAAGTTCGAGATCGATCTTGTTGTTCACCGGCATCTCCCTTGGTCAGATACAATAGCTTTGACTACCATATTGAAAGCGCGCTATCAAGGCGAACAATAAACGCCAAAGGAGAAGACGATGGGAGGAAGACTGCTGGCCGTCGGATTGACCACGCTCGATATTCTCGGGCGGCCGATCGACTCCATCCCGGAAGACGGAGCGGGACGGCTGATCGAGCAGATCGAGATCATGCCGGCCGGTACGGCGGGCGGCACGGCGCTCGTCGCCGCCGCGCTCGGCGTCGACACGGCACTCGTCTCCGCACTTGGCGAAGATCGCATTGCGCGCTTCCTGCGCCTCACTTACGAGGATTACGGCGTCGACACCGCCTTCCTCGCCACGTTGCCGGGCATGACCACATCGGCCACCATTCTCCCGATCGACAACCAGGGTCGGCGGCCCACATTGCATGCGTTGGGCGCCAGCATATTCATGACCCTGTCTGAAGAAGCGATCGAAGCCGCCAAAAGCGCGCGGTACATCCATTGGGGCGCCGTCGGCGCGCCGAACATCGACGCCGAGGCACGCAAACGCTTTCTCGCCACGGCCAAAGTGGCCGGGGCGCTCGTCGTCTGCGATATCATCGCGCCCGGCCCCCACACCAAATCAGAACTCGAGCAGATACTGCCTTATGTCGATTATTTCATGCCGAGCATTTCCGAAGCCCTGTTCCTGACCGAGACGGAGACACCGGAAGATGCCGCCAAAGCCTTTCAGGCGATGGGCGCCCAGAACTGTATTTTCAAGCTCGGCGCCGAAGGCTCCTTACTCGCGCTCGGCGAAGACACGCAACGCCTCCCCGCCTATGCTATCGAACCGGTCGACACGACGAGTTGTGGCGACTCCTATTGCGCGGGCTTCATCGCTGCGCTCGATCGCGGCTGGGATATCGTCGATGCTTGCCGTTTCGCGACCGCGACGGCGGCTTTGGTTGCACAAGGGCTCGGCACACTCGGCCGCGTGGAGAGTTTCGAGGCGACCGAGGCTTTCATGCGGCAAGCTCCGCTGAGAACGAACTGAGGATCGACGATGACCGCGCCACAATCCGACGAAATGCAACTCCGTGCCGGCCTTGTCCGCGTCATGAAGAAAATGGCGGCAAGCGGCCTCAACCGCGGGACCTCCGGCAACGCGTCCGTGCGCTTCGGCGATGGCATCCTTGTGACTCCAAGCGGCATCGTGCCCGACCTGCTCGACGAGGACAGCATCGTCGAGGTCGCAGCCGACGGCACGACCTCGCCTGGCGCGAAACGCCCCTCCAGCGAATGGCGCATGCATCAGCGCATTCTCGAAAAGCGCCCCGACATGAATGCCGTCGTCCACTGTCATTCGCGCCACGCAACGATCCTCGCCTGCAGCCACAAGCCCATTGCCGCCATTCATTACATGGTCGGCGTAACCGGCGGCACGGAGGTTCCCGTGGCACCTTACGAGGTATTTGGCACGTCGGAACTCGCCGACACCGTGGTGGCCTCTCTCGATGGACGCCTCGCCTGCCTTATGGCCAATCACGGCCAGATTGCCCTTGGCCGCAACCTCGACCATGCCTATGCGCTGGCCGAGGAAGTCGAGGAACAGGCGGCCGTCTATTACGGTACGCTGCTGATCGGCGAACCGCACATACTGTCGGACGATCAGATGGCGGAGATATTCAATCAGTTTCGCGGCTATGGACAGAAGCGTTGAGGAGATTGTGGCAATCCTCCTCATTGACGCGGCCGTCAGCGGGGAACATCTTCGGATGACAGAGAACCAGTAATCCAGAGCGGACGATCTTGAAGAGCACAGGCAAACGCAAGGATCCCGACACGGCCGCGAAAGCGCCGGTGAAGCGTGCCACGGCGGCGGCCCTGAAGGCGGGCAAGCGCGGAGGCAATCGGTCTCCCGACATGGAGATGAAGACTCAGCCTTTGCAGGAGCGCTCTCGGCAGACCTATGACGCCATTCTGGCGGCGGCCGGCGAACTTCTCGAAGAGGTCGGCGTCGAACAGCTTTCCACCAATCTTGTCTGCAAGCGCGCCGGCCTCACTCCGCCCGCCCTCTATCGATATTTCCCGAACAAATATGCATTACTGCGCGAGCTTGGCGCCCGGCTGATGCAACGGCAGGACGATGCCGTCTTTGCCTGGATCGAAAACGGCGGGCTCGAATCGAAAAACTACGAAGAGAGCTACCGCAAGACGCTCGACATCCAGCAGCAGGTCAACGAGATCACGCGGCGCGAACCGGGTGGCGTGTGGATCATGCGTGCGATGCGCGCTGTGCCGGTGCTGCGCGAGGTGCGTATCGCCTCTCGCGACCTCGTCGCCAACCACATCGCCAAATGTTTGAGCACTCTTTACAGGAAAACGGACGAGGAAGAATTGCGGATGGCCGCGCGTCTCACCACCGAAGTGGGATATGCTGCCACCGAAATGGCCATCGAAGAGCCCGAAGATGCCAAAAAAATGACCGAGGAACTCGCCTCGATGATCGCGCTCTACTACTCAAAATTCCGCTGACGGACCGCTGAAAACCGTTTGACACTTCGATAGCGACCACTATCGTTCTGTTTGTCACGTAGTTGTCGTGACGGGGACAGGGGATCGCCATGAAGTTCGTCACACGATATCTGGGAACCACATGCACCGCGGCGCTGCTCCTCGCCGTCTCGGTCGCCCAGGCCGAAGAGGCCGCACCGCCACCTCCAGCCGCCACGACCGCGAGCTCCACGGCCGACGACGGAACACTTCAGGAGATCGTCGTCACGGCGCAGAAGCGCTCGGAGAACATCCAGAAGGTCCCCGTCGCGGTGACCGCCTTCACCGCCGACACGCTGAACGATCTGGGCGTCAAGGACGTCAACGACCTGACGGGTCTCGCCCCGTCACTGCAGATCAAGAGTGCGGACGCCTCGGCCAATCCGAAAATCTTCATTCGCGGCATCGGCTCCAACGATTTCAACCCGACCTCGTCCAACGCGGTCGGCATTTATGTCGACGGCGCCTATATCGGCTCGCCGCTCGCGCAGGGCGGTCAGTTCTTCGATCTCGAACGCGTCGAAGTACTGCGCGGACCGCAAGGTACGCTCTACGGCCGCAACACAACGGGCGGCGCGATCAACATCATCACGGCGAAGCCCACGCAAGACCTCGAAGGTTATGCCTCCGCCGAATACGGCAATTACAACACGCTCAATCTGGAAGGTGCCGTCAGCGATGCTATCGTTAAGGACAAGCTCGCCGTCCGCATCGCCGCCACCTACAGCCGCAATGACGGCTACACCGAAAATCGCGTGACCGGCCACGATGTCAACAACACCAATAAATGGGCAGGCCGCCTTACCTTCCTCTTCACGCCGAATGAAGACTTCGAGATGACGACGCAGTTCCGCGGGGGCAAGCTGCGCAACGGAGCGATCATGGGGCAAAACAGGGAGATCGCCCCTGGTGGCACCTTCTTCGGGCTCTTTGGCTACGGCTATGCAGACCACGATGGGGATCCCTTTGCTGGTGACTACAACATCGAGGGAACTGACGCGGTCGACCTGTTTGGCGTCTCCAACAATATCAAATGGGATCTCGGCTCAGCATCGCTCGTCTCTATCTCTGCACTGGACTGGTCTTTGCGCGACGACGTAGAGGACACGGACTCCGATCCTGAGAACCTGATCGAAAGTCGCTACAAAGCACGACAGTACCAAGTCAGTCAGGAATTGCGCCTCCAATCAAATGGCGACACGCCCCTTGCTTGGGTGGCCGGCATCTACTACGCGCATGAGTCGCTCAAGGTGAACAACAGGGTCGACGCGCTTGTTGATCTAGGCTATTCGCCTCCCGACGCCATCGGGGACTATTACTACCCTTATGAGCAGCGCACGGATAGCTATGCTGCCTTTGGGCAAGCCGATTACAAAGTGACCGACAAGCTAACGGCGACCGTCGGCCTGCGCTATTCAGCGGACTTCAAAGACTTTAATTATGATGAGGTCGGCAATTACGGCACCGATCACATTCTTTCCTATGATAAATCGAAGCACTGGAGCTCTCTGTCTGGCCGCCTTGGCCTCAAGTATCAGATCACCGATGCCGCGCAGGTTTACGCAACCTACAACCGGGGATACAAGGGCGGTGGTTTCTCCGGTGTCTCAACGACGGTCGCATCCGACTTGGGGCCGTACAATGATGAGAGCGTGAACGCCTACGAAGTTGGTTCCAAGATCGATATAACGAAAAAACTGCGGCTGAATACTTCGGCATTCTACTACGACTACAAGGATCTTCAGGTCTACACGCTCGTTCCGCGTGGTTTGACGACAGCTCAAATCCTGGATAACGCCTCCGCCGCGAAGGTCTATGGCCTAGAAGCCGAGGTGCAAGCGCGCCCCTTGGAAGGGCTTACGCTGTCACTCGGCGCCTCTCTGCTGCATTCCGAATATGAAAACTTCAAGACCCTCGACAGCAGCGGCAACCCTGTCGACAACTCGGGCAATACGATGGTCAACGCACCGAAGTTGAGCCTGGATGCGGGAGCGTATTATGAATATGCGCTCTCAGGCGGAGACGCGATCGTGACGACGCTTAACGGCAATTACAAAGCGAAGGTCTACACTGATACCGGCAATACCGAACGTCTTGCACAAGGGCCGGTGCTTCTCGTCGACGGTCGCCTCGGCTGGCGTTCGCCCGATGGCGCCTATGAAACAGGTATATGGGGTAAGAATATTCTCGACAAAAAGTATGTCGTCGACACGGTTCCTCTCGATTCGTTGAACTTCGACATCCTCTACTACGGCGATCCGCGAACCTTCGGCGTCTATTTCAAGACCAATTTCTGATCTCTGGAGACGGAGGAGCATCATGACCGACAGTATGCGTATCGATGGTTTTGGTGCTCCTCCGAAGACCGGCGCTGTTGCTGCCTGCCTCATTCTCGGCTCGATCGCTCTGCTGATGCTCGGTCTGCAGCCCCTGCTGCTTGGGGCTCTCGCGGAAGCTGGTCGCCTCGACGTGGCCGAGGTTGGCTATGCCGCGACGAGCGAACTGCTCGCCATCGGCATCGTCTCCGCCCTCGCCGGCATGTTGCTCAAGCCGCATCGCCTGCGGTTGATGAGCATCGCCGCCTGCCTCGTTCTGGCGGCCGCCAATTTCGGCACGATCTATGTCGACGGCATGGGCATCGTCCTTCTTCGTGCCGTGGCGGGGTCGGCGTCAGGTCTTCTCGTCTGGGTCGCCGTCAACCTGATTACACGCGGACAATCGCCGGAGAGGCTTTCCGGTATCTTCGTCACGCTGCAGACCCTCATGCAGTTCGTGCTTGCCGCCGCCCTGCCCGTCACACTGTTGCCGATCTATGGCGTGAACGTGGGGCTCTTCACACTGGGCGCGCTCTCCGCGCTCGCGATCGCCTGCACGTTTTTCATCCCGGATCGGTTCGAGCCGCTGCCAAAAACCGACAACACACCGGGCGCGGCGCTGCCGATCTCCGGCATCATCGCGCTGCTCGTCGTCTTCCTCTATCTCGCGGCGATTGTCGGCCTCTGGGTCTATATCGAACGCGTCGGCGTACTGGCCGGCGTATCGCCACAGACCGCCGGTCTGGCCGTCGCCGTCGCGCTCGCGGCGCAAGTCGTCGGCGGATTCTCCGCAACGGCCCTCGCCGGCCGCGTAAACGCGGTCTTCGCCTTCATCGCCTGCGGCCTCGCCAATATAGCTCTCGTCGGCATCTTTGCCATGCAGCCCAGTGCGGCGATCTATCTGCTCTGCGTCGCCGCCTTCGGCTTTCTCTGGCTCTTCGCCCTGCCGTTTCAGGTGCCGCTCCTCATCGAGGCCGATCCGTCCCGCCGTTCCGCCATGCTCATGGCGGGCGCGCAACTTCTCGGTTGCAGTGCCGGTCCCATGCTGACATCGGCCGTCGCCACCGACCACGATATGAGCGGCGTTCTTGAGGTCACCGCGGTCGTCCTAGCCCTTGCGGTGGCGATCGCCTTCGCTCTCCACCTGCGCTTTGCCCGCGCCCATCACGCGGCGTCCGTCATCATCGTCGAACCGGCCGACTGACCCGCATCGCCTTCCGCAGACAAAAACGCCCGCCGGTTTATGCCGGCGGGCGTTTCGTCGAGATCGTCGCGGTTGCCTACATCCGCTCGATGATCGTCGCCGGCGCCATGCCGCCCGCCGCGCAAAGCGTGGCGAGGCCGACATTGAGATCCCGGCGTTCCAGTTCGTCGAGCAGCGCGCCGAGAATGATCGCCCCCGTCGCGCCGATCGGATGGCCGAGCGCCATCGCGCCGCCATTGACGTTGACAATCTCCGGATCAACGTTGAGGTCGCGCATGAACTTCAGCGGCACGACTGCGAAGGCCTCGTTGATTTCGATGAGATCGATGTCCTTCAGCGACATGCCGGCGATCTGCAGCGCCTTCTTCGTCGCGGGCACCGGTGCATTGAGCATCAGCTCGGGGCTGTCGCCCGCCGTCGCCACCGAAAGGATGCGGGCGCGCGGCTTCAGCCCATGCGCCTTGGCATATTCCGGCGATGCGATCACGACCGCGCCGGCGCCGTCGACGACACCCGACGAATTGCCGGCATGGTGGATGTGATTGATCTGCACGTCGGGATAGGACTTCTGCACCAGCTTCTTGTAGGTGAGGCCTTCCTCGTCGAGCGGGAAATCATACATCGCAGCGAAGGCCGGCTTGAGGCCCGCCAGGCTCTCGAGCGTCGTGCCCGGACGCGGAAACTCTTCCTTGTCGAGCGCGAGGCGGCCGTCATCGTGATAGACTGGAACGAGGCTCTTCGCGAAATGTCCGTTGCGGATCGCGTGATCGGCGCGGCGCTGGCTTTCCAGCGCAAGCTTGTCCGTGTCCTCTCGGCTGATGCCTTCGAGCGTCGCGATCAGATCGGCGCAGATGCCCTGATGGGGCTGCGGATGGATTTCCCGCAGATGCAGATTGTTGCTGTCGACGGTGGCACCGCCGGCGCGCGGCAGGCTCGAACCATAAGACATGGACTCGACGCCGCCGGCGACGACGAGGTCCTGCATGCCCGACATGACGCCCATCGCGGCGAGGTTGACGGCGGTGAGCCCCGAGCCGCAGAAGCGATCGAGCGAAAAGCCCGGCGCCGTGTTCTTCCAGCCGGCGTCGAGCGCCGCCATGCGCGCAATGCAGGCGCCCTGCTTGCCGAACTGCGTGCCGCAACCGGCGATGACATCGTCGATATCGTCGCTGTCGAGATTGTTGCGTTCGCCAAGTGCCTTGAGCACTGTCGAGAGAATGCGTTGCGGATGAACTTCCGTCAGCGCGCCCTTGCCGATCTTGCCGACGCCGCGCGGCGTGCGCGCCGCGTCGATGATCCATGCTTCTTTCATCTGATGCTCCCTTGGTTCTTCATTCTTGAGTGTCCGATTTGCGGCGAGTTTCCGCCCCCGCAGCACCGCCGTCAATCGACACGTCGGACGAGCAATCGAGAGGTCCCGCCGACGCAGCGTTACGCGACGTCTGGTCAAATTCTCCATCCGGCGGCGTCCCGGAGATCGCGGAAACGGCCGGGCGACCCGCGCATCCTCTTTACTTCTAGTCAGATATGACTGTAAATTTTCATGGCACGTTCGAGGGGAGACGAACCGCGCATGACATCTTCGGCACTCATCACCGAGGCGGAACGCGAGCAGTTTCGCAAGCTCGACACCCCGTATCCTGTCGACCCGACCGCCATCGCATCGCTCCAGCAGAAGGGCCATGCCGTCGTGCGCGGCCTCGCCTCCGCAGACGAGATCGCGGTCTATCGCCCGGCCATCGAAACAGCGGTGCTGAAATATGCCGAACGCGCAGCGCCGCTCTCCGAGCGCGATACCTACGGCAAAGCCTTTCTGCAGGTGCCCAACCTGTGGACGCGCAATCCGACAATCAAGGATTTCGTCTATTCGCCGCGCTTTGCGAAAGTCGCCGCCGATCTTCTCGGCGTTTCCGGCGTCCGCCTCTATCACGATCAGGCGCTCTACAAGGAGCCCGGCGGCGGACATACGCCCTGGCATCAGGATCAGAATTACTGGCCGCTCGATACGGACGAGACCGTCACCATGTGGATGCCGCTTGTGGACATTCCCGCCGAGGTCGGCTCGATGACCTTCGCCAACGGGAGTCATCTCCACGGCGATCTCGGCCCCTGGATCATCGGCGATGAATCGGAAGCTGCCTTCGCCGATCTCGTGGCGCGGAAAGGCTACGAGACCGAGACGCACGGCGCGATGCGCGCGGGCGATGCCACCTTCCACAAAGGCTGGACGCTCCACCGCGCACCCGCTAACAACAGCTCCCTGCTCCGCTCCGTCATGACCATCATCTGGTATGCTGACGGGACCAATGTCGGCCCGGTCGATTCACCGGCGCGCAACTTCGATCATCAGGTCTGGCTCGACGGCAAGGAACCCGGCACGCCGGCCGACGGCCCGATCAATCCTCGCCTCTGGCCACCCGCCGAGATCTAGATTCTCGCTCGTCGCGGAATCACACCACGCGGAAATTCTTGAACTGCCAGGGATCCTCGATGTCGAGATCTTCGGGAAAAAGACGCCCGCGGTCGACCAGCGGTGTCCAGCCGCTATAGACGCCGACGACATTACCCAGATAAGGGCCCGCGACTTCGAGCACGCGTTCGAAATCCATTTCCTCGGGTTCGACAATGCCGCGCCGCGGATTTTCGATCGCCCAGACGACGCCGCCGAGAACTGCCGCCGTGACCTGAAGGCCGGTCGCATTGTTGTAGGGCGCAAGGCTTCTTGCCTCCCCGATCGACAATTGCGATCCATACCAGTAGGCGCCGCGTTCATGCCCCATTAGCAGCACGCCCAACTCGTCCATGCCGCTCGTGATCTCATCGACGATAATGCGTTTCTCGGTCTGCTCGTTCCAGTTCTTGCCCGCAAGCTCGTGAACCGAAAGAACGGCGGCATCGCACGGATGATAGGTGTAATGGACGGTCGGCCTGTAGCGCACACGGTCGCCATCCTTCTGCGTCAGATAATCGGCAATCGAAATCGACTCGCCATGCGTAATCAGGAATCCGTGATAGGGCCCTTCGAGCGGCGTCCAGCTGCGCATGCGCATTGAGGCGCCCGGCCGGCCGAGATAGATCGCCGCGCCGTCACCGAAGTCATGGCGAAATCCATCGGGTGGAAAATGCTTCTCATGGCTGCCCCAACCGAGTTCGGCCGGCTGGCTGCCTTCGCCGATGAAGCCGTCCACGGACCAGGTATTGACGAATTCGCCGACGCGCTTCGGCACCGGCGAAACCTGCGTGTCGCGCTCGGCGATATGGATCGTCTTGACGCCGAGCTGTTCGGCAAGGTCCGCCCATCCGCTGCGGCTTTTCGGCGTCTCGATCCTGCGTCCCTGATCCGTGGCGAGATTGATGAGTGCCTGCTTGACGAAATGCGAAACGAGGCCCGGATTGGCGCCATGCGTCAGGATCGCCGTCGGACCGCCTTCCTGCCGCGCTCTCAGCTCCAGCGCCTCTTCGCGCAGCGCATAGTTCGAACGCATCGACGGCGACAGCGACGTATCCGTATACCGCCCCGGCCACGGTTCATTGCAGGTGTCGAGGTAGAGCGCATTCTTCGCGTAGCAGAGCTCGATGAGCGAAAGGCTCGAAACTTCGACGGACAGATTGAGCAGGAAATCGCCCTCGCCGATCAGCGGCTCCAGAACCGAAATGTAATTCTCGCGCGTCAGCGGCTGCAGAATGAAACGAATGCCTTGAAGCTGTGCCTCTCGCCGCCCCTCCTCTTCGGCGGTCACGATGACCATGCGGTCCGGCGTCACCCCGATGTGGCGAAGGATCAGCGGCAAGACACCCCGACCGATGCTGCCGAAACCGACCATGACGATGCAGCCGCGAAACTCGATGGGTTTTGATTCCAGAGGCATCTTTCACACTTCCGACATAAACGGCGCGAGGGCCTCGTGAGCTGGGAGGAACTCCCGCCTTATACAAAACAAGCGTCCCCAATGAAAGAACGCAGAAGCCGCGGGCGCGCACGTCTTCCATTGATCGAGGTCAATGCAACGCTGCGACGGCGGCATGCCTATAGAGGCAAATCACAAACGGCCCGCAGGAACTCCCCCATGAAAGCCCTCGTCTATCAAGGCCCCGGCAAGAAGGCTCTGGAAGATCGTCCCATGCCTGAAGTTTCGGCGCCGACGGACGCCGTCGTCAGGATCACCCGCACGACCATCTGCGGCACCGACCTTCACATCCTGAAGGGCGATGTGCCGACCTGCGAACCGGGCCGCATTCTCGGGCACGAAGGCGTCGGCATCGTCGAGAAGGTCGGCGCCGGCGTATCGACCTTCAAGCCGGGCGATCACGTCCTCATCTCGTGCATCTCGGCCTGCGGCAAGTGCGAGTATTGTCGCAAGGGGATGTATTCCCACTGCACGACCGGTGGCTGGATTCTCGGCAACAGGATCGACGGCACCCAGGCCGAATACGTCCGCATTCCTCATGCCGACACCAGTCTCTATCGCATTCCCGAGGGCGCCGACGAGGAAGCGCTCGTGATGCTGAGCGATATTCTTCCGACCGGCTTCGAATGCGGCGTACTGAACGGCAAGGTCCAGCCGGGCGACACGGTCGCCATCGTCGGCGCAGGCCCGATCGGTCTTGCGGCGCTGCTCACCGCGCAATTCTATTCGCCCGCCGAGATCATCATGATCGACCTCGACGACAATCGCCTTGCGGTCTCGAAGAGTTTCGGGGCGACCGCGACCGTCAACAGCGCAAACGGCAAGGCCGCCGAGGCCGTCATGAAGATGACGAACGGCCGTGGCGTCGACACCGCAATCGAGGCGGTCGGCGTGCCTGCGACCTTCGTCATCTGCGAAGACATCGTTGCGCCCGGCGGCACCATCGCCAATGTGGGTGTCCACGGCGTCAAGGTCGACCTTCATCTGGAGCGCCTCTGGTCGCAGAACATCACCATCACGACGCGCCTCGTCGATACGGTAACGACGCCGATGCTGCTGAAGACGGTACAGTCGAAGAAAATCGATCCGAAACGTCTCATCACGCATCGCTTCAAACTGTCGAACATCCTCGACGCCTACGACACCTTCGGCAAGGCGGCCAGCACGCATGCGCTGAAAGTCGTCATCGAAGCTTGAAGAGGAAGGCCGGCTCCACCATGGACAAGAAATTTCAACTCAATGCCGGCTATTTCGTCGTCGCTTTCCTGCTCATCACGGCCTTCCAGCTCTGGTTCGGCTACCGGCAGGTGGCGCAGATCGATTACAGCGATTTCCTGAATCTGCTCGACCAGAAGGCGATCAGTGAAGTCACCGTCACCGAGACGCAGATCCAGGGGAAATTCGTAAAGCCTCGGGACGGCAAGGATTACTTCGCGACAACCCGCGTCGAGCCCGGCTTTGCGAGCGAACTCACGAAGGCGGGCGTGAAGTTCACCGGCGGTTCGGATCAGAACTGGATGACGACCCTGCTCTCCTGGGTCGTACCCGCATTGATTTTCGGCGGATTGTGGTTCTTCCTTTTTCGCGGTGTCGCCGACCGGCAGGGCATGGGCGGACTGATGAATGTCGGCAAGTCGAAGGCGAAGGTTTATGTGGAAACGCAGACCGGCGTGACCTTTGCCGACGTGGCGGGCGTCGAGGAAGCGAAGATGGAGCTTCAGGAGGTCGTCGCTTTCCTGAAGAACAAGGAGAAATACGGCCGCCTCGGCGCACATGTACCCAAGGGCATCCTTCTCGTCGGACCGCCCGGCACCGGCAAGACATTGCTCGCCCGCGCCGTTGCCGGCGAAGCGGGCGTGCCCTTTTTCTCGATCTCCGGTTCGGAATTCGTCGAGCTTTTCGTCGGTGTCGGCGCAGCCCGCGTTCGCGATCTCTTCGAGCAGGCGAGCAAGGCCGCTCCCTGCATCATCTTCATCGACGAACTCGATGCGCTCGGTCGTGCGCGCTCGGCCATGGGCGGTCTTGGCGGCCAGGATGAAAAGGAGCAGACGCTGAACCAGCTTCTCGCCGAACTCGATGGTTTCGACCCTCGCGCCGGCATCGTGCTGCTCGCCGCCACCAACCGTCCGGAAATTCTCGATCCGGCCCTGATGCGCGCCGGCCGTTTCGACCGCCAGATCGTCGTCGATCGCCCCGATCGGAGCGGCCGCACAGCGATCCTGAAGGTCCATCTGCGCAAGGTGACGTTGGCGACCGACATCGATCCCGACAAGATCGCGGCCCTCACGCCGGGTTTCACCGGCGCCGACCTCGCCAACCTCGTCAACGAGGCAGCCATCCTCGCGACGCGGCGCGGCGGCGAGAGCGTGACCATGGACGACTTCACCGGCGCGGTGGAACGCATCGTCGCCGGTTCCGAAGTGAAAAGCCGCCTGCTTAATCCGACGGAGCGCGAACGCGTCGCCTGGCACGAAATGGGTCATGCGCTGGTCGCCGCTTCCCTGCCGGGCACCGACCCGGTTCACAAGGTCTCGATCATCCCGCGCTCCATCGGCGCGCTTGGCTATACACTCCAGCGCCCGACCGAAGACCGCTTCCTGATCACCCTGGGCGAACTCAAGAACCGCATGGTTGTGCTGCTGGCGGGCCGGGCCGCCGAAGACGTGACCTTCGGCGAGATATCGACCGGGGCCGCCGACGATCTCGCCAAGGTCACGGATATCGCGCGCCAGATCGTCACCCGGTTCGGCATGGCCGCCGAACTCGGCCAGGCTGTTCTCGAGGCACAGCATTCGGCCTATCTCGGCGACAATATGATGAGCGTCCGCGACAAGGACTATTCCGAGGCGACGGCCCGCGAGATCGACCTCGCCGTCCGCAAGCTCATCGACGAGGCCTATGCCCGTGCAACGGACATCTTGAAGGCCCACGCCGCGGATCTCGAGGCTGGCGCAAAACTGTTGCTTGCGAAAGAAACGATCACGCCGGAAGATTTTCCGCCGTTGAGGCCCGTTGCCGTCGCACCCGTGTCTCGCAAGCAAGCGTAATCAGGAGGGGTTCATGCCCGATATCAGCACGGACAAGGTCTGCTACATCATCTCCAAAGCGCGCATGTTCGACGTCAAGGAAGAAGTCACCAACCCTCGTTCCGGCTCCAACGCCACCGACGAGGATATGCGCGACATCCTGGAGGATTTCGCCGACGACCCGACCTATCAGGAAGTGGTGGAGTTCATCCGCGCGCTGGATGAAGACGAGCAGATCGAACTCGTGGCGCTGGCCTGGGTCGGCCGCGGCACTTTCGATGCCGAGGATTGGGACGAGGCGGTGGAAACGGCGGCGGGCGAACACAATGCACGCACGGCGGAATATCTGCTCGGCCTGCCGCTTCTCGCCGATTACCTCGAAGAGGGCCTCGACGCCTTCGGCGAAAGCTGCACGGAATTCGGCGAGCGTCATTAGCCCCGCGCCCGACATGCGACAGACGGCCACGCCGCCCGTCAATTTACTTTATGTCTATCTGTTTGATAGTGTTTTATCAGACAGCCCAGACGGGCAGCTTGATGGAGACTTGTCATGGCGGATATCTCGGACATTTCGGACACGCGCAAAGAAGCCGACGACGCGATCCACCCTTTCTGGTTCATCCCCTCTCACGGCGACGGGCGTAAGCTCGGCTCGGCCGAAGGCGCCCGCTCGACCGAGTTCAGCTATCTGGCTCAGATCGCGCAGGCAGCCGACCGGCTCGGCTACGAAGGCGTACTGATTCCGACTGGCCGCAATTGCGAGGATTCCTGGGTGCTTGCCTCGGCCTTCGCAACGCTCACCCGGCGGCTTAAATTTCTCGTCGCCCTGCGTCCGGGCGTGTCCTCGCCGCTCGCGGTGGCTCGGCAAGCGGCCACCCTCGATCGCGTCAGCGAAGGCCGTCTCATTCTCAACGTGGTCGCGGGTGGGGACTCGAACGATCTCGCCGGCGATGGCGTCTTCCTCGATCACGACCGGCGCTACGCACTCACCGATGAATATCTGACCGTCTGGCAGCGCCTGATGACCGGCGAGAAGGTCGATTTTGACGGGAAATATATCAAGGCCGAAGGTGCGCAACTACTCTTCCCGCCCGTGCAGGATGGCGGCCCGCGCCTCTTCATCGGTGGCTCGTCCGATGCCGCCATCGACGTCACCGGCAAGCACATCGACACATGGCTCACCTGGGGCGAACCGCCGGCGCAAGTCGCCGAAAAGATCGCCCAGGTTCGCAAGAAGGCCGCAGAGCACGGCCGCAAGATCCGCATCGGCATCCGCATGCATGTGCTGGTGCGGCCAACCGAAGAAGAGGCCTGGAGAGACGCAGAAAAGCTGATCGAAGACCTCGACGACAATGTCGTAGCCGCAATCCAGAAGCGTCTGGCAGCCAGCGAATCCGTCGCCCAGCAGCGCATGGTCTCGCTGCATGGCGGTCGTCGCGACAAACTCGTCGTCAGTCCCAATCTCTGGGCCGGCGTCGGACTCGTCCGGGGCGGCGCGGGAACGGCGCTCGTCGGCTCACCGGAAAATGTGGCTGCCCGCATCCGCGAATACCGCGCTCTCGGTGTCGAATATTTCGTTCTGTCGGGTTATCCCCACCTGGAGGAAGCCTATCGTTTCGCCGAACACGTCTTTCCGCTGCTGAACATCGCCGGCGTCGCGAAACCGGCCGTCACCGTAAAGCCCGGCCGCGCGGGCGAAGCCGGCGAGCACTTCCGGGCAGGCGGCTATGCCCATTCCGGCCCGTCCTGAACCCGGCAGAGGCTACGCCATCCACCAGTTCGGCCCCGCATAAGTGGGGCCGAATGCGTTTCGGGCCGCCGTTTGACTGCAATCAATGTGGCCGCACCGGCGATTGCCGATAAGGGAGAAGCGAGGTGGCGTCGAAACGGGTAGACAAATGACCGATTATATTCGCTGGTTCCGGGACCTTGGCGTTCGCGACGTTCCGTTGGTCGGCGGCAAGACCTCTTCGCTGGGCGAACTCTACAACACACTCGGTAAAGAAGGGGTCCGCGTCCCGAACGGCTTTGCACTGACGGCCGCCGCCTATCGCGACGCCCTGACCAAAGCCGGCGCATGGGAAAAACTTCAAGCACTCCTCTCTGACCTCGACGTCACGGATACGAAGGCGCTCGCCCGCGCCGCCCGGTCGGCACGCGCCATCGTCTATGCCGCAACCGGCACCGACGAAATCCGCGGCGAGATCGAAACGGCTTACTCCGCTCTTCAGAAGGAATACGGCAGAAACACCGCCGTGGCCGTGCGCAGTTCCGCCACGGCGGAAGATCTGCCGAATGCGAGCTTTGCCGGCCAGCATGAGAGCTATCTCAACATTGCCGGACTGGATGATGTCGTCGAGGCCTGCCGTCGCTGCTTCGCCTCGATCTTCACGGACCGCGCCATCGTCTACCGTGTCAACAATGGCTTCGATCACTTCAAGGTTTTCCTCTCCGTCGCCGTGATGAAGATGGTCCGCTCGGACCTCGCCGCAAGCGGCGTCATGTTCACCCTCGACACGGAATCGGGCTTCCGCGATGTCGTCTTCATCACCGGTGCCTACGGCCTCGGCGAGACCATCGTCCAGGGCCAGGTCGACCCCGACGAGTTCTATGTGCACAAACCAACCTATCAGCAGGGACATCGTGCGATCCTGCGCCACACGCTGGGCGCCAAGCAGGTAAAGCTCGTCTACCAGCGCAAGAAGGGCGACGCGACGACCCTTCTCAAGCCGACCACACAGGCCGACCGCAAGCGCTACTGCCTCAGCAACGCCGAGGCGCTGGAACTCGCAGGCCACGCCATCGCCATCGAAGACCATTATTCGAAGGAAGCGGGTCACCCGCTTCCGATGGACATCGAATGGGCAAAGGACGGCGCCGACGGAAAGCTCTACATCATCCAGGCCCGCCCCGAGACAGTCGCCTCCCAGCGCACCACCGATGTGGTCGAGACCTACGCGCTGAAGGGCAAGGCACGTGTGCTGGCGAACGGCCGCGCCGTCGGCGAGAAGATCGCGACCGGCAAGGCACGCGTCATCCGCGACGTTCACGATCTGACAAAATTCAGGCAAGGCGAAATCCTGATCGCCGAGACGACCAGCCCCGACTGGCAGCCGATCATGAAGAAGGCGGCCGCGATCGTCACCGACCGCGGCGGCCGCACCTGCCATGCGGCCATCGTCGCCCGCGAAATGGGCGTCCCTGCCGTTGTCGGCGCCGAGACCGCGACTGCGAGGATCAAGACGGGCGCAACCGTCACCGTTTCCTGCGCCGACGGAGAAGCCGGGCATATCTATGAAGGCAAGGTGCCCTTCGATGTCGCGCGCATGTCGATCCGCGACCTGCGGCACCCGAAGACCGCCATCATGGCCAATGTCGGCAATCCCGACATCGCCTTTCATGCCGCCATGTTGCCCAATGATGGTGTCGGCCTCGCCCGCATGGAATTCATCATCAACGAGTCAATTGGCGTCCATCCGATGGCGCTCGCCCAGCCGAAGAAAGTCGCTTCCGCCGCGGATCGCCGGAAGATCGAGCGGCTGACGGCCGGTTACAGGAAGCCGGCTGACTTCTTCGTCGAGAAACTCTCCGAAGGCGTCGGAACCATCGCCGCCGCCTTTTATCCAAAGCCCGTCATCGTCCGTCTGTCCGACTTCAAGTCGAACGAATATGCAAGCCTCATCGGCGGTCGTGGCTTCGAGCCGACGGAATCGAATCCGATGATCGGATTCCGCGGCGCCTCGCGCTATGCCCATCCCGCCTATGCTGCGGGCTTCGCGCTCGAATGCGCGGCTCTCGCCCGCGTACGCGGCGAAATGGGCCTCACCAATCTGCGCATCATGGTGCCTTTCTGCCGCCGTGAAGACGAAGCCCGCAAGGTGATCGAGACCATGGCGCAGCACGGACTGAAGCGCGGCGAGAACGGCCTCGAAATCTATGTGATGTGCGAAATCCCGAACAACGTGATCCGCATCGATGCATTCTCCGAAAT
The DNA here is from genome assembly GCA_903889655.1 of uncultured Alphaproteobacteria bacterium. Lineage (GTDB taxonomy): Bacteria > Pseudomonadota > Alphaproteobacteria > Parvibaculales > Parvibaculaceae > Parvibaculum. The sequence goes on along the minus strand of CAISYL010000080.1, from coordinate 38,754 downwards.
ATTCGACGGCTTTTCCATCGGTTCCAACGATCTGACGCAGCTCACGCTGGGCGTCGATCGGGACTCGGAAATCGTCGCTTTCGACTTCGCCGAGAACGATCCCGGCATGCTCGAAATGCTTCGCCTCGCGGTCACCGGCGCGAAGCGCAACAAGCGCCATGTCGGCATTTGCGGCGAGGCGCCGGCCAACGATCCCGAGATTGCCCGTTTCCTGACGAAGCTCGGCATCGACTCGATCAGCGTGAACCCGGCCAGCCTAGTCAAGACGATGAAAATCGTCGCCGAAGCCGAAGGAAAAGCATGAACGCCGCTCCTCTACAGAAGAGCGACAGCTTTGCCGCACGGTATTACTTCATGCGGCGTTTCCTGCGTCTCGCCGGCGCCTATTGGCTCGGCGAAGGCCGATGGATGGCGGGCTCGCTGTCCGCAGTCCTCTTCCTTCTCACGGTCGCGCAGGTCATCCTCGCCATTTGGACGAATTACTGGAACGGCGCTCTCTTCGATGCATTGGGCGAGCGCTCGATCTCGGACTTCGTTCTGCAGATCGGTATTTTCGCTATCATCTTCGTCCTGACGATGGTCGTGACCGCCGCCCATTTGCGGGTGAAGCGGGCCCTGCAACTCGGCTGGCGCCGCTGGCTGACGCGACGCCTGATCGACGACTGGATGGCCGAACGCCGGCATTACCAGCTCATCTTCACGCCCGGCGATCACGACAATCCCGACGGCCGTATTTCGGAAGACATCCATATCGTCACCGAACAGGCAATCGCGCTTGTCCACACTCTCGTCTATTCCATTCTCATTCTGGGCAGTTTCGTCGACATCCTTCTCTCCGTGACCGGTCCGGTCGATGTCCGTTATGACGGCACCTCGCTTCACGTGCCTGGCTACATGGTTCCGCTCGCCTTCGTTTATGCGGGCGTCGGCATCGTACTCGGCATCATCCTCGGAAAGCCTCTGGTCAGCTCCACCAACGCACTTCAGGCGGCTGAGGCCGACTTCCGCTTCGGTCTCGCCCGGGCGCGCGAGAACTCTGAGTCCGTCGCGCTGATTGGCGGCGAAACGATGGAACGTCGTCGCGCCATCGACCTCTTTGCGGGCATTCGCGAATGGTGGAACCGGCAGACCTTGGCGTTGGGCTGGATTCTCTTTTTCACCTCGGGCTATGGCGCGCTTCTCCCCGTCTTTCCGATCCTCGTCGCCGCACCGCAATACATCGCCGGCACGATGACCCTCGGCGTCCTGATGCAGACGGCGCAGGCCTTCCAGAAACTTACCTCCGCCCTCTCCTGGCCGGTCGACAATCTCGCCGACATGGCCCGCTGGCGGGCGTCGGCCGAGCGCATCCTGTCGCTGCATGACGACATCGAGACATTGCGCAACGCGCCGCCCGCCGATGGGCACCACATCGCCATCGCCAAATCTGCGCGCCGGGATCTCACTATCCGTCAGCTACGCATCGCCACGCCGGAAGGCCAGCTCGTCCTTGACGGCTTCGACGCGGAAATTCATCCAGGCGAGCGCGTTCTGATCGGAGGAGACGCGAGCGCGGCCGTCGATCTCTTCAAGGTCGTCGCCGGTCTCTGGCCCTGGGGCCAAGGCGAGGTTCTGCTGCCGCGCGACGACAGGATTTTCTTCATGCCGCAGCGACCCTTTATTCCCTTCGGCACGCTCCGCGCCGCACTCGCCTATCCATCTGCCTCCGACGCCTTCGACAGCGATGCTATGCGCCGCGCACTCGATTGCGCGGGCCTCGGCTATCTCGCACCCCGCCTCGACGACACCGATACCTGGGATCGAACGCTCACGGTTCGCGGCCAGCAGCGGCTCGGCTTCGCGCGTCTTTTTCTGCAGCGCCCGCGCTGGATCTTCATGCAGGAGGCGACCGATGCTTTCGACCCGCGCGGCGAAATACGGATGCTCGAATTGCTGCGCGCCGAATTCCCGGACGCGACCGTCATCACCATCGGATTCCATGGTGCGCTCGATCGCTACCATGATCGCAAGCTGACACTGCAACGCGCGCCGGATGGACATTATCTCTTCGGCGGACCGCGCCCCGGCGTCGCTTCCCTTCCAGACCAGGACACCGACTAAGACGAGAGGCAAATCCATGAACGCGAAAACGACAGTCATTCCCAAGCCGAGTATCGACATCAGCGCGATCCCTGCGGACTTTCTCTGGGGCGTCTCGACCTCGAGCTATCAGATCGAGGGCGCCGTCAACGAAGACGGCCGCGCGCCGAGCATCTGGGACACGCATTGTCGCCAGAAGGGCCGCATTGCGAACGGCGATACGGGTGACGTGGCCTGCGATCATTATCATCGCTACCTTGAGGACATCGCGCTGATGAAGTCGCTCGGCGTCAAGGCCTACCGCTTCTCGACCGCCTGGCCACGTCTGCTGCCGCGCGGCCGCGGCGCGGCCAACGAGCCCGGCCTCGCCTTCTACGACCGACTGATCGACGCAACGTTGGAAGCCGGTATCGAACCGTGGCTATGTCTTTATCACTGGGACCTGCCACAAGCCCTCGGCGATCTCGGTGGCTGGACCAATCGCGACATCGCCGGCTGGTTCGCCGACTACGCCGCTCTCATCGCGCGCCGCTACGGCGACCGCGTGAAGCGCTTCGCCACCTTCAACGAACCCTCCGTCTCGACCATCTTCGGCTATGCGCTCGGCTGGAACGCCCCCGGCGTCGCGGATCGAAGCGCCTATTTCAAGGCGGCTCATCATCTCAATCTCGCGCATGGCGCCGCCATCGATGTCCTGCGCGATCATGTTCCCGGTGCTCTTCTTGGCGCGGTGCACAATCGCCAGCAAGTCTATCCATCGACCGACACGCCGGAAGATATACAGGCAGCCGCGCTCCTCGATGCGCATTGGAATCTCGTCTTCCCCGATCCGCAGCGCTTCGCGGCCTATCCGGCGCTTGTCGCTCGCGATTTCGAACCCTATGTCCAGGCCGGCGATATGGCGCGCATCTGTCGTCCCCTCGACTGGCTCGGCCTCAATCATTATTCGCCGATATACGCAAAGACCGACCCGGCCTCGCAGCTCGGTTTCGCATGGGGCAGCGCGCCGACCAGCATGCAGCAGACCGGCATCGGCTGGCCGATCCATCCCGACGCCTTCCGCGAAGAACTGATCGAGACGTCGCGGCGGTACGGTTTGCCGGTCTATGTGACCGAAAATGGCTGCGGCTCAAACGATGCGCCGAATGCCGAAGGCGCCATCCTCGACGAACAGCGTGTTCATTACCTCGATGCCTACACGAAAGCGCTTGGAGAGGCACTGAAGGCCGGTGCCGACGTCCGTGGCTATTTCGTCTGGTCGCTGCTCGACAATTTCGAATGGGGCGCCGGCTATGGAAACCGCTTCGGTCTCGTCCATGTCGATTTCACGACGCAGAAGCGTACGCCCAAATCCTCGGCCCATTGGTATGCAGGCCTCATCCGCGCCACAGGCTGACGGCGTTGCCGCCCCGCCCGATGCAGGTTAGCTTCTCAATCGAGGAAACGGAGACAGACGAGACAATGACAAATCCCGCGACGCCCTATGCTCTCCCCGCCACGCTCGACGCCGATCTCGAAAAGGTCCGCACCTATTGGCGCGGCCTCATCCGCGGCAAGGCGAGCGACATGCCCTATTGGGACGATGTAAAGCTCTCGTCGCTGCCCGGTCTCGTCGACAGCCTCATGCTGATCGAAGCCTTCGACAAACCGGAACGTTTTCGCTTCGACATCGTCGGCAAGAAGCTCGTGTCGAAATACGGCAAGGATTTCGCCGGCGGTTTTGCGGACGAGATCGACATCCATGCACCGCTCGATTTCATTCGCGCACAAGCCAGCGCGACCGTCGAGAGCCGCGCGCCGACCTATCATCGTCACGGCACCTATGCACGTCTCCTGCTCCCGATGTGGGGCGATGGACGCATCGGCATGCTGCTCGGCGCGGTAAGCGGGCTCTAGCCGAGCCGCCGAGCCGTCACCTCCGGCAGCAGGCGCTCCACGTCGTCCGGCCGGCATAGTTCTGTGCCCGCCGAGAGCAGCGCGGCGGAGCCCGACGCAACGCCCCGACGGAAGGCATCTTCCAGCGATGTCCCTCGTGCCAGAGCGCCCACCATCCCGCCGACGAAACTGTCTCCGGCGCCAACCGCGCTCAGCACCCTCACCTTGGGGGCATTGGCACGCCAGACGCCATCGGCCGTCACGAGCAAGGCACCGTCCTCGCCGAGTGTCAGCGCCACCATCTCCGTCTTGCCCGTATCGACCAGGCGCTGCGCCGCCTCGATCATCGAAGTGTCATCCGTGAATTCCATTCCCGTCAGCTCGCGCAACTCACGCAGGCTCGGCTTCACCATGAAAGGTCGCGCGGAAAGCGTACCAGCAAGCGCCGCGCCGGACGTATCGACCACGACCCGCGCGCCCATCTTTTTTCCGGCGGTCGTCACCCGCGCATAGAAATCCTCAGGGACGCCGTGCGGCAGGCTTCCGCTCGCGACGATGTAAGCCGGTGCCGGATCGAGTGCCGAAATCGTCTCGAGCGCCGTGCTCCATACTGCCTCCGGAAGGTCCGGCCCCGGCATCACGAAACGGAACTGATCGCCGCTTTTCTCCTCGAAGACCGTGAAGTCTTCTCGCGTCTCCGCAGCCGCTTCGATAACGCAGCTGTCTATTCCATCGCTTTCGACGAGCCGTTTCAGCAGCTTCCCCGTAATGCCGCCGACAACATAGATGGCCATCACATCATGATCGAACCGCTTGAGCACACGAGCGACATTGATCCCGCCGCCGCCGGGATCGCGATGCCCGGCCGCACAGCGCAGCTTGTGAACAGGCTTAACCTCCGCCACCGACGTCGAAACGTCGATCGAAGGGTTCATCGTCAGCGTCGCGATCCTCGCCGTCATTCCGCCTCTCTAATGTCCCGTCGCATCCAATGCGTGGCGCAACTTGCGCAGGATGACGCCGCGTGCGCGATCGTCGGCCGCGTGATCCAGCTCTTCTTCGATATCGAGCCAGAGCCGCGACAGATCATTGTGCCAATCCGCCCGGCCGACGATCTCGGGCTGCAGCCGTCGCGGCCCCGGGCGAGCATGCGGCCCGGGCGCCTCGGCGACCAGATCGAAAGCATCGTCGAGCGCCGGTTCGATCATCCGCTCGCCATCGAGACCGAGGTCGATGAGGCGCTTGTGCATCGCCTCCATCCCCTCTTCCTCGCCATGAACGAGCAGGATCGCCCGTTTCACCGGCATTCGCGCCTCGACCCAGTTCACGAGACCGTCGCCATCGGCATGCCCGGAATAGATGTCGACCTGGCGCACTCTCGCCCGCACTTTTACCTCCTCGCCCTGAATGCGCACGGCCTTGGCGCCGTCGGCAAGAATGCGTCCCAACGTTCCCTTCGCCTGAAATCCGACCAGCATGACGGTCGAGTTCTGTCGCCAGAGATGGTTTTTCAGATGATGCCGGATGCGCCCTGCGTCGCACATGCCGCTCGCGGCAATGATGATGTGATTGCCCTCGACCCGCTCGATCTGCATGCTTTCGGCCGCGGTCTCGGTCGTCCGTAAAAGCGGCGTCGCCATGGCTTTGGAAAACGCGCCGCCATTTTCCAGTTCCTCAGCATGATCGAGGAAAACCTGCGTCGCCCGAATGGCCAGCGGAGAATCGAGAAAGATCGGCACGCGCGGAATACGTCCGGTATCGACGAGCTCGACGATGTCGGCCAGCAATTCCTGCGTTCGCTCGACGGCGAAGGCCGGGATCACCAGCGCGCCGTGATCCTTGAAGGCCTCCGTGACTTCCGTCGCAAGAATGTCGAGCCGGTCGTCATGGGTGAGCTTTGGCCTCGTCCTGCCGCCATAGGTCGATTCGCAAATGAGGTAATCGATATTCTCCGGCGAATCTGGCGCGGGATGAAAAGTCTGCGCATTCGGTCCGATGTCGCCGGAAAAAAGCAGACGCAACTGCCGCGCCGAGGGTGCATCCGTATCGAGTTCGATCTCGATCGACGCGGAGCCGAGAATATGCCCGGCATTCCAGAAACGCGCGCGTACGCCTTCGACCGGCCGCACCCAGACGTCGTATTTGACCGGTTTGAAGAGCTTCAGGCACTCCTCCGCATCTTCCGCGTTATAGATCGGTGTCACCCGTTCCCGCCCGCGTCGGGCATTGCGCCGGTTTAGTTCCTCGACTTCGACTTCCTGGATATGGCCCGAATCCGGCAGCATGCAACCGGCGAGGTCGATGGTACCGCGCGTCGCATAGATCGGTCCGGTAAAGCCCTGCTTGGCAAGCTTCGGGATCAAACCCGAATGATCGATATGCGCATGCGTCAGCAGCATGAAATCGATCTCGCGCGGGTCGAAGGGAAACGGGCCGTAGTTCAGCGCCTTCAGCGTCTTCGCGCCCTGAAACATGCCGCAATCGACGAGGAATTTATGGTCGTTCGTCTCGATGAGGTAGCACGAGCCCGTAACGGTGCGGGCCGCACCGTGAACGGTCAGAATTGCCGTCATTTCGTCCCCTTTCGGTCTTTCGACCGCAGATCCCGACTGATTTCACCAACTCCACAGGATTCGGCCCGTTTCGTCCATGACCTGCCTCAATGCCCCCTTGCAACCGAAGCCGTCCACAATCGTTAAGGTGTGAACGAGGAGGACAACCATGTCATTGAACGGATTGCGCAAGACCCTTTTGTCGCGCCCCATCTACGCTTGGGCGAAGACCATCCTTCCCCCGATGTCGGAAACCGAGCGCGCCGCGATCGAGGCCGGCGACGTGTGGTGGGATGCCGATCTGTTCACCGGAAACCCCGACTGGACGAAGCTCCTTGAAACCCCGCCGGCGGCGCTCAGCGTCGAGGAACAGGCATTCCTCGAAGGCCCGACCGAAGAGCTTTGCGCGATGCTCGACGACTGGCGGATCAATTGGGAATTGCGCGATCTTCCGCCCGAGGCCTGGTCCTTCATCAAGTCCAACAAATTCTTCGGCATGATCATCCCGAAAGAATATGGCGGCCTTGGCTTCTCGGCCTTCGCGCATTCGGAAGTCGTCCGCAAGATCTCGACGCGCTCGATTTCCGCTGCCGTCACCGTCATGGTTCCGAACTCGCTGGGGCCCGGCGAACTTCTGATGCAGTTTGGAACCAAGGAGCAGCGCGACCGCTGGCTTCCTCGCCTCGCGGATGGCCGCGAAATTCCCTGTTTCGGCCTCACCAGTCCTGAGGCGGGCTCCGACGCCGCCTCCATGACGGATACCGGCATCGTCTGCCGCGGGCAATATCAGGGCCGCGACGTGATCGGCCTGCGTCTCAATTGGCACAAGCGTTACATCACGCTCGGTCCGGTCGCGACTGTGCTCGGCCTCGCCTTCAAGCTTTACGATCCCGACCACCTCCTCGGCTCGCAGGAGGAACTTGGTATCACCGTCGCCCTCATCCCGACAGATACGCCCGGCGTCGAGATCGGCCGCCGGCATTTGCCCTCCATGCAGGTTTTCCAGAACGGCCCGAACTGGGGGCGCGATGTCTTCGTGCCGCTGGACGCGATCATCGGCGGCGCCGAGCGGGCGGGCCAGGGCTGGCAGATGCTGATGAGCGCGCTTGCCGCCGGCCGCGGCATCTCGCTCCCGTCTCTGTCCGCCGCCGGTGCTGCTTTCTGCGCTCATACGACAGGCGCCTATGCCCGCATCCGTGAGCAATTCGGCATTTCCATTGGCAAATTCGAAGGCATCGAGGAGCGGCTCGCCCGCATCGGCGGCATCGCCTATCAGCTCGACGCCGCTCGCCGCCTCACCTGCGCCGGTCTCGATCAGGGCCACAAGCCTTCGGTCATCTCCGCGATCATGAAGTCGCAGGCGACGGAGCGCATGCGCGTCGCGGTCAACGACGCAATGGATGTGCATGGCGGCAAGGCCGTCATCGACGGCCCGCTCAATTATCTCGGCAGTATCTATCGCTCCGTTCCCGTGGGCATCACGGTCGAAGGCGCGAACATCCTGACGCGTAGCCTCATTCTCTTCGGCCAGGGCGCGATCCGCAGCCATCCTTATCTCCTGAAGGAAATGACGGCCCTTGCGGATGAGGACAGGGCGCGCGGCCTCGACGAATTCGACCGCCAGTTCTGGCGTCATGTCGGGCACAGCCTCGGAAATCTCTTCCGCGTCTGGAGCCGCGCCTGGACCGGCGGTCGCTTCGCGCCGGCACCGGATGCCGGCAAGGCCACGCTCTATTACCGTCGTCTTGGTCGCTATGCCGCCGCCTTCGCGCTTACCTCGGACATAGCGCTGCTGACGCTCGGCGGCGCATTGAAGCGCAAGGAAATGCTTTCCGCCCGCCTGGGTGACATCCTCTCGGAGCTCTATTTTCTCTCCGCCGCACTGAAACGCTGGGAAGACGAAGGCCGCCAGACAGAAGATTTACCGTTGCTGGGCTGGTGCATGGAAACGGGCTTTGCGGCGATCGAACAACGCCTGGACGAACTTTTTGCAAACCTGCCGAACCGTCCCGCCGCCTGGCTGCTGCGCTTTCTCGCCCTCCCCTTCGGTCGCGATCAACGCGGACCTTCGGACCAGCTCAGCGCCGACTGCGCTCATCTCCTGCTTGCGCCATCCGCGACACGCGACCGCCTGACCTCAGGCATCTTCCATGGTCGGGGCGACGATGGTTTGGCGAAACTCGAACGCGCCTTCGCCCTCGTCGTTGAAGCGGGGCCTATCCGGGAGCGTCTTCGGGACAAGGGCATACATGACTGGCGCAAGCCGGAAGCCCGAGGCATGATAAGTGACGACGAGTTCGAAACCCTTGCCGCCGCAGACAAGGCCGTGCAGCAGGTGATCGAGGTCGACGATTTCGCCCCGGTGGAGCTGTCGCCGAAAAGCGACGACAAAAATGCAAGAAACGACGAGCCCCAAACTCCCATGCATCCGAAAGTTCTCAGGCAGCGATAGTCCCGCATCGCGGCGCCCGAAAGGCACCGCATGATGCCGCAGCCATTCAGCGATCCGGAAGCGCTCGCGGACGACATCATTGCGAAGGTCGGCAAGCGGATTGTGCTCGCGCTGCCTCTCGGCCTCGGCAAGGCTAACCACGTCGCCAACGCGCTTTTCGCCCGCGCGGCCGCAGACCCCTCCATCGCGCTCCAGATATTCACGGCGCTGACGCTCGAAAAGCCGCAGGCTTCAAGCGATCTCGAGCGGCGCTTCACCGGCCCACTCGTCGAGCGTCTCTTCGGCGGCTATCCCGACCTTGCCTATGCGAAGGCGCTCCGCGCCGGCACCTTGCCGGCGAATATCGAAATCAACGAATTCTTCTTCCTGGCCGGCCGCTGGCTCAATGTCCCCCGGGCGCAGCAAGGTTATATCTCCGCCAACTACACCCATGCGCTGCGCTACATTCTCGATCGCGGCGCAAATGTGGTCGGGCAACTCGTCGCGAAGCATCCCGCCGGCACGCATTACAGCGTCAGTTCCAACACCGATATCACGCTCGATCTTCTCGCGGCCCGTGAAGCCGGCAAGGCGGATTTCCTTTTCATCGGCCAGGTGAACAGCGAGCTTCCCTATCTCGGCCACGAGGCGGAACTGCCGGCCTCGGCCTTCAGTCACGTCCTGGAAAGTCCCGCTACCGACTTTCCGCTTTTCGCGCCGCCCAAGGAGCCGGTCGGCATCGCCGACTATGCCGTCGGTCTTCACGTCGCACGGCTCGTCCCCGACGGCGGGACGCTCCAGATCGGCATCGGCTCGATGGGCGATGCCGTCGCGCGCGGTCTCATCCTCCGGCATCACGACAATGTGGCCTATTGCAACGCCGCACAGGCGTTGGAGACTGCCGAAGGGCCCGGTCGCCAGACATATGACGCTCCCTTCGATAAAGGGCTATTCGGTTCGAGCGAGATGCTGGTCGACTCCTTCCTCGAACTCATAAAGGCGGGCGTGCTGAAGCGCGAAGTCGACGGCGCCGTTCTCCATGGCGGCTTCTTCGTCGGCCCGAAGAGCTTCTACAAGGCGTTGCGTGACATGCCCGAAGAGATGCGCGCAAAGATCCACATGAAGCCGATCTCCTATGTCAACGAACTCTACGGCAACGAGGAAGAAAAGCGCCGCGCTCGCGTCGGCGGAAGGTTCATCAACAGCGCGATGATGGCGACCTTGCTGGGCGACATCGTCTCGGACGGGCTCGATGACGGCCGCATCGTCAGCGGCGTCGGCGGACAGTATAATTTCGTTGCCCAGGCTTTTGCGCTCGAAGACGCCCGCTCGATCATCACCCTGCGGTCGACCCGCGAAAGCGGCGGCAAGGTCATTTCGAATATCCGCTGGTCCTACGGCCACACGACGATCCCGCGCCATCTGCGCGATATCGTCGTCACCGAATATGGTGTCGCGGACCTGCGCGGAAAAACCGACCGCGATTGCATTGCCTCCATGCTGGCGATTACCGATTCACGCTTTCAGACAGGCCTGCTGACCGAAGCGAAGAAAATCGGCAAGATCGAAGCAAGCTACGAAATTCCTGCGGCCTTTCGCGCCAATACGCCGGCGCGAATTGAAAAGGCGTTGGGCGCCATGCACGAAAGCGGGCTGCTCTCGCCCTTCCCCTTCGGCACCGATTTCACCGATACGGAACTACGGCTGCTGCCGGCATTGCAGACATTGAAAGCCGCCTCGGAATCCCCGTCGAAGCTCGTACCGCTTCTCCTGCGCGGGCTCTCGATGACGCCCTCCGCCGAGGCCCGCGAATGCCTCGCGCGCATAGGACTCGATCGTCCGCGGAATTTCACGGATCGTTTCTACGCCACCCTGCTCCACGGTGCTCTCGCACGTTAAGCGTCAGTCGCCGCCGCCGACCACAGGCCCGCCGCTCAGCGAACGACGCGCACCCCAGACGAGCCCGATCAGCAGAAGCACGAGCCACCCCGACAGCCAGAAATAATCGTCGGACGCGAGCAGATAGGCCTGTCCGATAAGGTTGCGCGTCAGAATGGCAATCGCCTGCGTATCGGGAACGCCGATCCCATGCAGCGTCGCCAGCGCATTCTGCATGGTCGGATCGTAGATGCTCGATGCCTCCGCCAACCGGCTCTGATGCAGCGCCTCGCGTCTGTCCCACAGCGTTGTGGTGAGCGAAGTCGCGAAACTGCCCGCCGTGATGCGGATGAAGTTATAGAGGCCGGACGCCGCCGGTATGCGCTGCGGATCGATGCCGTTGAGCGCGATCGTCAGCAACGCCACGAAGAAGAAGCTCATGGCGACGCCCTGCACCAGCAGCGGCAGAACGAAAGCGCCGAAGCTCGCATCGGAAGTGAGGCCCGCACGCATGAAATAGGATACCGAAAACATGATGAACGAAAAACTCGCCGTCCAGCGTGCATCGATGCGCGACATGATCCGGGCAGCGAGCGGCGTCAACACGACCGCGACCACGCCGCTCGGTGCCGCAACGAGCCCCGCCCAGGTAGCCGTATAGCCGATTTGCTGTTGCAGCCACAGCGGCAGGATGACGACATTGCCGAAGAACACCGCATAGGCCAGCGCCGATGCGACGACGCCGAGCGCGAAGTTCCTGTTGGCGAAAAGCGACAGGTCGACGATCGGATGCTTCTCCGTGACTTCCCAGATGACCCACGCGACGCAGCCGATGGCGGCAACGAGCGTCAGCACGATGATCTGCGTCGAGGCGAACCAGTCCGCATCCTTGCCGGTGTCGAGCATCACCTGCAGCGCCCCGACCCAGACGACGAGAAGCGAGAGACCGATCATGTCGATAGGTAGCTTCTGCGTCGCCGTCTCGCTGCGGCCGAGACTCCGCCAGCAGATGACGGCGCAGAGAAGGCCGACCGGAATATTGATGAAGAATATCCACGACCATGAATAATTGTCGGAGATGTAGCCGCCGAGGATCGGTCCGCAGATCGGCGCGACCAGCGTCGTCATCGACCAGATGGCCAGCGCCGTTCCACGCTTGGACGGCGGAAAGATGGCGAGCAGCAGCGCCTGCGAACCGGGGATCATCGGTCCCGACGCCGCACCCTGCAGCACACGGAAGAAAACGAGGCTCGACAGGTTCCACGCAATGCCGCAGAGCAGCGACGCGACCGTGAAAAGCAGCACCGAGACGACGAAAGTCCGCACCGCGCCGTAGCGCCGCATCACCCAGCCGGTCAGCGGCACGGCGATACCGTTCGACACCGCAAAGGACGTAATGACCCATGTCCCCTGATCGGCGCTCACGCCCAGATTGCCGGCAATCGTCGGAATGGAGACGTTCGCGATGGTCGTGTCGAGCACCTGCATGAAGGTGCCGAGCGCAAGCGCCACCGAGGTCAACGCCAGCGCGCCGCCATGAAGCGGCTGCGGCCCGGCGCTTCCCCCCGAACTGGTGGGGGCGCCGCTCATGGCACCTGCGCCGAGGCGGAAGTCGCATTGAGACCGCTATTGGCGGCGACGATGCGCTCGATCGCCTGCTCGATGCCCGCGTCGCGGTCGTCGCGCGGCCGTTCCGGCAAGGGCACGGAACGTACCTGCTCCGAAACCAGCGGCCCGGATGTATCGGCGACGTCGACGCTCGCCGTGATCGACATGCCGACACGTAGCGGATGCGCCTTCACTTCGGCCGGATCGAGCTCGATGCGCACCGGCAGGCGCTGGACGATCTTGATCCAGTTGCCGGACGCGTTTTGCGGCGGGAGCAGCGCGAAGGCATTGCCGCTGCCGGCGGACACGCCGACGACGCGACCATGATAGGTGACATCGCCGCCATAGATGTCGGCCTTCAGCGTCACAGGCTGGCCGATCCGGACATCTTCAAGTTGTCCTTCCTTGAAATTCGCGTCGACCCAGACGCCACCGAGCGGAACGACCGCCATCAGCGGCGTTCCCGCGGCGACATGCTGGCCGAGCTGAACCGTCCGCCGCGCGACGAGCCCGTCGACCGGCGAAACGATACGCGTTCGCCGGACGCCGAGCGCCGCGTCGCGAACCCGCGCCGCCGCCGCCAACACGTCGGGATTGGTCGAGATCGTCGTGCCGTCAATCGAGGCAAGCGTCGCGTTGAGCTGTTCCTTCGCGGACGAGAGCGATGCCTCCATCGCCGTCACCGTGTCACGCGCATGCGCGAGCTCTTCCCCGGAAACCGCCCCGTCGCTGGCAAGCGAGCGCCGCCGCTTGAGATCGCTTTCGGCCTGCCGCACGGCGACTTCGCGCTGCGCGATGTCGGCGCGCAAACCGTCGGCCTTGGCGAACTGGGCGCGCACCTGCCGCACTGTCCGGGCAAGATCGGCTTCCGCCGATTGCAGCGCGATGTCGACGCTCGATGGATCGAGCGTGATGAGCAACTGCCCGCGCTTCACCGATTGCGTGTCGTCGGCGCTCAGCAACTGTACGGTACCGGGCTGCTCGCTGGTGATCTGCACAACGTCGCCCGCAACATAGGCGTCGTCCGTTGTCTGGAAATGCCGCCCGAAGATCAGCCAATGCGCCGCCCAGGCCAACAGGCCGAGAATGACGACGATGCCGAGTAGGACGAGGCCGCGCTGGCGGGGGGTTCCTCTTCCAAGAACGCTTGAATCGTAGCTCATATGATGACCCGATGGGCTGATTATTGAGAGTTCGTCGTGGTGTCGTTGCTCGCCGCTTTCTGCGTGGGCGGCGTAAAATCGCCACCGACGGCCAGAAGAAGCTGAATGCGGTTCGTCGCCTGCGCCGCCGCGAGGGTGACTTGCTGCTGCTGCGCATCGAGCAGAAGGGTCTCGGCACTCAGCACGGAGAGATAGGTGCTGAGCCCCGCGCGGTAACGCCGTTCGGCGAGACGATAGGCTTCGCGCGCCGCATCGAGAGACTGCCGCTCGTCGGCGAGCTGCCGCGACAGCGATCCCGTCTCGGTCAGGCGATCCGCGACATTGTGCACGGCCGAAACGACCGCCGCATTATAGCCGGCGATGGCCGCGTCCACGTCGGCGGTCGCGCCGATATATTGCGACTTCAGCTTGTCGCCGTCGAAGATCGGCAGATGGATCGCCGGCCCGACGCCGTAATTCTGCGACGGCGCCAGCAGCATCGTATCGAGGCCGATGGCCGCCCAGCCTGCAAAAGCCATCAGATTGACGTCCGGATAGAACGACGCCTTGGCGGCCTTCCGCCCCGACAATGACGCCTCGACGCGCATCCGCGCGGCGAGCACGTCCGGCCGGCGGCTCAGGAGATCGGCCGGCAGAGCCGTCGGCAACGGCAGGGCGCCCTCGAGCCGGAGCGCCGGACGATGGATGGCGGCATAGGCATTGGCGCCCTCGCCCGCAAGCGCGGCAACCTCGTGAAGCGCGAGATCCCGGTCGCCCGTCGCCCGCTCTTCCGCCGCGCGCGCCGCGGCCAGCAGCGACTCCGCCTCCCTGACTTCGGCGTTGCTGTCGAGGCCGTAGCTGACGCGCTGGCGCGAGAGATCGAGAATATGCTGACGTTGCGCCACGGTCTGCGTCGCCACATCGGCGAGCGCATAGGCGCGGTCGAACCCTATATAGGCCTGAACGAGCGCGCCGGAGATCGCAAGCCGCGCGCCTTCGGCATCGAGCCGCGCCGCTTCTTCCTCGGAGCCCGCTTGCGCAACGAGCGCCGCCTGCTTGCCCCAGAAGTCGATGTTCCAGGAAAGATTCGCGTTGAGATCGCCCATCCAGTTCCAGTTGCCGGCATAGGGCGGCGGATAGATATAGGTGCCGCTGAAGCGCTGGCGCTGCTCTTCACCGTCGATTGTCACCTGCGGCAAGGTCTGCGAATGTGCGACGCCTGTCTGCGCCTGCGCAGACCTCATCTGGGCAAGCGCCTGCGCGAGCGTCGGATTATGTGCAAGACCGCGCGCGACGAGATCGTCGAGTTGCGGATCGCCGAAGGCCTTCCACCAGGCACTCGGCGCCTGCGGCGCAGCCTCGGTTCCGAGGCCGACCGCCTGCGGAGAAAGCGCCGTCTCTTGCGGCTCGATCGATGGTGGAAGTACGCATCCGCCGAGCAGAAGGCTCGTCAGTGTGGCAAGTGTGATCGCGCTTCTCATGCCTTCACCTCGTCGGCTTCCTCGATGCGCGTGACGAGGCGCGTCAACAGCGAGATCAGCTGGTCCCCTTCCGCCTTCGTGAAGCCGCCCATGACTTCGTTGAGATAATCCGTGGCGACGGGAATGAGGGCGTCGACCGTCTTCCTTCCCGCCGGCGTCAATGAAAGCCTGACCACACGGCGGTCGATCTCGCAGCGATGCCGCTCGACAAGGCCGCGCGCCTCGAGCTGGTCGACGATGCGCGTGAGCGCCCCGTTGTCGTGGTGCATGTTGCGCGCTATTTCGGAACAGGTATCGGCCAGCTCGTCGCGCAGATGCATCAACACCACCCATTGGGTGAAGGTGAAGTCATGCGCGGTAAAAAGCGCCTCGAATTTCGGCAGGATAAGATTGTGCGCCCGCCGGATGAGGTAGGAAACGGCCGTCTTCGCCCTATATGTCTCCGGACGATAATAAGGTCTGCTCATATTCCTGCCCCGGCAATCATTGCTTAGGCAGACATATGGATGAGTACTCCGTAGGCGTCAAGTCCGCCCGCGAAATTTATTCGGCCCGGTATTTTTCCAGAATATCGCGAAGATCAGGACAGCCTGACGCTTACCACCGGCGCGAAATCCCCCTTGAGAGAAGACCGGAACCCGAGCAAAAGATCGTTCCCTTCCGTCTTCAGCACGACCGGGCTTCCATCGGCGAGAAGCTTCCCCTCGCCCGCAAGCGAAATATCCTTGATCCGGAATTCGGTTCCGCTCGGGCTGCCCAGAAAAATGATATTGAGCGTATCGCCCTTCCGCGTAAAGCGGACCGGCAGCCCGTCCACGGTCTCGGCGGAAGCGCGCGTCCAAGGCCGCGTACCATAGATCGCCTCGCCATTGACGCGCATCCAGGCGCCGAATGTCCGGAGCCGGCTCAATTGCTCTTCCGGTATCTGCGCATCGGTCGCCCGCGGCCCGACATTCAGAAGCAGGTTGCCGTTCTTCGCGACGCCGTCGATGAAATCCGACAGAAGCTGTTCGGCGGGAGCGTAATCCTCGTCGCGGTCGTTGCGGTTGAAGCCGAAGGAATAGCTCATGCCGCGCGTGGCTTCCCACTTCTTCTTTTTGATATCCGGGAAACGCGCATATTCCGGTGTGCGGAAATCGCTGTGCGGCACGACGGCCGGAATGATGCCGTCGAACGCCTTCGGATTCTTGCGGATGTGACGCTTTGCGAAATAGTCCATCACGCGCCGCGCCGCCTTCAGGCGCATGATCTTGCCCCTGAGGCTCGCACAGATCCAGCGATCGTTGACGACGCCATCCGGCACGGCGTTGTAATAATCGGCGAAGAGGTGGAGAAGCTCGTCGAAATCCGTCGGCCAGGAAATGTCGTTCCAGAGCAGGCTCGGCTCGTATTTTTCGATCAACTCGCGCGTCTGCGCCATCGCGTAGGCGGGGTAGTCGCCGCCCGGCATCGATCCCATGAAGTCGGTGATCGTCCTGAGCGGTTCACGATTGAAAGTCCAGTCGATACCGCCGGAATAATAAACGCCGAAACGCATGCCCGCCGCGCGTACGGCCCGCGCGAGTTCACCGACGATATCGCGCTCCGTGTGCCAGCCCGCCTCGTGCCGGTTCGCGACCTTGCTCGGCCAGAGGCTGAAGCCGTCATGATGCTTCGTCACCAGCACCACATATTTCGCACCGGCATCGCGGAAGCTTTCCGCCCATTGCGCCGGATCCCACTGCTTCAATCCCTCGAGAAACGGCTCCCTGAAGGATTGGTACGGCGCGTTCCCATACATTTTCTTGTGGAACTCCGCCGATGGCGTGCCGGGAATTTTGATCGCATTCCAGTACCATTCCGTATAGGGCGTCATGGCGACCGCTCGATCGTAATCATTCTTGAATGCGTCCGAAATGCTGCCGCCCTTCGCCGCGAACCCCGGTATGGCGAACATTCCCCAATGAATGAAAATGCCGAACTTCGCGTCGTCATACCATTGTGGTAAGGCGCGGGAGTTCAACGACTCCAGAGTGGGTTCATATTTCGTCTGCATTATGGTCTCTCTCCCGAAACGGTATGCTGAAATTGTTCACCGAGCCCGTCGATGCCAAGCCGCATCGTCTGCCCGGCCTTGAGATAGACGGGCTGCGGCTTGATGCCGAGGCCGACGCCTGGCGGCGTGCCCGTGGAAATGACGTCGCCGGGCTGAAGGCTCATGAATTGCGAGATATAGGCGACGAGAAACGGAACGCTGAAGATCATCGTCCGCGTGTTGCCGTTCTGATAGCGATGTCCGTCGACTTCGAGCCAGATGCCGAGCACCTGCGGATCGGGCACCTCGTCCTTGGTCACAAGCCACGGCCCAATGGGGCCGAAGGTGTCGCAGCTCTTGCCCTTCACCCATTGCCCGCCGCGCTCCATCTGGAAAGCGCGTTCCGAAAGATCGTTGACGACGCAATAGCCCGCGATGTGATCCAGCGCCTCAGACTCGTCCAGATAACGCGCCTCCTTGCCGATGACGACGCCGAGCTCGACCTCCCAATCGGTTTTGATCGATGTGCGCGGAATGACGACATCGTCATAGGCGCCGCAGATCGCGCTCGTTGCCTTGAAGAACAGAACCGGTTCCTTCGGTACGTCCATGCCGGACTCCGCCGCGTGATCGGCATAATTGAGGCCGACGCAGATGAACTTGCCGACATTGCCGACGCAGGCGCCGATGCGCGGCTTGCCCGGCACGAGCGGCAGCGTCGCCGGATCGACCGCGCGGAGCTTCGCCAGACTTTCGTCCGACAGGACCGCGCTGTTCACATCGGCGATGATGTTCGACAGATCGCGAATGTTTCCATCCGTATCGACGATGCCCGGCGCCTCGGCACCCGCCGCGCCATATCGCAATAGTTTCATGTGTTGCTCCAGCCACCGTCGATGGTGAGGATGCTGCCGGTCATGAAAGCCGATGCATCGCTCGCGAGATAGACAATGAGTTCCGCGACCTCTTCCGGTCGTCCGATGCGCCCGATCGGCTGGCGCGCGATGAAGGCCGCCCGCGCCGCGTCATAGTCGCCCTGCGCCTTCATGCGGTCGTCGAGCGACGGCGTCTCGACCGTGCCGGGACAGATGGCATTGCAACGGATACCCTTCGTCACGAAATCCGCGGCGACGGATCGCGTGAGACCGATCACGGCTGCTTTGGTCACGCCATAGGCGAAGCGGTTCGGCGCACCGATGATCGACGACGCGACTGACGACATGTTGACGATCGAGCCACCGCCGGCCTCGATCATCGACGGCAGGAAACATTGGATCATCCGGTACATCGAACGGACATTGAGGTTCCAGGAGAAGTCCCAATCTTTCTCCGCGCAGTCGAGGATCGTTCCGTGATGGACAAAGCCCGCGCAGTTGAACAGCACATCGATGACGCCCAATTCGTTCGCCAGCGCCTCGACAGCATCACGATCGGTCACGTCGAGCCGCCGCGTTTCCGCGCCCTTGAGCGTCGCGAGCTTCGCCTCATCGATATCCGTCGCGACGACGCGCGCTCCCTCGCGCAGAAAGGCCTCCGCCGTTGCGCGTCCCATGCCTTGCGCCGCTGCTGTTATCAACGCGGTCTTTCCAGCCAGACGTCCGCTCATCCTTCGCTCCCCATTCGCTGCGTCGTCAATCGGTATGAAAGACCTCTTCCATCGCCGCCCATTGCTCGCCAGCCGCACGGCTCGCGAGTGGCGCCTGACAAGGATCGGTCAACTCCCACCACCTCCTCGTCGGCTCGTGTTCCTTCATCTGCGCCATGTCGGCATCGAAGTCGGACCCTGTATATTCCCAGTAGCCGAAAAGCAGGTTCTCCGGCTCGCGCAGGAAAATCGAATAATTGGTGATGTTGCAGGCGCGGATCATCTCCAGCACCTCCGGCCACGCCGTCGCGTGCAGCCGCCTGTACTCTGCGAGCTTTTCCGGCCTGACGCCGATCACCATTCCCATTCGCTGCATGCTTCCCTCACCGCTCGCCGCTGATCTCAACCGCCTCGACGCATCTGTCCTTGATGGCGTCCCAGTCCCAGGCAATGCCGAGGCCGGGCTCTTCCGGCGCCAGCGCATGGCCATCCTCGATCCGCATCCGCGATGTCGTGATCTCGTCGAGCTGCGGGATATATTCGACGCGCCGCCCGTTCGGCACCGCACAGACCAGCGAGACGTGCAGCTCCATCAGGAAGTGCGGGCAAACCGGCATGTTGAAGCCCTCCGCCATATGCGCGACCTTGAGCCAGGGCGTAATGCCGCCGATCCGTGCCGCATCGACCTGAACGACCGAACAGGCGCCCTTCTGCATGTATTCGCGGAAATGGCGGATCGAATAAATGGACTCGCCAACGGCGACCGGCGACGATGTCGAGCGGCTCAGCCGGATATGTCCGTCGAGATCGTCGGCCGGCAACGGCTCCTCGATCCAGCCGAGATCGTAAGGCTCGAGCATGCTCGCGCGCCGGATCGCCTCATCGACGGTGAAGACCTGATTGCAGTCCGTGAGAATGTCAAACTCGTCGCCGACCGCAAGCCGCAGCAATTCGATCCGCCGCACGTCTTCCGCCGCGCTCGGCTTGCCGATCTTGACCTTGGCGCCGCTGAAGCCGAGCCGCCTCGCCTCCAGGGCATCCTCGACCAGCGCTTCGGCCGAGAGATGCAGCCAGCCTCCTTCAGTCGTATAGAGCGGCGCGCGGTCCCTCGCGCCGCCCGCAAGCTTCCACAATGGCAACCGCGCGCGCCGCGCGCGCAGATCCCACAACGCCGTATCGATGGCGGCCAGCGCCAGCGATGTGATGGCGCCGACCGTCGTCGCATGCGTGTGGAATTTGAGATCGTTCCAGATACCCTCGATCTCGTCCGCATCCCGGCCCACGATGCGGGGTCCCAGATGATCCGCGAGAAGCCGCAAAATCGAGGAGCCGCCGGTGCCGATCGTGTAGGAATATCCGGTCCCGACCGCGCCATCCGCGTCCCAGATGCGCGCGATGATCGTCTCCTGACAGACGAAGCTCTGGATCGCGTCGGTTCGCAGCGTCTTCGGCGCGAGCGGCACCATCAGTATTTCTATTTGCTCGATAAGCGCCATGATCGTTCCGTCTATTGAAGCCGATAGAGGCGCGTCGCCGTGCCGCCCATGATATCGTCGCGCGCCGCGTCCGGCTTTCCGGAAAGCCATTCGGCGAACATCGCATCCCAGCGCGCGTAATCGCTCTCAAGCAGCAACACCGGCCAGTCGCTCCCCCACATCAGCCGCGAGGCACCGAAGGCATCGTGGAGATGATCGAGATAGGGCGCGAGATCGTCCAGCGTTGCACCGGGCCTCGCCTCCGTAAGGAGGCCCGAAAGCTTGCAGGCGACATTCGGAAACCGCGCCAGCCTGTCGATCTTCGGCGCCCATTCGTCGAAGCCGCCTGCACCGCCGAGCCCCTCCCGGATTGCCGCCTTGCCGCCATGGTCGATGATGACGGAGAGATCCGGATACCGGTCGAGCAGCATCGCGAGCACGTCGAGATGCAGCGGCTTCACCAGCGCATCGAAGCTCAATCCCAGATCGATGAGCGTCCGGTAAGCCGGATCGAGCTTTGCTCCCAGCATCCAGGTGACCGGCATGATGTCCTGGATCATGGGCCGGATACCCTTGAAGAGAGGATTCCGCCCAAAGCGCTTCAACGCCGCGATGCCCTCCTTCGTCTCCATGTCGATCCAGCCGACCACACCCCGGATGAAGGGATTTTTCTCGGCAAGGCACAGCAGAAATTCCGTCTCGCGCATATCCGGCGCCGCCTGAACGGCCACAGTCCCGTCGATACCTGCGGCGGCGAGCAATGGTTTCATTTGCGCCGGTTCGAAGTCGGCATATATCGCCTCGAGCTCCGGCGTCAGCCAGCCATAAAAGCCTTTCGACAACCGCCAGAAATGCTGATGCGCATCGATCCTCATGAGCGCCCCTCCGGCAGAGGCGCATTCGCGGGCAGCAGCCCCTCGCGCTTGAGATCGGACCAGAGCGCGGATGGAATGCTCCGCCGTGCATAATCCAGCGCGCTGTCGAGTTGAGCGCGGCCGGCGACGCCCGGAATGACCGACGCGACCAGTGGATGTGCCAATGGGAATTGCAGCGCAGCCGCCGGTAACGGAACGCCATGCGCGCGGCAAACAGCGTCGATCCGCCTCACCCGTGCCAGCACGTCTTCAGGGGCGGCCCCGTAGTCGAAATGCGCGCCGTCGACGGCTCCCGTCGCGAGTATCCCCGAATTGAACGGACCGCCGATCACGATGCCGGCACCCGCCTTTTCGCAGAGCGGGAAGAAACTCTGAAGCGGTTCCTGTTCGAGAAGCGTATAACGGCCCGCGAGCAGGAACATGTCCCAGCTTCCGCGTTCCATCGCTTCTGCGCACACCTGCCACTCATTGGCGCCGATGCCGATCGCCTGCACCTGCTCTTCGCGCCGCAACGCATCCATAGCCCGATAGCCGCCCTCCATCGCTATGCGCATCGTCTCGCGATGCGCCGCGCCATGCGTCGCGGCGCCGACGTCGTGCATCAAAAGAATGTCGATCCGGTCGAGGCCCAGCCGTTCCAGACTATCTTCGAACGACCGCATGATACCGTCATAGGAATAGTCGAAGACCGGCTCGAAGAGTCCCGCTTCGATGAAAAATTCGCGCTGCTCGTGCCAGCCCGTATTGGGCTTCAAAATGCGACCAACCTTGCTGGAAACGACAAAATCCTTCCGCGGTTTGGTCCGCAGAAAGCGTCCCAGCCGTTCCTCGCTGAGGCCAAAGCCATAAAGCGGCGCGGTGTCGAAATAGCGCAGGCCAGCGTCCCATGCTGCCTGCAACGTCGCCTCTGCCTCGGCGTCGCTCATCTTTGCAAACAGATTTCCGATCGGAGCGGCCCCGAAGCCAATTTCGGAAACGGAAAGTGAGGTGCGGCCGAGCCGACGCATGCGCAAGGACATACCGCCGCTCCACTCAGGCCGCATCGCGCAGGGCGACGGAAATCCGCCCCGCCGTTTCCGACAGACTGCGCGCCACCGCTTCGCGGCTGATCGCATTTGTCTTGAGCCGCACGTAGGGCACAGTCAGCGCCGCAATCGCCTCGCCCGCGACCATGATGGGGCAGGAAATATCCCACACGCCTTCCATGATCCGGCTCTGCTCGATCAAACCGCCGTCTTTCCTGATCTTCTTCATGTCGGCTTCGAACTTCGCCGGCTGGATTCTCCTCTTCTCTTCACGAAGCATATCGAGAGCGCGCTTGCGCCCATGCTCCGACATGAAGGCAAGCAGGCACATGCCGGAACCCGTATCGATCAGCGGCTGCCGGTAGCCGACCCGCACCGAGACGCCGACGAGGTCCGATCCCTCGGCGCGCGCGATCACCGCGATCTGGCTCCCGGTCGCGATGGCGAGATGGCAGGGATAGCGCGTCGCTTCCGAGAAGCCCTCCATGAAGGGCGCCGTCACCTGCACCAGCGCGCGATAGCGTGGTTGCCGGAGACCGAGCCGGAACAGCTTGTCGGTCACGCGGTATCGATCCAGCTCTCGCTCGCGTTCCACATAGCGTCTCGTTTCGAGAACCGCCAGCATGCGGAATATCTCGCCCTTGGTGCGGCCTATCCCGGAAGCGACTTCCGCAAGCGTGCAGCCATCGTGATGCTCGGCGAGAAATTCGAGAATATCGAGTCCCTTCTCGAGCGCCGGCGCAGTGTAGCGCCGCACTTCGACGACCTTGCGCGCGGATGCGGTCTGTTTACGGACTTTTTTCTGTGCCACGCCGCCCTCCCGAAGAGACGTTGACGAAACCGTTTTATATATGTCTTCTTGGTTTCTCTATGAAACCTAGCAGGAATGCCGACGGCGGATAAAGTGAAAAACACAAGGCGGATGAAAATCACCGGATGGCGGTCGCATGACGTCCGTTTCCCGACGTCAACGGGGCTTCACGGCTCGGATGCCATGAACCCGGATCCGGACTATTCGGCCGCTTATGTGGTGCTGGAGACATCGGTTCCCGGCCTTTCCGGCCACGGACTCACCTTCACCATCGGCCGCGGCAACGAGTTGTGCGTCGCAGCAATCGACGCGCTGATGCCGCGCCTGGTCGGCATGAATCTCGCCGACATCGCATCGGATATGGGCGCCTTCTGGCGTTACGTCACCGGCGACTCGCAGCTCCGCTGGCTCGGGCCCGACAAGGGCGTCATGCACCTTGCGACCGGCGCCGTCGTCAATGCCGTCTGGGACCTCTGGGCGAAGGCGGAGGAAAAACCCGTCTGGCGCCTGATCGCGGACATGACGCCGGAAGATCTAGTCCGCACCATCGACTTCCGCTACATCACCAACGCGATCACGCGTACCGAAGCGCTCGATCTCCTCTCGCGCGCGAGCGAAGGCAAGGACGAGCGCCGGGCGCTGCTAGAGGCGCGCGGCTATCCGGCCTATACGACATCCGCCGGCTGGCTCGGCTATGACGACGACAAGATCCGCCGCCTCTGCCGCGAGGCGCGCGCCGAGGGCTGGACCCATCTGAAGATCAAGGTCGGCCGCGATCTCGCCGACGACATCCGCCGCTGCCGCATCATGCGCGAGGAGATCGGCCCCGACTGCAAGCTGATGGTCGATGCCAATCAGGTCTGGGAGGTCGGCGAGGCGATCGAGTGGATGAAACATCTCGCCGAATTCTCGCCCTGGTTCATCGAGGAGCCGACGTCGCCCGATGACATTCTCGGCCACGCGCAGATCCGCGCCGCCATCGCCCCCATCAAGGTGGCAACCGGCGAGATGTGCCAGAACCGTGTGATGTTCAAGCAATTCATGCAAGGCAACGCCCTCGACATCGTGCAGATTGACGCGGCCCGCGTCGGCGGCCTGAACGAGAACCTGGCGATCATGCTGATGGCCGCGAAATTCGGAAAGCCGGTCTGCCCTCACGCGGGCGGCGTCGGTCTCTGCGAATACGTGCAGCACCTTTCGATGATCGACTATCTCGTCATCTCCGGCAGCATGGAAGGCCGCGTGGCGGAATATGTCGACCACCTGCACGAGCACTTCGTCGATCCCTGCATCCTGCGCGAAGGGCGCTATATGCCGCCGCAGCGCCCCGGCTTCAGCATCGAGATGAAGCCGGCGTCGATCGCGGCGCACATCTTCGCATCCTAGCGGACCGAAAATGCCACGGGTCCAAGCACCCGGGCCCCGTCTTCGTCTTCGACGCGCGCCTCGACCGCATAGACACCTCGCGTCACGCGCCACATGAACTCCGGCCCCCGCGTCGTCGCGATCGGTGCGCCGTTCAGAACCCATGTCACTTTCGCCTGCGGCTCGACGCCGCCCAGCGCAAAGCGGAACATCTGCCGTTCCGCCGGCAGCCTCGGGTCGTAGGCAAGTCGCAGATTGGGCGTCGGCGTCAGGATGGACGGTCCCGCCACCTGCCATGCCTCTGCCGGCGCATGCAGCACGGCGTTCGTCCTGTAATCGTAAATCTGCTCGCAGCCGCTCTCGCCATGCGTACAACTGTCGGCAAGCGGCAGATCGGAGGGCAGCGGAAGGCTCTTCGTGTTCTGGTCGCGATTGAGATAGGCAAAGACGCCGCGCAGCACCAACGCCGGTCCCGTCGAGCCGGTGATGCCGTCGGTCGGCGTCTGGTCGAGATTGCCCATCCAGATGCCGACGACGTAACGACTGTCGAAGCCGACCGCCCAGGCATCGCGGTAGTCGGTCGAGGTCCCCGTCTTCACGGCCGTCTGCACCGGCAGGTTGAGCGTGGAATAACGCCCGAACTCCATCGCCCGCGCCCAGGGATCGGAGAGCACGTTGCCGACAAGAAGCGCCGCATCGCGGCTGAAGACCCGCTCGCCCGGCGCCGCATGTGCATTCGGATCGACAATTGCGCGAAGCGGCACGGTGACGCCGCCATTGGCCAGCGCCGTGTACCCCCGCACCAGTTCGAGAAGCGACACCTCGCCATTGCCCAGCGCAAGCCCGTCGCCGTAAAAGCCCGCGCTCTTCTTCAGGCTCGAAAAACCGAGCCGGTGCAGCGCATCGAGATAGCGGTCGGGCCCGACGAAACTCACCGCATGAAGCGCCGGAATATTGAGCGAATTGCCCAGCGCCTGCCGCGCGCTCACCTCGCCATAGAATTGCCGGCTGTAATTGTTGAAGCGGTGAAGCCCCGTTCCCACGGCTTCCGCATAGGGCGCGTCCTCGATCCGCTCGGCCGGCGACCAGCCCGCATCGAAGGCAGCCGCATAAAGGAACGGCTTCAGCGCCGATCCCGGCTGGCGTGGGATCAGCACCGCATCGAGAAAGCGGCCCGGCGTCGTTGCATCCGCCTCCGCACCGGCAACCACCCAGGCGCGGATTTCGCCGCTGCGCCGATCCACCACGAGAAGCGCGCCGTTGCGCACCCGTCGTCCCGAAAGGTTCGCAAGCCGCTCATCGAGCAGGCCTTGCGCAAAATCGACAAGCCCGCTGTCGAGCGTCGTCGTCACGCGCTGCGGCGTGTTTCCGGTCCGCGCGGCAAGCTGGCGCTCGACGTAATTGCGGAAATGCCCGATAGCCGATCGGCGCGGCGGTGCCTGCAGCTCGAGCGGCGCCTCGACGACGCTCTGCCATTCCGCTGCCGGCAACACGCCGGCATGCCGCATCGCGGTGGCGAGCCTGATGCTGCGCCTGTCGAGCACCTTCGCGCCGCCGCGATAGGGATCGAGCCCCGATGGCGCGCGCGGCAGGATCGCCAGCGCGATCATCTCGCGCGTATCCAGCGTGTCGAGATCGCGGTCGAAATAGAACCGCGCCGCATTGGCGACGCCCCTTTGGTTCGACGCGTAAGGCACCTGGTTCAGGTAGAATTCGAGAATGTCCGACTTCGTGGCGCGCGCCTCGAGCCGCCCCGCATCGAAGCCTTCCAGCCATTTCGACCAAAGCGACCGGGGCCGCGGCACCAGCATGCGCACGACCTGCTCGGTAATGGTGCTCGCACCGCGCACGTTGCGTCCGGCCCGCACGTCCTGCCAGATCGCATGAAGCCGCGCCGTCCAGTCGACGCCGCGATGGGAAAAGAAACGCCGGTCTTCGGCCAGCAGCACGGCGTCCTTCAACCTTTGCGGCATGCGATAAAGCGGCACCTGGTTCTGCACGTTCCACTCGCCCGCCTCCTCCGCCAACGGATGTCCCTGGCGGTCGAGCAGGATATGGCGTGCCGCGCGTGGCTTGAGATCGAGCGCCGTATCCGCCGCAACGCCGGCCAAGGTCGCAACGCCCAGCCAGAGCAGGAAGGCCGTGGCGCCGAGCCCCGCCCAGCGCGTCCAGCTCCATTCGTTCGGACGCATCGGCGTCCGGTCGCGATGGCGCCAGCTCCAGCCAAGCCATTCCATGTCAGGGCTTCTCCTTGACCGTCAGGCTCCCTGAGGTGCCAAGCCCGAAGACGTCCGGATCGTACATTTCCTCGGCCTTGGTCGCGCGCCGCTGGAACTCGCCGGTCGCGATCGCCTGCGCCATATAGGCCAGGTGATAGTCGCCGGCATCGAGATAGTCCGAATAGAAGCGCGCGCTGTCGAAGCGCAACTCGCGGTGATAGAAGCTCCAGAAATTGGCCTCATATTCCATCCATGCCTTGGCGTGGGTCCACCAGCTTCCCTCCGGCGGCGTAAAATCGGCCTTGCCCGCATCGCTCGCCGACGAAGTCGCTAGATCGCGATTGACCGGTTCGAGACCGCCCGGCACCGGATCGTTGACGACGACGAAATTCCGCGCCGAGGGCAGCGAAAGGAACAGATCGACGCGCACGAGTTCGCCACGCGTCACCTCCGCCTTATCGCCGAGCAAGACCCATTTCCCGTCCCGCTCGACGCTGTATTCGCGCCGGACCTCGATGCCGCTGTTGACTGCCGGCGCTGCCGCATCGGTCGGTGCATAAGAGAGCCGTGTTGCATAATAGAAGCGGCCCGCGCCCTCGCGTTTGATCGAGACCGTTCCCGTCGTGCCGGGATCTTGCGGCCCGATCGGCCGCGTCAGCGTCGCCGGCTTTGCCTGAACGCCTTTCAGGTCGGCGGTGCCGAGCGTCTCGCTGCCGAATGTCGCCGTCAGATGGAGATCCGGCGCAACATTTTCATAAACGGCCGCATAGTCGATCAGCGCCGCCGTGCAGAACATGTTCTCCTGCGTGTTGCTCCAGTAGCCAGCCGCCCGCTGGGTCTGGGAAATCGCGCGCACCAGCTTGAACGTCACCTGCTCCATGCGCGCCTTCTGTGCCGGGTTGCGTCCATAGGCGACGAGGCTCGACAGGATCGCGCAATTGTCGCGGAGCGGCGTCGCCAGCATCCGCGAGAACCCCTCGCCCTGTTCTTCGCTGAATAGAAACTTGCCTGACGTCTGGTTCGAATGCGCCATGATGATATCGGCAAGCTCGTCCGCCAGCTTGTCGCCGCTCGTGTCCTTCAGCGTCGCCGCCGCTTGCAACAGCATCGCATCGCCGAAAAGCCCCATCGTCTTGTAACGCGGCCTGAGCCGTTCGAGATCGCGCAGCGTGACCCGCCCGCGCTGCGACAGCGCGTTGAGCGCAACCGCCCGCGCCGAGGCCGTCATGTCGGCGGAGTAGTAGTCCGGCGCTTCGTCCTTGCGCAGGAAATCCTGCAGATAGGAGACGAGCTTGGTCTCCACGACATCGGGCGTCGAGACGCCGCGATGCTGCAGCCATCCGAAGGCAAGCGCCGTATAGGCCGACAGATAGGGATCGACCCTTTCATTCGTCGCCACCCAATAGGCCATGCCGCCATTCGGCGCCTGGAAATCGGCGGCGCTTGAAAGCATCGCCTTCAACGTATCCGCCGCGCCTGCCCAGGTGAGATCGGCCGGCAGATATTTCCCGAGCGCCGAGAAGTTCGCGGCCATCACGCCCTTGGTGATCCTCTGCTCCCAGCAGAGGAACGGGTAATCGGCGATGAAGCGGAAGGCCCCCGCCACATCCGTGACCACGGTCGGGCTCAGCACGACATCGAGCTGCCCCGCATCCGGCCTGATATCCTTCGGAAAAGCGACCGGCGTTGTAACGTCGCCCTGATCCGTCGACCCGTAGATCGCGGCGGTCACCAGATCGACGCGCTTGTTGATCGGCAGCTTCGTCAGATAACCGTCCTTGTCCGTGGCATCCCCCGCCACGACCTTGAAGGCGATCTCGCCCTGCAGGACGCCCGGCACCGTCGCCACACGCCCGGCAACCAGCGGCATGAAGATCGTCGTCCGTGCATAGGGATCGAGATCGACCTCCCTGCTCAGCGTGCCCGCCATCTTTGCGTCGAGCGTGCCGGCCGCCTCGATATCGACCTTGATATGCCGCTTCTTGTCGGTGCGGTTCATCACGCTGAACCCGGCGTTGAAGCTGTCGCCTTCCGTCACCTGGTTCGGCATCACGGGCCTGATCTCGGTCGGCCGGTTGACCTTGAAGTCGCCCTCGCCGAGCCCAGCCTTGTCGGTCGGCGTCGTCCCGATGGCGAGAATGCGCCAGCCCGTCAGATTGTCCGGCGCCTCGAAGTTGAAACTCGCATTGCCGCCGGCATCCGTGAGCAGGCTCGGGTTCCAGTAGGCGACATATCGGGAATCGTCGCGGAACTTGAAATCGGCACCGCCATCGCCCCCGGGATTGGCGCCCTTCTTCTCGAACTTCTGCCGCCCGACGAGCTTCAGCAGCAGGTTGTAGTTGCGCACATCGAGGTTATCGAGCTTGTAAAAGCCCTTATACGGATCGAAATAGGCCTTGCCGCCGGTAATGAGATCGAAGACCGCCTGATCCAGAACCGCGACCGCGAGTTCGATCGGCTCCGCCTTGCCCTCATGGCGAGGCTCCGCATGCAGGGCAACCTTCACCGTCTCGCCCGGTCGGTATTCGCCGCGCTCCGCCGTCGCCTTGATGGCGAGCTCGTTATAGGGGTCCGTCACCGGTACGGAGTTATAGCCCATCCGGAAGGATGGCTTGCCGAGATCGACCTGGCCCGCTTCGAGCGGCTTGTCGACACGCGGACTGAGCAGCACGACGGAAACATAAAAGCCCGGCGCGTAACTCGGCTTCACCGGGAATTCGACGATGGGCGTCGAACTGGTGAAAGTCTGGACGAAATGATCGAGCACGCCATAGCGCTCAATGGTGATGAGCGCCTTCGCATTCGGGTAGGGGTTCTTGATCAGATAGCGCGCCGTCTCGCCGACCATGTAGGAGGCTTTTTCCGGAAACATCTGCAAGGCCGTGTCCGGCTCACCTTCCCACAACACCACGTCGCGGCCCGTCACCCAGAAATCGCTGCTCGCGATCTGCGCCTTTCCGTTCGTCCCCTTCACCGTCGCCGTGATGCGATACTCGCCCGCTTCCTTCGGCACGAAGTTGCAATCGGCCGGCTGCGCCTCGGGCGTACCTTCGCAGGCACCGGCCTTCTCCCAGCTCGTATTGTAGACGGTCTGATAGGTGTTGCCCGCTGACTTCACGCGCGCCGCTGTCACCCTCTTCATCTCGATCTTGAGATCGACCTTGGCATCCTTCACCGGCGTCCCCGACGGATCGACGACGATGTAGCTGTAGCCCGCAGACTTCCCGGCTTGATAGATCCATTCCTTGGCCTTGAGGCCGACGAATCGATCCGTCGCCGCATAGGTTGCCTCGACGGAATTCGCGACATTCTTGCCCCGGTCATCCATCACCGCGACCTCGAAGGTGAGGCTGCCATAGGTGTCGTTGCCCTGATCGGGAATGGCGACACTGACCTTGGCGATGCCCTGCGCATCGAGCGGCTGCTGCATCTGCGCCAGCATCTTCTCATAGCGCGAGGTCTCGAGATCGCTGCGCGAGAAATCGAACCCCGCCGCCGTGGGATGATCGGACGACATCGGCATCGGTGTGAAACTCGCCGTGATCCGCGCCGTCGCATTGGTGTAGGGCCCGCCGGAGTGAAGCTCCGCCTTGCCCTCGACCTCGACCGGTTTCGACGGTCCGAAAACCTTGCCGTCCACATTGGCCGTCACGCGGAATGAAGCCGGCGTGAAATCGCTGACCAGCACCTGCACCGGCATCCAGGCATACCAGCCGCTGCCGAGCGCGCCTTCGGCTTCGGCGCTCTCATCGTCTTTCTGCGGCTCACCCGCGTCGCCGCGCAACTTCTGCAGCAGCCGGAACTTGTACCAGCCGACCGCGCCGGTCTTCGGCACGGTGACGGAGCCGTCCGTTGCGCCGAATTCGTTGAGCGCGACCTTCTTGATGTCGGCGACGAGCTTGCCCATCGGATCGACGAGCTGGAGCCGATAGTCGGAAGGCGGCGCGGCGGTCAGCCCTTCGTTCGACTGCCCGCGCACATAGATCTTGTACTGGATCGTATCGCCCGCACGGTAGACGCCCTGCGCCGTCGTACCCCAGACGCGCATATGCTCCTGCTCGCTCTGTTCCTGCGGCCAGATTTGTTCGCCGGAGGCGCGATAGGTATCCGCCTCGAACTGATAATTGAGCGGCATCAGCGCCAGATCGTCGCCCTTGGTCGCGCGGATGGTCAGGGCCTTGTCGCAGGCGGATTCATAAACGCCAGCCTGCGGCGCGATACCCGGCAGGACCGCAAGGCCGTTTTCGTCCGTCGTCGCGCTCGCTTCGACCTCGTCCGGCCGCGTCCAGTCGCCCGGCGCCTCGCTGTTGCAAAGCGCCGTCCCGAGCACCGGATCGCGATAGCGCTCGACCTTCACACCCGCGACAGGCTCCGCCGTCGCGAGATCGGAAACCCAGACCAGCGTATTGTAATGCGCGACCTTCACATGCAAGCCGAAAGGCGTCACCTGCGCAAAGAGAAAGCCGGACTTCTTCTCCGGCAGGTCGGGCGTCGTCGTCATCCAGCCGAGCACCGCGCCGGATTTGCCGTCCAGCAATCCACGCACGCCGAACGGCACCGCATATTGAATGTTGCGGATCGGATCGAGCGCCTGACGCACGGAGAGATCGATATCGACGCCATGCGACGTCATGCGCGAGAAATGGAAATCGCGGCTCGTCAGATTGTTGACATAGAGCGGCACCTCACTGTCGACGTTCTTTTCAAGCACCGCGATATTGTTCGGAATTTCGAAATTCGGCGGCCGGTTGTCCATGTGCCAGCGAATATCGAGCGCGCCCTCGAGCTTGCGCCCGAAGAGATCGACGATCTGTCCCTTGTCGTCTTTCTTCAGCGTCGCTTCATAGTCGCGATCCGAGCGCAGATAGATCGGGAACCGCGCCGAATATTCGTCGCCCTTCTGCCGGCCTTTCCACGCGTAATAGCCTTCCGTCTGCTCTGGGTCGGTGCTGGCCCAGGGATCGTCATCCGGGCTCGCCTTGCCGAGCTCCGGCGACAACGCAACGTGATCGCGGATTTCCTTCATCTTCACCGGTGCGGTGAAAAGCAGTCGAACGACGTTCCAGGGCCCGCAATCGGCCTTGGGCTTTTCCGCATCGCCGGGCCGGATGGTAATCTCGTTCCCGTCATTCGCGGCGCAACGCAGTCCCGCGAAACGGAAATCGCCGAAAGTCGCGAATTTCTGCACCGACTGATCGATGACGCTGCGCTCGGGCCCTGCGCCGGAAATGAGCCCCGGTTTCATGACGAGTTCGGCTTCCGTGTCGAGCGGCAAAGGTTTCGCCGCCGTCACGAGCCATGTCCGGCGGGCCCATTCCTCTGTCGCCGGAACGGAGTCCGGACGAAACCACGGGAAATAGGCGAGCAGCCGCATGAAGAAGCCGCGAAAGCCCGGCTCGCGCTCGACTTTCACCAGCGCATCGTCCGGTGCCTTGCTCCAGTCGGGGCCCGCTGCGGCCCGAACGGCAAGCTCGCCGGCCCCCTTGTCCGCGCCTGCTTTATCGGCTTTCCAGACGAAAGCCAGATGATTGACGACGGAATCCCGCCGGACGGGCTGATTGAAGGTGACGAGCAGTGCCGGCTCGGCCGGTCCCGACCATTCGGAGAATTCGGCCCGGTCGAGCGCGACGCGGGTGGTGATGAATTCGTGACGAAAAGGCGTCGCCAGCGTGGTGCCGTCAACTGCCTTCAGGCCGGGATTGACGATGACCGAATAACGCGTCGATGCCTTCAGCGCGTCGGCTTCCTTCAACTGGCACGCCAGCGCGCTTTCACTGAGCCAACGCCATTCGCAGTTGAGCTTCGGCGCGATCTCGACCGGAATTTCAGCGGCCGTCCGCTCCATGCGCCCGAGCGGCACCACCGGCCGGTCGAACTCGATGACGATCTGGCGTTCGGCCGGAACATCCTCGCCCGACGGCGTGATGCGCGCGACCGCAAGAGTTCCTTCGGCGGCCACCGGTCCGCCGGGGAAAATGAGGAAAAAAGCGAGGGTGGAGAGGGCCGCCAGGCAGAAGCGAGTAAGCGCGCGCATGATGGAGAAGCCTTCGCAAGAATCCTGATTGAACGATCAAACCATAACACGCGCACAGCACCATGACAGACGCGCGAGCGCATCGGCCGGGCTCTGACAATATAAGCGCGAAAATAATGGCGGGGATAAGTCGGGTAGAGACGAAATACTTATCCCCGCCCGTCTTTCGCAGCTGCGATAGGCGCCGCTATCCGCCGATCCAGCCGAGTGCCCGATTGAAGAGGCCGACGGTCGAGGCGTGCAGCATGTCGCCGGTTTCCTTCGGCGCCTTGCCGGCGAAGGCGCGTGCATGCGTTCCTTCGAGGATGATGCCGAGCTTGTAGCAGGCGAGTACCGCATACCATTCGATGGCGGAGAGATCGCGCGTAGATCCATCGGCATACCGCGCGACGAGTTCGCTGGCCGTCGGGAACCCGTCCCATGGCTCGATGCCGACGGAGCCCGCCGTGCCCCGGCCCTCCGCGTCCGGCCAGGTCGCCATCAGCCAGCCGAGATCGATCAGGGGGTCGCCGATGGTGGTGAGCTCCCAGTCGACGATCGCCGCGAGCTCCGGTCCGTCGAACCGGTACATCACATTGGCGAGGTGATAGTCGCCGTGGATGATGCCGGGCTTGAACGAGGCGGGCCTGTTCCGGTCGAGCCAGTCGGCGACCTTGTCGATGCCCGGGATGTCGCCGGGCCCCGGCCAGCCCTCATATTCGCGGTAGGATTCGAGTTGCGCGCGCCAGCGCTTCACCTGGCGCTCGAGATAGTTCTGGGCCTTGCCGAGGTCGGAAAGCCCCGCCGCCACATGATCGACGCGGCCGAGCGCCGCCGCGCCATCGGCAATGGCGAGCCCCATGCGATGCCGGATCTTCGCATCGCCCGCATGAAGCGACGGCAGTTTGACCGTCGCGTTGAAACCGTCGACGGGCTCCATCAGGTAGAAGGCGGCGCCGAGGACCTCCTCATCGGGACAAGCCGCGATCAATCCCGGATGTGGTACGTCGCTGCCTTTGAGCGCGCCGAGCACGCGCGCCTCGCGGCGCATCGTCTCGCTGCCATTCATATGCGGCCGGTGCGGCGGGCGGCGCAGCACGAAGCTGCGGCCGCCGCGCCCGAACTTCAGCAGGATGTTCTGCGTCCCGCCCGCGAGCGGCGTCACATCCTCCAGAGGACCGCGCTCGAGCCCCTGCCCATCCATCCAGTCGCGGAGCCTGTCGAGATCGACGAGATCGGTCCAGCTTTCTAGCGCCATGTTCGCCTTACCCAATAAACCTCATCCCGAGGAGCGAACCGAAGGTCCGCGTCTCGAAGGATGAGGATCTAAATCCGTTTCTCACGCATTCCGCGCCATCAGCCCGCCATCGACGGGGATGGTCACGCCGGTGATGTAGCTCGCTGCCGGCATGCAGAGGCTCAGCGTGATGTGCGCCACTTCCTCCGGCAATCCATAGCGGCGAAGCGCGGTGCGACGCTTGGCATAAATGTCCCTCTGCTCGTCGGGAATGCCTCTCGTCATGCCGGTGAGGATCGGACCGGGACAAACGCAGTTGACGGTGATGCCCTCCTTGCCGAGCTCGACCGCAAGCGCCCGGGTCAAACCTGTCACGCCGGCCTTCGCCGCCGAATAGGCGCTATCGAGCGCCGTCGCGCCCAGCGCCTCGGTCGAGGCGATATTGACGATGCGCGGACTTTTCGATTTGCGCAGATGCGGCAGCGCGGCACGGATGATGCGCTGATGCGCTGTGAGACAGACGCGGATCATGCGCTCCCAGAGCTCGTCATAACCTTCATTGTCGATCTGCGTGAAGCCGGAGATGCCGGCATTGTTGACGACGGCGTCGAGCCCGCCGAAGTGTCGCGCGACATCGGCGACGACCGCATCAATCTCCGCCTTGTCGCCGACGTCGAGCTTCCAGGCTTTCGCCCTGCCGCCTTGGGCGACGATGCCGGCGGCCACGGCCTCCGCGCCCTCGCCGTCGTAATCCGTCACCGCGACATTCGCCCCTTCGGCGGCGAAGACTTCCGCCGTCGCGCGGCCCATGCCGCTGGCGGCGCCAGTGACCAGCACCGTCAATCCCCTCACCGACCGGCTCAGTTCCGTCATGACGTTTCCCTTCCTGTTCGTGCTGCGTTCAGAGGTCGCGTTCAAAGCCCAGGTTCAGAGAATGAGACCGCCATCGACCGGGATCGTCTGACCGAGCACGTAGGCTGCAAGCGGCGACGCAAGGAACAGCGCGACGCCGGCCATGTCCTCCGGCGTACCGAGCCGGCGCATCGGAATGCCCTGGATGGATGCCGCAAGCCGCTCCGGATTTTCGGTCGTCACCTTGGTGAGTTTGGTATCGACGAGGCCCGGTGCGATGCCGTTGACGCGAATTCCGTCCTTCGCCCAGGCTTCCGCCAGCGTGCGCGTGAGCCCCACGGCGCCGGTCTTCGAGGCGTTGTAAGCCGGGTTGCCGCGGGTCGAATGGAAGGCGGCGGTCGAACTCACAGTGATGAGCGAACCTTTCGATACCGCAAGCAGATCGTGGAACCTGATCGCGCAGGCCATCAGGCTGTTGAGATTGACGTCCATCACCTTCTGGAAACCGTCCATCCTGAATTCGCCGCGCTGATAGATCACCGTGCCTTGACAGAGCACCAGCACGTCGAGCCTGTCGAACGGCGCCTTGTAGGCTTCGATCGCGTCGAAATCGGCGACGTCCATGTGATCGTAGTGAAGTCCGGCGAGATCGGAGCCTTCCGCCGCCGAGTAATCCGACGCCTTAGGTCGCGTGCCCCAGACATGCACGGTAGCGCCCTTCGCGCGGAAGGCTTGCGAGATGCCGTTACCGATGCCGCTCGATCCACCGACCACGAGCACCGTCTTTCCCGAAAAGTCGAGTTCCTTCACCTGTTCCTCCGCTGGGCCGTTTCTTCTGCTTGCGGTCATCATAATCGACGGGGAGCGCAGGGGCGCAAGGCTCATGCAAAAGGCGGCGGAATGTTTCCCGCCGCCCCTGCGTCAGCCCAGGCGCCAGCTTCTAGGCGACCGCCTTCAGCTTCGCATTCCGGTCCATCGCCTTGCCGATGTAATCGCCACCATCCGCAATCGCGCGACGCGCCGCGTCGAGCATCGGATGGAAGAAATGCCAGACATGGATCATCTCCGGCCAGACCTGAAGCGTCACCTCGACATCGGCCGCACCCGCCTTGCCGGCGAGCCGGATCGAATCGTCGAGCAGCGTTTCCGCCGCGCCGACATGGATGAGCAGTGGCGCGAGGTCGCGGAACTCCGCATGCAGCGGTGCCGCAAGCGGCGTGCGCGGATGCACATCGCCGAGATAGGCCGCCGCCATGTCCATCAGGCTTTCCTTCTGTACCATCGGATCGATATGAGCGAGCGCCGTCATCGAGTCGCCGAGACCTTCGAGATCGACCCATGGCGAGATGCAGAAGCCGCAGGCCGGCTGTTCGAGCCCTGCGTCGCGGATGGCGAGCAACGTCGCGACAGTCAGTCCGCCGCCCGCGCTGTCGCCCGCTATGGCGATATTGCCGGGCGCGAAACCCTGCGCCAGCAGATAGCGATAGGCGGCAAGCGCGTCGTCGACGGCCGCCGGAAACGGCGCTTCCGGCGCGAGGCGGTAATCGACCGACAGCGTACGCGTCCCCGCTGCCCGGCCGAGTTCGGTCACGAGGTGGCGGTGGCTCTTCACCGAACCGATGACATAGCCGCCGCCATGCACATACATGATGACGCGGTCGCGCGCGGCGCCGGGCGTCGAAGCCCATTCGGCCGGCACGCCATTGGCGGTGACGCTCTCAAGCGTCACGTCCGGGGCGGTCGGAAAGATGGTGCCGAGATTGTCGTAGGTCTGGCGCAGCTCCGCCGTGTCGGCGGGTTCGGGCATTGAGGCGAGAAACTCGCGGATGGCGACGATCTCCTGGTCTTTCATGTTTTCCTCCCTGTGATGATTTCGATGTTCAGATTGCGCCGCGTTCCTCGCGGAAAAAGCCGAGCTTCTGCTGCGCGGCGCGGTCGGAATAATTGAAGAGCACGGCCTCGCTCTCCGGCTCGTGGCGGACCCATGTCCAGTTCGGCACAGCAAAGATATCGCGCGGGCCCCATTCGACGACGGTGTCTCCGACAACGGATTTCCCCCGGCCTTCCGATACGACATAAACCGAGCTTTCCGTCGAACGATAGGGCGCGCCGCGGAAACCCCTGGGCAATAGCGTCAGAAACGCCGCCATGGTCGGCACGGCATGGTCGCCCGTGGCGGGATTTACATAAGCGAGCTTGTGTCCGTTGTGAGGATCGGCCGCATCCGATTTCGCGAGCTGCGCCAGCGCCGCACGGGAGCGTTCATAGGGATAGCGGAAGAGCGGCGAGTGAAGCCCCTTCGGCGTCCAGTCGACCGGCAGAAGCCCATTGCCATAGCGCGCCAGCGCGTCGCCCTCGTCGCGGCGAAGCGGATGATGGGCTTGCGGATAATTGTCGGCGAAGACCGCATCGAAGAAACGCGCCATCGGCACATCGACGCCGTCGAGCCAGAGGATCGGCTGATCGCCATCATTCGAATGATCGTGCCAGAGACCGGACGGCGTGACGATGAAGTCGCCTTCTTCCATCCGTGCGCGCTCGCCGTCGACGGCGGTGAAGGCTCCGCCTTTGCTTTCCAGCACGAAGCGGATCGCCGTCGGCGTATGCCGGTGCGCCGGCGCAACCTCGCCGGGCATCACCATCTGCACGCCGCCGGCTAGCGTACCGACTGGCGCCTTCACGCCGCCAAGCCCCGGATTGACCAGCAGCAACACGCGGCGCTCGGCTTCCGTCGCCGACACAACGCGGCCTGCTTCCATCATGGTCGAACGGATGGTCTCAAAGCGCCAGAGATGCGGAAGCGCGCGCGGACGCGGCTCCTTCATCATGTTCATCTCGGGATGCCGCCAGAGCGGCGCCAGATGATCTCCGGCCACACGTTCGTAAAAGAGATCCTGCGCGCTGGCGCCGCGATCCGCCGTCAGGGACATGCCCAACCTCCCTCATCACCCGTATGGGCAGTCTACACCGGGTGCGGGCAGCGTGTCGCGGCTGAGAATGCTCGCCCCCTCGGGAGGCGAAGAAGCCTCAGCCCTTCGTCCGGACGATTTCTTCCTCGACGTCCCTGAGACGGTCCTTGCCGAAGAATATCTCGTCGCCGACATAAAAGGTCGGCGCGCCGAAGCTGCCGCGTTCGACGGAGGCCGTCGTGTCGGCGAGCAGCTTGTCCTTCACATCCTGCTCCTGAATGCGGGCCAGAATGCGAGCGCCATCGAGGCCGCCGGCATCGAGCGCCGCACGGACGACCTCTGCATCGTCCATCTTCAGCGAGTCTTCCCACATGGCGCGGAAAACGATGTCCATGTATTTCGGCAACACGCCGTCCATCTTGGCCGCCACGGCGCCGCGCATGATCTGCACCGTGTTGACCGGGAAATGCGCATTGAATTTGAACTTCGTCAGACCGTGCTTCCTGATGAAGCGCTGCATCTCGATCTGGTCGTATTGCGGTTTGTTCCTGATGTTGCCGAAGGCGATCATCGGCGGCTGATTGCCGGTGAGCTTGAAAATGCCGCCGAGCAGCACCGGCACGTTCTCGAACGTGACGCCGGTCCTCGCCTCGATCTCGGGAATGACCTTCCAGGCCATGTAGGAATTCGGACTGCCGAAATCGAAATGATGTTCCACCCTCGCCATCACCATGTCTCCCCATAAGGACGGATGTCCAGTTCATGCGTCCAGGCGTCGCGCGTCTGGTTGTGCAGCATCCAGTAGGTCTCGGCGATCGAGGCCGGGCTCATCAACTGATCGGGTTGCAAATTCTGCAACGCCTCGTCGCCGCGCGCCGCCTTGATGCGGTCGCGCACGAAGGCGGTGTCGACGCCCGCATCGACGATGAGGTGCGCGACATGGATGTTCTTCGGCCCCAGCTCTCGCGCCATGCTCTGCGCCACCGCGCGCAAGCCGAATTTCGCCGAGGCAAAGGCCGCATAGCCGGTGCCGCCGCGCAGGCTCGCCGTCGCGCCGGTGAAGAAGATGGAGCCCTGCCCGCGCGCAAGCATGTGCCGCGCGGCCTCGCGTCCGGCAAGGAAGCCCGAATAGCACGCCATCTCCCAGACTTTCCGGAAGACGCGCTCCGTCGTGTCGAGGATTGGAAAGTTGACATTGGCGCCGACGTTGAAGATCGCAACCTCGAGCGGCGCATGCACATCAGCTTCCGCCATGAAAGCCGCCACGTCGTCTTCCTTGCGCGCGTCGAGCCCACGCGCGATGCAGGCGCCGCCCGCCGCTTCGATTT
>CAISYL010000079.1 GCA_903889655.1 uncultured Alphaproteobacteria bacterium | reverse complement strand
TATATGACAGAAGGAATCTTTCACGGTGAGTACCGCAGAGAAAACTGAACTCAGGGCGGCCGACCTGCCGGAGGGTCCGGACTCCCCTTCGAAGCACCCGGCCAAGCGCATCCGCCGCTCCGCCGATGAAGCACGGCGCATCATTCTGGACGCTGCCGAGGAACGGCTGGCGACGCAAGGCCCCGAAGGCATCCGCCTTCAGGACATCGCGCGGGACGTGGGCATCTCGCATCCGGCGATCCTCCATCACTTCGAGAGCCGCGAAGGACTTGTGCGCTCGCTGATCGCCCGCACCTCGCTCCAGTTCCGCGACAAGATGCTGTCGGCGCTGCAGGACCGGAACGGCAAGCCGCTCGAGGCCGACGAACTCATCGAAAGCGTCTTCGAAGCCTTGAGCGATCGCGGCACGGCGCGCCTTCTCTCCTGGATGATGCTGACCGGCCGCCAGGTAGAGGCCGAGAATTCACGCGCCTTGATGATGGAGATTGCGACCGCCCTCCACAGCCGCCGCATCAAGGACGCCGAGGAAAAAGACGAGCCGGCGCCAGATCAGGAAGACACGATGTTCATGGCCATGCTGACGGCGAACGCCGCCTTCGGCGACGCCATCATCGGCCGTCATCTCGCGGAAGAGGCGGGGCTCGACCACGACGGCATCATCAGGTTCCGCAGATGGTTCGCGCATCTCCTGGCCGAACATGCGGATCGTCGCCCCGGCCCGCAGAAAAGCTGACGCATCATGATGCCTGTCGTCCGCCCGGCGACCATCGACGACCTGGCCGGCATTCTCGCGATCTATAACGACGCTGTGCGGAGGACGACGGCGATCTGGAACGAGACCGTCGTCGACCTTGCCAACCGGCAGGACTGGTACGCGGCCCGCATCGCGGACGGCTTTCCCGTCATCGTCGCGGCAGCGGGAAACGACATCCTCGGCTACGCGACCTATGGTCCCTTCCGACCCCATGACGGATATCGTCACACCGTCGAAAATTCGATCTACGTCCGCGAGGATCAGCGCGGCAAGGGCATCGGCGCGGCGCTGATGCCGCCTTTGATCGAGACGGCGCGGAAAGCGAAGCTTCACGCCATCGTCGCCGCTATCGAGGCGAGGAATGAAACCTCGATCCGTCTTCACGCGCGCTTCGGCTTCCGTGAAGTCGGCCGCATGCCCGAGGTCGGCCGCAAATTCGACCGCTGGCTCGACCTGCTGCTGATGCAGCTTTTGCTCGAAAGCTGACATCCGCCGGGCCTGCGGCGCCGGGTCCATAATCTGACCAAAAGTCAAATAATATCAGTGACTTGGCGCTTGTTCCGCTCTTGCTCCACATTATATGACTGTTCAGTCAATTATCGCCGGGTGCGGGAGGGGGAGCCATGACGCCGAGATTCTGGGGGGATCTCTATGGTCGCGCGGCGCTGCGCGATCCCTACCCCGCTTACCGCAAGATCCGCGACCGGGGGCCGGCCGTCTGGATGCCGCGCCGTCGCCTCTGGGCCATTGGAAGATACGACGATGTCCGGACCGCATTGCGCGCGGATAGCGCGCTGACCAGCGGCCAGGGCGTCGCGGCCAACGATCTCGTCAACAACCGCACGGCTCCCATCACCTTGACGAGCGACGGCGACGTTCACGCCCGCCGACGCCGCATCCTGATCCAGCCGGTGATGCCCGCGCCTCTCAAGGAACTCAGGCCACGTCTCGAGACGGAAGCCGATCGACTGATCCACGGCCTTGCGACGGGAAATGAATTCGACGCGATGACGAGCTTCGCGGCGCATCTGCCGGTGACCGTGGTGGCGGAGCTGGTGGGTCTGAACGAAGAAGGCCGGCGACAGATGCTGCATTGGGCAGCGGCGACCTTCAACGCGCTCGGTGCGCTCAATTTGCGCGGCCTTCTCTCGCTCCGCCATCTCCTGAAGCTTCAGACCTATGTGCGAACGCTCGGCCGCGAGACGGTAATGCCCGGCGGATGGGCCGCGCGCCTGTTCGATGCAGCCGACCGCGGCGACATCTCGCGGGCGGAAGCGAACGCGATGGTCATCGACTATGTGGCGCCCGCACTCGATACGACCATCCTGGCGACCGGCCATATGCTGTGGCTGCTGGCGACAACGCCCGGCGCCTATGACACGCTCCGCGCCGAACCCGACCTCATTCCCGGCATCGTCAACGAATCCGTGCGTCTCGCCTCGCCGATCCGCAGCTTCACCCGCTATGCCGCAACCGATATCGAGATCGGCGACGCATGCATTCCAAAAGGTGCGCGGGCGCTGATCCTCTTTGCTTCGGCCAACCGCGACGAACGGCATTATCCGCAACCGGACGAATTCGATATTCGCCGCAATCCACGCGACCATGTCGGCTGGGGTCACGGCGCGCATAGCTGCGTCGGCATGCACCTCGCCCGGCTCGAGATGGAAATTCTGCTGGCAAGCCTGATCCGGCAGGTCGGCCGCATCGAGACCGGAACGCCTGTTCCCGTCTGGAACAACGTGTTGCAGGGATTCGAGAGATTGCCTGCGGTCTTCCACAAGGCAATGACGGTGTAATGCCGGCGCGACAACGAAGAGGGAGGGCATGATGGGCCATGACGAAAACTGCGCTTGCGGCAAGGGCCGTATCGACGTCCATGCGCATTTCCTGCCGCCCTGCTATGCGGAGGCGCTCGCAAGAGCCGGCATGACGACGCTGGATGGCGGGTTTCCGGTTCCCGCCTGGAGCGCCGAAGCGGCGCTCGAAATGATGGACCGGCAGGGGATCGCCAGCGCCATCGTCTCGCTGTCGTCGCCATCCACCCATTTTCTTGCCGAAGACAAAAAAGCCGCGCTATGCCGCGATGTGAATGAAGCAGGCGCGGAACTCGTCCGGATGCACCCCGCGCGGTTCGGATTTCTCGCAAGCCTTCCCTTGCCGGATGTCGAGGCGGCGCTGGCCGAGATCCGCTTCGCC
The DNA here is from genome assembly GCA_903889655.1 of uncultured Alphaproteobacteria bacterium. Taxonomy (GTDB): domain Bacteria; phylum Pseudomonadota; class Alphaproteobacteria; order Parvibaculales; family Parvibaculaceae; genus Parvibaculum. The sequence continues at coordinate 16,428 of CAISYL010000079.1, read as the reverse complement.
TTCGAACATCTCGGCGTCGAAGGCATCGTACTGGAAAGCAACATCAACGGCGAATATCTGGGGTCGCCGCGCTTTGCGCCCATATTCGCCGAACTGAACCGGCGCGAGGCCACGCTATTCATCCACCCGACCAGTCCGGCGTGCTTCGAGCAGCTCGCCCTCGGCCGGCCCGCGCCGCTACTCGAATTCCCGCTCGACACCACGCGCACGATCGTCGACCTGCTCTATTCCCGGACGCTGCAGCTCAATCCCGGCATCAAGGTGATCGTGCCGCATGGCGGCGCGGCATTGCCGGCCCTCATCGCCCGCATCGCCGCTTTCGCGAACCTGCCCTTCCTCAACCCACGCCCGGCGAGCGAGCAGGAGGTCTTCGAGACGCTGGAAGGGCTCTATTACGATGTCGCGCTATCGACCCACGCCATTCCCTTCGCCGCACTCCGGCGCATCGCCCCGATCAGCCAGATTCTCTTCGGCAGCGACTGGCCCTTCACGCCGGAATTCGCCGTGGAGCGGAACCTGTCGTTGCTCGGGCAACTCGATCTGAGCGAAAGCGACGCCCGCGCCCTGGCGCACGAAAACGCCGAACGTCTCTTTCCGCGATTGGCGAAGATGCGGCACTGATCAGCTCGTAAAGTTTCGATCGTCCCAGTCCCGTCGCCTGGCATGCCTCGGCGATGGCGCAAGCAGGACGTTCGCCGACAAGGATGGCCTTTTCCGGCTGGCGCCGCGCTAGCTCGGCGATAAAATCGCCGGTCATCGGAATGCCAACTTCTCGAGGTGGCGTGCGGTCTGCACCCATACCGGGTAGGTCTGGCGCGAAGGCCTGATGACCGGCTTCGGTTAGTCGGTGTACGACTTTTTCCCAGCACCATCCTCCGTGATAGGCGCCATGGACCGGGCGGATACCGGCGGCGACATCTCGTCATTGAGCGCGTCGATCGCGTGCGCCGTCGCCTCATCTTCGCGGGACGGATCATAATTATCGGGACGGTACACGGCGACCAGATAGCGAGCCATGACGGTAGTGCCTCCATGCCATTTGAGGGCGCCGGCCCAATGACAGCGCAGCATTGGCGCATCGCTTAGACAGGCTGGCGATGATCCGCATGGCCGGAGTTGTCGGTCTGCGGGTCGAGCGCCAGAAGGGCGGTGTTCCAGGCGCGGGCCTTGGCGTAGAGTTCATATTCGTCGGCGAAGGATTTCTCGTAGAAACTGCGCCACTGGCCGAAATCGCGATCTCGTTCCAGCGCGTTGACATGGGGCGGGGTCAGGGGCGGCTTGCCGAGAGCGGCGGCGAGGCCGGCCAGCGACTGGGGATAGCGCTCCATTATGCCGACGAACAGGAATCGTTCCTCGAAAACCCTATCCCAATCGGCGGTGCCGGGCGGAACCGGCATGTGCCAGACGAAGGAATAGCCATTGCGGCCCTCGGCCTGCTCCTCGGCCCGGCGGCGGAGCCAGAACTCGAAACTGGGGTCGTCGGCGAGATCGGGCTCGAAGCCACCCCCTTGCTTGCGCCAGTTGAGATAGAACCATTGCGACAGGAAACGCTCGAAGGGATCGCGCAGGAAGATGATGTGCTGGGTGGCGTCGGGATAATAGTCCCAGGCGCCGATCCCACGCGCCCCGTTGAAATGGCCGTGGATGCAGATCGGTCCCCGATCGCTGTGGCGCGGCGGGGGCGCGGCTCCATCCCGGTAATGGAATAGCAGGCGGCCGTCCGGGAACCAGCATTCGAGCACCTTGCGCAGGCTGGTCCCGCCGGTCTTGGGGATATGAAGCGAGATCAGCGGGGTGGTGGGGTCGTAAGGCGGCATCGGCGGCTCTGGGTTCGGATAGCTCTGCAAGCGATATGGTCCTCGCCCATTTGGCTCTTCCGTAAAGAATAACCCGCCGCATTGCGATGCGGCGGATTTTCACTTCATTTGCAGCGCCATTATGCTGCTGCAGGCCAAATTATGGTGCCCTGGCGCACGAGGCGCTTTGGAAAAAGCTCATCCAATAGGGAGTAGCCGAAACCTCAGGCCTCGGATTTTGCTGTGTTTTCCTTCATCAGGCGCGTCAAGAGATCGTGCGGATCGACGCCAATCGCCTCGGACAAGCTGATGAACTCGATAACGTCGACGGCTGGCGCGCTCGATCAGGACAAGGCAACTGGATCCACCGGCTTCGTGATCATCGGCATGCATCGCAGCGGCACCTCGGCGCTGGCGGGGTGGTTCGGGCGGCGTGGCCTTTGCGCCGGAGACCGGTTCATATTGCCTTGTCAGGACAATCCCGAAGGCTACTGGGAACATGAGGAACTCGTCACCCTCGACGATCTCGTGCCGTCGGCCGCCGGGCTGGACTGGCCAGGAACGGCTCAAGCTCTGGCGTCGGACGGACGAACAGTTGCGCATCATCACCGAACGACGGGATCATGCGCTGCGCCTTCTCCAAGACCGCTTTTCTGAAGAATCCTGACCAGGCGCTCGAATGGCGGCGATTCAGCTCCTATGTCGACGAGCGCCGGCGCCCCCTCTATGGTGAGACGTCGAAATGCGGCTGTGGCTCGAGCGGGCGATGGCGCGTCGTTGAACCGCAGGAGACCTCATGGGAAACCGCGAGATCCGGATCGCCACCTATCATTTCTGGAAAAACTTTCGCCCCGAGATCCTGGCCGCCCGCTTCCCCTTCCTCGCCCGCAAATATACGCTGGTCCCCGACCAGGAACGTCCCGACCTCGCGATCTTCTCGGTGTTTCCCGGCAACCGCATCCATTCCCTGCCCGACCCCTCGGTGCCGAGTCTGTTCCTGACCGGCGAGAATGTCATTCCCGACATGACCCGCTGCGACTTCGCCATTTCCTTCAGTCGCGATATCGCCTCGCCCAATCACATGCGCATTCCCAATTGGGTGCACCGCTTCCATTTCAATGGGCTGTCACCGCGCGACCTTCTCTCGGCCAATCGGCCGCGCACTGAAAAAGGCAAGCATTTCGGCGCTTTCATCTTCCGCAACAAAGTTCCGCTCCGCGAGACGTTCGGCCGCGAACTGGCCTCCCGGGCCCCGCTCGATTGCCCAAGCGAGTCGTTGAATAACGCACCCGCGATCGGCGCCAGTGTCTCGGACAAGCTGGCCTATGTCCGCCAGCGGCGCTTCGGCGTCGCCTTCGAAAACGAGATGGCGCCCGGCTATACCACAGAGAAGCTGCCGGAAATCCTGCTGGCCGGCGCGGTGCCGATCTATTGGGGCGATCCGCTGGTCGGCCTCGATTTCAACCGCGCCGCCTTCCTCGATTACGCCAATTATGGCTCGGCCGAGGCGCTGGCCGACGCAGTGATGGCCATCGAGGCCGACGACAAGGCCTGGCGGCGGATGCGCGATCAGCCGGCCTATCTGGATGACAAGCTGCCGGTCTGCGCCGACGAGGAAGTCATGTTCGCCTTCTTCGAGCGGATATTCGACCAGTTGCCGCGCCGGGCGGTGTGGCCAGGTCGATCTGGGCGATAGGCATGGAGACTGTGGTGCTTCTTGAGCCGTGACCCACATCAGCTCGATATTGAGAAGGCTTTCCTTTGACAGCGAAACCCAACTATGTGGCACACCACCGCCAAACTAAGTGGCGCGCTACACCGAGGCTCAAGCCATCGAAACGATTGGTGCCCCTGGCCGGACTCGAACCAGCACGCCCGTGAAGGCAACAGATTTTGAGTCTGCCGCGTCTACCATTCCGCCACAGGGGCTCCCGAAGCGCGGGCGCATGATAGTCGGCGGCCCGCACCGATCAAACAAAATGTGGCCGTCCGGGGACGAAATCGGACCCCGACCGCCATCGCTGGTTCTCTACCGCCCCCGGCCCCGTCGTAGACACCCCGCGGCTCCGCCTGCTACATCCTCGTGCTCCACAGGGGAACATCACATGCTCCGCGGCCTCTACGACTGGACGATCCGGCTTTCCGCCCACAAGAACGCCCATTGGGCGCTGGCGGCCGTGTCCTTCGCCGAAAGCTCCTTCTTCCCCGTGCCGCCGGACGTGATGCTGGTGCCGCTGACGGTCGCGCGGCCCGAACGCGCCTGGTTCTATGCGAGTGTCTGCACCATCGCCTCCGTGCTCGGCGCCCTGCTCGGCTATGCGATCGGTTATCTCCTCTATGACACCGTGGGCCATTGGCTGATGAGCCTTTACGGCTATACCGACAAGGTCGAGGAGTTCCGCGCGCTCTACGCGAAATGGGGCGCCTGGATCATTCTCATCAAGGGACTGACGCCGATCCCGTTCAAGATCGTGACCATCGCCTCGGGTTTTGCCGGCTACAATCTCTTCTGGTTCGTCGGCCTGTCGATCATCACGCGCGGCGCGCGCTTCTTCATCGTCGCCGGCATTCTCAACCGTTACGGCGAACCGCTGAAGCTTTTCATCGACGAGAATCTCGGCCTTGTCGCCGGCGGCTTTGCCGCGCTGATCGTCGCGGGCTTTCTCGTCGCCCGCTACGTGGTCTGATCCAGCCCGTCAGTAACGAAGCGCCGGGGCATCGCCGTCCTTGAGAATGAAAGGCGCGATCAACAGCACCGCAGCGATCCCGACATAGGAGCCGACCACCACGTCGCTGAGATAGTGGTTGGTCATGACGACGCGCGACGCGGCGACAAGCGACGCCGCGAGGCCGAGGCTTCGCCAGCGTTTCGGCATGGCAAGCGCGAACACCGTCGCGACGACGAAGATCGTCTGCGAATGGCCCGACGGAAAGCTGTCGAGACCGTGCAGGAATTTGAACGGTGCGAAGCCATATTCCGACTGGCCGAAGAGATCGCGCGGGCGATGGCGCCCTGCCAGTAGCTTCGTGAGATTGACGACGGCACCGGAGGCCGCAAAGCCGGCAAGCGAAAGCAGACAGAAGCGTTGCAGCCGCGCCAGCACGGCCTCATGACGGGGCGCGAGCTTCATGCGCCGGCAGAAAAATGCGCCGGCGAGCCCCAGCGCGGAGGCCGCGATATAGCCCGTGCCGATACCGAGATCCGAGATGGCGCGCATGATCCGCGCAAACTCGCCGGTCACATGCGATTTCATCAGCATGGCGAGCGCCGGGTCGATGGCGGCCATCGACAGCATGGCGAAAATGAAGACGGGCAATCCCGCCTGCACGACCAGCGGAAGCGACGTGACGGACTGCACGCGGATCAGGCGCGCGCGCAAAATCCGCCGTTCGCGAACCGGCATGATGCCGTTCGCGGCGATAGTCTGATTGTCCAACTGTGACCCCCCGGTCGCGTGATGGCGGGATTTCGACCCCTGTCCATTTTCTAGCAACGGGAAATGGCGGCCCGGTCACAGCCATATGACGATTCAGATTTTTGCTCGCCTCGACCGCCGCATTTCGGCCACCATAGGCCTTATGCTCCAGACCGGGAGCATCGGTCACCGCCGGGAGGCGCATGGAACATCACACCACCCTCATATCCACTATCGTCGGCGGTCTGGTGCTGGCCTTCATCTTCGGCGCCGTCGCCAACCGCCTGCGCATTTCTCCGCTGGTCGGCTACCTGCTGGCCGGCGTCGTCGCCGGTCCCTTCACGCCGGGCTATGTCGCGGATCAGGCGCTCATCCCGCAACTCGCCGAAATCGGCGTCATCCTGCTGATGTTCGGCGTCGGCCTTCATTTCTCGCTGAAGGACCTTCTCTCCGTGAAGGCAATCGCCATTCCCGGCGCGCTCGTCCAGATCGCGGTCGCGACGCTGCTCGGCATGGGGCTCGCATGGGCGCTCGGCTGGCCTGTCGGCACCGGCCTCGTTTTCGGTCTCGCGCTCTCGGTCGCGAGTACGGTCGTGCTTCTGCGCGCACTGCAGGAGCGCCGCCTCGTCGAGACGGAACGCGGGCACATCGCCATCGGCTGGCTGATCGTCGAGGATCTCGCGATGGTGCTGACCCTCGTCCTGCTGCCGGCCATCGCCGGCCTCCTTCATGCCGCAGACGGCGCGGGCGGCGGCGTCGACCTCTACGAGATTTCGCTGACCGTCCTCATCACCCTCGGCAAGGTCATCGCCTTCGTCGCGACGATGCTGATCGTCGGCCGCCGCGTCATCCCGTGGATCCTGCATTACATCGCGCATACCGGCTCGCGCGAACTCTTCCGCCTCGGCGTACTCGCCATCGCGCTCGGCGTCGCCTATGGCGCGGCGATGCTCTTCGGCGTCTCCTTCGCGCTCGGCGCCTTCTTCGCCGGCATGATCCTGAGCGAGTCGCCATTGAGCCAGCGCGCCGCCGAGGAATCCCTGCCGCTGCGCGATGCTTTCGCCGTCCTCTTCTTCGTCTCGGTCGGCATGCTCTTCGATCCGCGCATTCTCGTCAGCAATCCGCTGCCGGTTCTGGCGACGCTCGCCATCATCGTCATCGGCAAGTCGGTCGCCTCCTTCTTCATCGTACGCGCCTTCGGCCATCCGATGACGACGGCATTGACGATTTCGGCGAGCCTCGCACAGATCGGTGAGTTCTCCTTCATCCTGGCGACGCTCGGCGTCAGCCTCGGCCTGCTGCCGGAACGGGCCCGCGACCTCATCCTCGCCGGGGCGATCCTTTCGATCGTCGTCAACCCGCTGTTCTTCCTCGCTCTCGACCGCATGAAACCCTGGTTCGAAAAGCTCGGCCGTCCCGATCTTGCCGACCGCGTCGAGGACGAACTGGAGGAGCATATTCCGGCGACCGGCCTTCGCGATCACGCGGTGGTCATCGGCTTCGGCCGCGTCGGCGGCCTTGTCGGCCGTCGGCTGCAGCAGGCCGGCATTCCGGTTCTCGTCATCGAGGACACGGACGACATTGCCGGCAAGCTTCGGCATCAGGGCTTCGAAGTGATCGAGGGCAATGCGGCAAAGCCCAACGTCATCGCGGCCGCCAATCTTGCCGCCGCGCGCTGGCTCTTCGTCGCCATCCCCAATGCCTTCGAGGCGGGACAGGCCGTCGAGCAGGCACGCAAGGCAAACCCGACGCTCGAAATCATCGCCCGCGCACATGCCGACGCCGAAATCGACTATCTGCGCCAGCATGGCGCCAACCTCATCATCATGGGCGAGCGCGAGATCGCCCGCGGCATGATCGAACACGCGCTCGGCGACGGCGCCAGCGGCAATATGAAGGGTTCGGTCGTCGTCCCGCAGGCGAGTTGACCCCGCACCGCTGCGGCGGAAAGCCCCTCGTCCTCGGGCGCGAGGCGTGGTTGAATGCGGCCATGCTGGACCGGATACCGCCGCTCGCCATCCCCTGGATCGTTCTTCTCGTCAGCGTCGCGACGCTGGGCGGGGCATATTTCTTTCAATATGCGCTCGGCTATCAGCCCTGCCATCTCTGCCTGCTCGAACGCATCCCCTACGTCTTCGCGATCGGTGCGGCGCTGATCGCGGGCGTGCTGTCGCGCGAGGCCAATCTCGGCATCGCGCCCGTGGTGCTGCTCGGCCTCTGCGCACTCGCCTTCGCGATCGGCACGGGGCTTTCCGGCTATCACGCCGGCGTCGAATATAAATGGTGGCCCGGCCCGACCGATTGCACGTCGAGCGGCTTCGTCTCGAATTCGCTCGAGGATTTGCAGGCGCAGCTTCAGGGCGGCACACGCGCGCCGCAATGCGACAAGGCCGCCTGGACGCTCTTCGGCATTTCGCTCGCCGGTTACAATTTCCTGATCTCGTTTGCGCTCTTCGTGCTGTCGGCGCTTCCCGTTCTGCGCTTCGAGCGCGAAGCCCACGGGTATGAATGATGCCGAGACAACCCGATAGAAAGCCGAAACCCGCGGCCCGCTCGGCCCAACCCGGCCGGACGAAGACCGACGCGATCGAGGAAATCCTGCGCGTCGACCATGCCGGCGAATATGGCGCAGTGCGCATCTATTCGGGCCAGCTCGCCGTCTTCAAATATCTGCCCGGAAAGCAGGAAACGGTCGAAGCCCTGACCCGCATGGCGAAGGAAGAGGAAGTCCATCTCGCGCGCTTCAACGACATCATCAATGAGCGTGGCGTGAGGCCCACGGCCTTTGCGCCGATCTGGCATGTGGCGGGTTTCGCGCTCGGCGCCGCGACGGCGCTGATGGGCGAGAAGGCGGCCCATGCCTGCACCGAAGCGGTCGAGACCGTCATCGACGAACATTACGCGCAACAGGTGAAGAAGCTCGATCGGATGGGGACGGATGAAGCCGAACTCCGGGAAACCATCGAACGCTTCCGGCTGGAAGAAGTGCAGCACCGCGACGAGGCGATCGACAAGGGCGCGAAGGAAGCGCCCGGATATGCGCTGCTGTCCGGCGTCATCCGCGCCGGCTGCAGGATCGCGATCAAACTCTCCGAAAAAGCCTGATCCTCACGGCTCGAGTTCGCTGTCCCAGTAGAGATAGTCCTGCCAGCTCTCGTGCAGATAGTTCGGCGGGAAATGCCTTCCGTTCTTGTGCAGATCGGTGACGCTCGGCCGGAAGGGCGCCTGCAGCGGGAACATCTTCGCCTGTTCCGGCATGTGCCCGCCCTTCTTGAGATTGCAGGGCGCGCAGGCCGTCACGACATTTTCCCACGTCGTCTGGCCGCCGCGCGAACGCGGGATCACATGATCGAAGGTGAGGTCGTGGCGATGTCCGCAATATTGGCAGGAGAAGCGGTCGCGCAGAAAAAGATTGAACCGGGTGAAAGCGGGAAACCGCGCGGGCTTCACATAGGATTTGAGCGAGACCACGCTCGGCAATTGCATCTCGAAGGACGGCGAGCGCACGAAGGTCTCGTAGCTCGAGACGATGTTGACGCGATCCATGAAGACCGCCTTGATCGCGTCCTGCCACGACCAGAGCGAGAGGGGGTAATAGCTGAGCGGCCTGTAATCCGCATTCAGCACCAGGGCCGGACAACTATCCGGGTTGGCAAACGAACCGTGCACGTCGCCCTCCTGGGGATCGCATCGGTCCAACGGGGACCGCGTCCCGAATTGTCACTCAGCTTACTATATCTAGTGCAACGGCTTTGTGAAGCCACTTGACCTGTTGTGGACAGTTCAGGCGCCGGCCGGCGTGAGCGAACCGGCAAAAGCATCCCGCAGAAACTGGCCACCAAGGTCGAGACCTTCGGGGTCGATGCCGTGGCCGAGACCGCGCGAAACATGCCATTGGACCGCAATTCCCGCCGCGCCCAGAGCTTCCGCGGCATCATGCATGCGCGAAACGGGCAGCATCTCGTCCATGTCGCCGTGAATGAGCAGAACCGGCGGCCGACAGGTGATTTCATCCATCAGCCGGTCGCCGCCCGCGAGCGCGCCCGAATAGCCGACGATGGCGACGGGCGCCTTGCGCCGCCGCAAACCCACATGCAGCGACATCATCGTGCCCTGGCTGAAACCGACCAGCGCGAGCTTCGTCTCGTCGAGCCCATGCCGCGCAAGCTCCTCGTCGATGAAGCGGTCGAAAACGGGCGCGGCCGCGAGGATACCCCGCAGGATTTCGGCGGGATCGAGCCGCGAGATCGGAAACCACTGATAGCCGAAACCGACGTCGCAGCGTTCCGGCGCATTGGGCGCGACGAAGGCCGCGTTCGGCAGAAGCCTCTGCCAGTAAGGCGCGAGGCCGATGAGGTCGTTGCCGTCGGCGCCATAACCATGCGCGAGAATGACGAGTTGTTCCGTCCTGCCGCTCGCCGCGGGCACCGACGGTCCGGTCAATGTCGTCATTCTCAACTCCTCGTTCGCGTCCCGCACTTCGTCTATAAGGAGGGCCGAGTGTAGGCCGAGGCACGGAGCTTTCAATGGCGCTCGACGAAAGAGCAGACCGGCACGAGGTGGTCCGCTCTGCGGACGGGCGCGAAACCATCCGCTTCGCGCCGAGCCCCAATGGCTGGCTGCATCTGGGCCACGCCTATTCCGCGATTTTCGCCTATGAGACCGCGAAATCGCTCGGCGGCCGTTTCCTGCTCCGCATCGAGGACATCGACATCGGCCGCTGCCGATCCGAATACGAGCAGGGCATCTATGAAGACCTCGCCTGGCTCGGCCTCGACTGGGAACCCCCTGTGCGCCGCCAGTCGGAACACTTCGCCGACTATGAAGCTGCCTTGAAGCAGTTGCGGGACATGGCCGTCGTCTATCCCTGCTTCGCGACGCGCAAGGAAATCCACGACGCGATCGAAGCCTCCGGCGTCGGCCATGCGCGCTGGCCGGTCGATCCCGACGGCGCGCCGGTCTATCCGGGTCTTTACAAGGATTTGCCCGTCGCCGAACTCAACCGCCTGATGTGGGAAGGCCGCTCCTATGCCTGGCGCCTCGACATGGAAAAGGCATTGGCCCTTGCCGAGGAAAAATCGGGCGGACCGATCACTTTTCTCGAAGAAGCAGGCGGCCCGCGCGGCGAGCATGGACGCCTTCCCATCGATCCGATGGTCTTCGGTGACGTCGTGATCGCGAGGAAGGACGTGCCGACGAGCTATCATCTCGCCGTCACCACCGACGACGCGATCCAGGGCATCACCTGCGTCACGCGCGGCCAGGACCTCTTTCCCGCGACCTATGTCCACCGCCTGCTGCAGGTGCTGCTCGACCTGCCGGAGCCGCGCTATCGCCATCATCCGCTCGTCCGCGACGAGACCGGACGGCGGCTCTCCAAAAGCGCGAAGGACATGGGGCTCCGCGAATTGCGGGCCGAGGGTCTGACGCCCGCCGATGTGCGGCGGCTCGCCGGGATTTGAGGTGTCTTCGCTCTCATCCGCCCTCCCCTCACCCTGCTCCGGTTAAGGCTTGGGGCAAGCGCCCCAAGCCAAGCCTTCACATCCCTCTCCCCTCCCGCCCAAGCACTTCCATCTTCATCGACGGTCGGGCGGGAGGGGAGAGGGAGGAGCGAGCGAATGCGAGCGGAGGGTGAGGGGTGGGCAAATGAGGACGCACCGTCAGCTCTCCCCCAACCCTCTGGCCCGCTTCCTGCTCCGTGAAGAAGGAAATCGTCGCATCGTCTCATCGGGAGACGCGCGGGTGCGGAGAGTATGGTTAATGTCGCAGAGTAAGCCACGTATCGACTGGGTCGACGCCGCCAAGGGTCTCACAATGACACTCGTGGTGATGAAGCACGCGACCTATAACGACGCGGCGGTGCTGCATCAGGTGCCTTACATCTTCAACTTCCTCTGCGAATTCACCATTCCCTTCCGGATGCCGCTCTTCTTCCTCGTCGCCGGCCTCTTTGCCATGCGCGCGCTGAAAAGCGACACGCGCCAGTTCATCGACAGCAAGGTGCTGCACTTCCTCTATTTCTATCTGCTCTGGTCGGTCATCCAGATCGGCCTGAAGATCGTGCTGCCGCATGACAGCGAATGGGCCGTCTCCTACAAGGACCTGCTGCTGATCCCGCTCGAGCCCTTCGGCCTCCTCTGGTTCATCTATGCGCTCAGCGTCTTCTTCGTGCTGATGCGTCTTTTGCGCGACGTGAGGAAGCCCATCGTCATCGGCTTCGCGCTGGCGCTCTATTTCTCGAATCTCAATACCGGATGGACGATGCCGGACGAATTCGCGCATCGCTTCATCTTCTTCGTCTGCGGCGTCTATGGCGCGCCTTATGTCTTCCAGATGGCCGAATGGGCGCGAACCCATATGCGCCAGGCGCTTGCCGCCAGTGCCGCGTTGCTCATCGCGGTCGGCTTTATCGTCTTCTCGGGCGCCGTCGATTATCGCGTCATGGAACTGCTGACCGGCTTCATCGGCGGATCGGCGACGCTGATGCTGGTCGTCATGCTGGTCGCGCGCGGCTGGGGCGGGCTCCTCACCTATATCGGCTCGCGCTCGCTCTATGTGTTCCTCGCCTTCTTCCTGCCGATGGCGGCGACGCGCACCCTTCTCGTCAAGCTCGGCGTTCTGAACGGCGATCTCCTGACGCTCGCCTGCATCGTGATGGCGGTCGGCATGCCGCTTCTCGCCTACCGTATCGTCAAGGACACGCCGCTCGCCTTCTTCTTCGTCCGGCCACAGGCTTTCCGCCTGAAGCCGGAGAGCAAGACCCGCGAAGTCGCCGCCGCCGCCTGACTTCTACGGCCTGAAATGATTGATGAGAAACGTCAGCGTGATGGCGCTTGCGGCCGTCGACAACAGCACCGCGCCCGACGCGGTTGCCGGCGCCGCGCGGTAGCGACCTGCGAGAATGGATGAATAGACGCCTGTCGGCATACCCGACAGCACCGTCGCGACGGCCACCCAAAGCGGCGGCAATCCGAACAGATATTCCGCCAGCAGATAGACCAGCAGCGGATTGGCGATGAGCTTGAGGGTGGAGGTCAGGCTCGCCGTCGTGGCGGCCTCGCTCAGGTGATAGCGGGTCAGCATGCCGCCCAAGACGAAGAGCGCGCAGGGGATGCCGGTCTTGCTCATCATTTCGACCGTCACGTCGATGGGGCCGGGAAGAGGCACGCCGAAGCGCCCGTAGATGAGCCCAAGGCCGAGACCGATGATGATCGGATTTTTCAGGGATCCCGTCAGCCCGTTCATCAGGATGCGGCGGATCGGCACCTGCTCGCCCACCGGCAATTGGGCCAGCTCGAGCAGGAAGGTCGCGATGGTGAAGAGAATGAGGCCGTGAAAGGCGAGGATCAGAAAGAGCGGCACGCTCGCCTCTGCGCCGAAACCGGTGAGCACGATCGGAATGCCGAGCATCGCGACATTCCCCTGCCCCCCGCCGAAACCGATGATGACCGCCTCGCCGAAATCGCGCTTGAGGACGAACCGCGCAATCAGCGACCCGGCCAGCCAGACCGCCAGCATGGCGCCGTAATAGGAAAGCCAGAGCCCCCAGGGCAGCGTGTCGGGCAGCACGGTCCGCTCGACATTCCGGAACAGCAGAATCGGAAGGCCGAAGGTGAAGACATAGGCATCGAGCCCATCGATCGCGGCGTCGCTCAGAATGCGCAGACGCACGGCGAGATAGCCGAGTGCGATCACGCCGAAGATCGGCAGCACGAGGCTCAGCGCATATCCCATGAAATATCCGAGGCAGGAAGAACGACAGGCCGAACCTAGGGGGCACGGGCCAGCGCGTCAAACGTCACCAGTCGTAAAGCCCCGTGAATCGCCTGAATCCGGCCTTCGCCGCATAGGCCTGCCACTCCTTGCGCAGGTGGATCGTCGCGCTCGGACTGCCGCTCCCCTGGCCCAGCCCGAGGATCGTCAACGCCTCGCAGCCTTCGAAAAGCGCCGAGGACGGAGCCGGCAGATGACCGCCATGCTTCGACAAATGCGCATATTCGGAATCCTCGAACCCGTCCGTGACGAGGATGACATGCACCTCGCTCGCCTTGCAGTCGACGATCTGCGCCTCGGTTTCGAGGAAGGGCACGATGTTGGTCCAGCCCTGCGCCTTGAGTTTGCCTCCCGCGACAAGCTGCGGGACATGGGCGATCAGCGTCGCGACATCTTCCGCGACAGCTTCGGGTTTCGCGTGGGCTGAAATCACCTGATCGATCTTGAGCCCGTTCTCGCTGCCGTCATAGCTGCCGAAGGTGCGGATCATGATTCTGGATTTGAGCGGCAGCGCCTTCAGCTCCGCGCCGACGCGGGCGCCCGCGCGCGCCGCATAGGCGCTGTCCTTGACCAGCGGATTGCTTTCGGAGAGATCGAGGCCGATGACGACGGTCTGCGGCCGTAGCGCGTCTTCGGCGAAGGCGGGCGCGGCAAATCCCGCAAGGAGGCAAAGAACGAGAGCGGCGCGAGACATCGGCTATTCGGCCGCCGTCTCGATCGGAATACGGCGCGGCCCCCTCGGCGGCGGCAACAGCTCGCCGATCGGTTCGCGCACCGCCTCGAACCCCGTCGTCGGGCCCGCCTTCATCGCATTGCGCGAGCGCCGCTCCCACCACTCATCGAAGAGCCGCTCGTAGCGCGCGACGTCGCGCGAGGCATCGCAGGCCTTGAGCCTGTCCGCGCCGCTGATCGCGGGCGCCGGCTCGTCGCGCCGCCCACCGATCAGCCGGCGCTGCGAAGGCACGGGCGCGGCAAGGGCGCGCCGCGCTTCGTCGAGCCCCTGCTCGTAGGCGCGGCATTCACGCATCAGTCCCGTCCAGAGAAGATGACGGCGGTTTTCCGGCCCCTCCATTTCGGAGAGCTTGTGCCGCGTGGCATCGTATTCCGCTTCGAGCGCGGCCAGCCGCGCCATGTCGCGCTTGCGCTGTCCGAAATCGCGCGCATGAAAGATCCGGCGAAGAGCCTGCGTCGCGAAATGAATGCAGAGCGCGGCGACGCCGGTGACGACGAGAAAGACGATCCCAAGAGAGCCGAGCCACAGCAGCGGCTGCCAGACGCGAACCTGATCGAGCGTGCCCGCGGCTTGTGCATTCTGCTGCGCGCCCTGCGTCGCGATGCCGAGCCCGTTCAGCGTCGCGTCGAGCGAGGACGCCGCGCCGCTCGCGCCCGTCGCCGCAAGCCCGTTCGGCAGCGACATGGTGGCGAGCAGGAAGCCGACGCCGAGCAGCATGACAAGCGCCAGCACGAAGACGATGCGCACGAAGGCGCCGCGTCCGAAGCGGCCCATATGCTCATAGAGAATATGCGCGGCGATGGTGGCAAAGAGCACCTGCATCGACTTGAAGGCGACGGAGCTCGCGAGCGTCCCGGGCAGTTCGAGAAATTCATTCGCCAGCGCCCGCGTCCAGAATTCGCTGACGATCATGTAGTCGACGGTGATGGCGCCGAGCGAAACGAGCACAAGCGCGAGAAACGCGCCCATATGGAAAGGCACGAAGCGCGCCTCGCGCTCGCTGGCGACATAATTTTTCGAGATTTCCGCGCGCATGGCGTCCGACACAAGACCGGTCATGGTTCAGACCTCCCCGTTCTGGCGGCGGATTGCGCGGTGGCTGAGAGAGGCGCATCGGCGGCGAAAGGCGCCGCGAGGCGCTTGGCGAGTTCGGCGATCTCGCGCTCCAGCGTCTCCTGCCGGGCGCGGGCCTGCGCCAGTTCCTCGGCATAGGCTTCGTCGAGTTCGGAAAGTCGTGAAAAAACGTGAAGATCGGGAAGAGGCTCGGCATTGCGCCCGTAATCGCGCGCGCCGTGTCCCCCCATTGCCGATACGCCTGCCGCTGGTACGCCTAACTGCCGGTCCCTTGCATCCTGCATGCCCGCGTCCTCATTGTCCGCCGAACCCCGTTAACTCTACCACGTCTCGAAGTGGAACGGTTCATTGCGGCGGAAGCATTATGGGAAGATGGCAGGAATGTGGCGAATGCTTAGCTTTGTGGCAGAAGCCCTTCACAGGAGAGGTTAGGCACTTTCATCTCATCAAAGTCAGGCTGCAAGGTTAGATTTACGTCGGCTTCGGCAGCCAACTTAGCGAGCAGCCTATGGGAAGTTGGAACGAATTTTCGTAATCCACAGAGGATTCCACCAACATCTTCCGCGCTTTTTGCGCTTTCAATTCCGTGACGCATAATATCCAGATCAGCACTATAGTCTTTTACTATGATTTTCCCATTCTGGTCCGGAATAATAATATCAAACTCGATTGACCTCCATTGCAGGTCAGCAATTAGACGAAGAACCAATTCTTTTTTTTCGGCAACTAAAGCAGGCTGTGGCCCGCTTACGAGGTCTCTATTAAGAGTTCCGATCTCACGAACCAACACACCGACGTCTGTATTGAGCGTCTTCAAATTATTTAGAAGATACTCAGAACGAATGCGCGCATTCTCAAATCTCGCATTCAGATTGGGTAGCCACCAATTTGCGATGAAGACGCCAAAAATTACTGCAACGATTGTCATCCATACGGGGATGTGCAGGCCGGCCAGCACAACCCATATGTATTTGAAGAGTTGCACAACCCAGTTCATTTGATCTTCTTCACTGGCGTCTTCAGATCGATGTCTTTGGCTTGCTTTGCAAGATCGCGCGCTTCTTTGAACCGCTGTTCACCTGCAGCGTTCATGATGTTGGCATAGAGCGTCAGAGCGACATCACCATCTTTGCCTGCCGCAGCCCCCGCATTTGCAGAGTTTACTAAGGTGAGATTGTTGCGCGCTTGGTCGTACGGGACATCATCAACTGCCACAGCGACCCCCAACGCTGCCATAACAGCCAGTGCCGCCGACAGAGCGACCAGGGTAATCTTGCCCGGCGAGGAAAAATTTATCGCAAAATCTTTGATTACCGAGTCTGAAGGATATCGCGATATTAATTCATCAATTGATAGTTCTCTGAGGTCGTCGTCCGCTCCGCTTTCAAGAGCCACAAACGCGGAAGAAAAGTATTGCACCAACTTCGCCGCCGCCATAATTCCAGAGGGGTCCTTGGAATTATACTTTGCGCCAAAGAAATCGGCCTTTGACATTTCCGCGAAGCTGAACCCGCCGTAAATTTTTTTATAAATCTCCTCTCGATATGGCAATTCACGTATCGCAATAATCGCATGTCGATTCTCCAGGCGGCGCGCTACTTCTTTGGAAAATTGACGCTTCTCAACCGTCTTAGAT
>CAISYL010000078.1 GCA_903889655.1 uncultured Alphaproteobacteria bacterium | reverse complement strand
GGCCATCGAGCAGCACGGGCCCCATCTGCCGGTCTTTGTCGACGCCTGCATCAACAAGCACCTGCTGGAACAGGCTCTGGAAGCCGCTCCTGACGAGCTCTCCATCCTGGCGCTGCCGATGCAGGCCGTGGGCAAGAGCGATGAACACATCGCTTTCCCGGGCACGCTGACGCTGACGGCCGACACGCTCACGCATATGCTGATCGAACTGGGCGAGAGCGTTCATCGGGCCGGCATACGCCGCCTCGTGCTTTTCAATTCGCATGGCGGGCAGCCGCAGATCATGGACATCGTTGCGCGCACGTTGCGTGTCCGCCTCAATATGTTCGTCGTCTGCGTGACCTGGTCCAATCTCGGCATGCCGGAAGGTCTCTTCAGCGACCACGAGCTCGCTTACGGAATTCACGGTGGCGAGGTCGAGACCTCGTTGATGCTCCATTATCGCCCCGATCTAGTGCATATGGAGAATGCCATCGATTTCGTACCGGCTTCCGTCGAAGTCGCGGAAAAATTCGAACAGTTGACTTTCGAGGGCGCTGTCGGCTTCGGCTGGCAGACGCAAGACCTTCATCCGCTGGGCGCCTGTGGCAATGCTGCCGCGGCGACCGCCGAAAAGGGTGAAGCGGTCGCGGCCCACACGACAAGTCGTCTGGTCTCGCTGCTCCAGGAAATTGTAAGCTATCCCCTCAATCGTGTGCGGACCGAGATCGGCAAGGCTTGACGTCGACTGCCCGGACGGCCGTGAAGGGGTATGGCATGGCTGGACGCATTGCGGTCATCGGAAGCTGCATGACGGATCTCGTTACCAACGTCGCGCGCATTCCGCGCGGTGGCGAGACGATGGAAGCCCTGGGCTTCTCGATCGGGCAGGGTGGGAAGGGCGCTAATCAGGCGGTCGCCGCCGCGAGGCTCGGCAGCGACGTTCTGATGGTCGCGAAGCTCGGCGACGATCCCTTCGGCCGTAATACCGTCGAACGCCTGGCTGCCGCTGGCGTCGACGCGCGGCATGTCGGTATCGTCCCCAGTGTCGCGAGCGGCGTCGCGACCATTCTGGTGGAGCCGGACGGCGAGAACCGGATCATGATCGCAAAAGGGGCGAATGACTGCCTTCTGCCTGAGGATATCGACAAGGCCAAGGACGATCTTCTCGCCTGCGATTTGATCTTGCTGCAGCTCGAAATTCCCCTGCCTACCGTCTATTACGCCATCGCCTTCGCGGCCACCCATGGCAAGCAGGTGCTCCTCAATCCGGCGCCCGCCATGCCCGCGCTCGAGATTGACAGGATCCGGGACGTCGCCTTCTTCTTTCCCAACCAGACGGAGCTTCAACTCCTGACCGGACGGCCTGCGGAAACACGCGAGGACGCGGAGCGGGCGGCGCGGCTGCTGATCGCCCGCGGCATCGAGAGGGTCGTCGTTACCCTCGGAAGCCAGGGAGCCCTGCTGGTCACCGCCACGGAGGCCGTCCACGTTCCGTCGATCCCGGTCGAGGTTCGCGACACGACCGGGGCGGGAGACGCCTGCATCGGCTGCTTTGCCCATTACTACACGCAAACCGGCGACGCCCCGATGGCCCTCCAATTCGCGACCCGCTACGCCGCCAGCGCAATTACCCGCCCAGGCGCCCAGGACTCCTTCGCCAACATGGTCGAGTTTCAGTCCTTCCTGAACCGCTGATCCCGGCCGGCGGGCTTGCTCGTCGACCGAGCTGGCGACGAGACAGGTCCTGCAGTCCCCCTCGCGGCCCGCGGCATAAATTGCACGTCGACGAAAGAAGCCGCATAAGCGGATGTTGTTGTTCGCCGACGAAATAGCCTTTCATCGTAATAGTGATAACTTCTGCTTCGACTTAATTCGCAGGTCGGCTGGAGCGCTAGTGACTCGTAAAGAGATACAAGACACCCCGGAATCTGACGAGAATCTGGGGCTGAAGGCCACCGGCGGGAGCATCATTGTGTTGATGGCTCAACTCGTCCGGATCGTTATCCAACTGGCGAGTACCGCGATTTTCGCACGCATGCTTGCGCCGGCCGATTTCGGTGTGTTCACGATCGCCGCATTGGTGGTCGGCTTCGCCAATGTCTTTACAGATTTGGGGCTTTCCGCAGCCGTCATCCAGCGTCAGCGCATCGACCAGAATACGGTCAGCGCGTTATTCTTCGTGAACGTCGCCGCCGGTCTTGGCATCATGCTCATGGTTTGGGCTGTCGCCCCCATTGCGGCCTGGTTCTTCGACGACCCGCGGGTTTTGGGCCTGCTGTTCGCCCTGGCGCCGAGTATTCCTCTGACCGCCTGTGGAGCCCAGCATAACGCCCTGTTGGTGAGGGGCATGCGATGGCGCACGATCCAGTACGTCTCCATTTCGTCGCAAATCTTCGGCGTCGTTGTCGGTGTTGCTTTCGCCTATTACGCCAACGCTGGATATTGGGCCCTGGTTATCAACACGGCGGGTGCGGCGTTTTTCTCGTTGATATTGCTCTGGGCGGTAAGTCATTGGCGGCCGTCCCGTGTGAAAGACTGGAGCGGTGTGCGTAGTGCGCTCGCATTTGGACTTAATCTTACGGGCTTCAATCTCGTAAACTATTTTCACCGACAGGCCGATAATATACTGATCGGTTATCGGTGGGGCCCGACGGAGTTGGGCTTTTACAATCGGGCTTACACGCTGCTGTCTGTGCCAATCACTCTGATAAGCGGTCCGATAGGATCCGTATTGATCCCGAGCCTGAGCCGGCTTCAGGCCGAGCCCGAACGATGGCGCCGGGCCTATCTGGATGCGCTTACTCTGGTGGCCGTGCTGAATTCCTTCATTAGCGTGGCGCTCATTGCCAATGCGCGCCCGCTGATCGATCTGTTCCTCGGGCCGGGGTGGGGACCAAGCGCCGATATTTTTATGCTCCTCGCCAATTCGATGCTTTTTTCGGTGCCGTCTGGAACATGCGGCTGGATATTGACTTCGCTTGGTCAAACCAAACGAATGTTCACATGGTCGTTGATCGCAACACCGTTGTTCGTGCTCGCATTCCTGATCGGATTGCCATATGGCGCGAAGGGCGTAGCAGCGCTTTATAGCGTAGCTATGGCTCTATTAAGTCCCGCGTATTTTCTCTTCAGCATCCGGCAGACCAATCTGAAATTTTCGGAGATAGTCAGGGCCGTCTTTCCCTTTCTGGTCGCAGCCTATGCCACCCTTTTCCTCGTCACTTCGATCTCGCTCAATTTTGGGAGCTCACCGAAATTGCTGCAGATATTTCTCAACACGATCGAAATTGCTCTTATTCAGGGCGTTTTGTCCGCGTTGGTTTTGTTTTCGGGGGATTTCTACCGGCCGTTCGTCGATCGTGTAAGAAATCTTTTCTTCAGCTACCTGAGCGCGAGAAGAGTTTGACAACCAGGGGCAGCATCGAGATGTCGAAACTAGCGCAATTTCTTCCGCGACCGGTGCGCGTGCGGGGCCGCAGGTACCAGGCTGCATTGAAGTCGCGAATAGCGAATTTTCTCCTCCGGGGAATTGACCCGTCGGCAGTGCTGTCTTTGGCACAAGAACGGTTTGGTGCCGTGAGCATCACGGTAAGCGGCAGGCAGGGAATTTTCGAAGGGGGAATCGAGGATCGATCCATCATCACGAAATACGGCATGAAAGGTGAGTGGTCGAAACGCACCATCGACCTTGTCATGGAGGCGGTAGGGAAGGCCGACAACGCGCTCTACCTGGATATCGGCGCGAATGTCGGGCTTACCTCGATACCGATCGCCGCCCGAGGTGTAGAGACGCTTGCGTTTGAGCCCGAGCCAAAGAACTTCGGCTATCTGAAGCTCAACATGCTCCGGAATGGAGTGGACGGAGCCATGGTCGCCCTCAACTTGGCGCTCAGCAACGAAGCCGGGCCCGTTCTGTTCGAGAAATCGCCGAACAATCTCGGCGATCATCGGATACGTGCCGGGAGCCACGCGAATTTGCTCGGCGAAAACGATTGGGCCGTCGAAACGGTCAACGCGTCTCGGCTGGACGATTGCGGTGTCGACATCTCGCGGCCCCTGGCGATCAAGGTGGACACCCAGGGGGCGGAGCCATTTGTTTATGCCGGCGGCGTGAAGACCTTTGCGGCCGCAAAGCTCGTGATCCTGGAATTCAGTCCGTATGCGATGTACAGGATGGGCGCGGACCCGGCGGAACTGATCGAATATCTTTCGGGATTCCGCTCCGTCTCCTTCGGCGTCGGCGAGGGAGACGATGTGACCGAGATCGGATCCGGTGAGAAGGTCGCCGAAATGCTGTCCGGATTTTATCGGGAAAATTGGGATAAGCCTGTCGGCGCTTATGTCGACATAATTGCGCGGCGCTGAAATGGGAACCGATAACGGAGAAATCCCCCGACCTCGCGTATTGATCGCGACGAACGATCCAACGCTCACGCCGTCTCTGGCGAGGTCGTATTCGGATTCGGGGTTCGATGTCGTTCTGGGTATGGAGAACATATATCTATCGCAGATGAAATTTGATCTTCTGCATCTTCATTGGCCGGAAGAACTGCTCCACTGGAGACAGCCGGATGAGCGTTCCCTGGCGAAGTTGTCGGAAGCTCTGACGAAATGGCGCAAGACCACGCCTATTCTCGCGACCGCTCATAATCTGCGGCCTCACAGCGATAAGGAACACCCGCTGGACAAGCGGCTTTACGAAATCGTTTATCGAAACGCGACCGTGATCGGGCACTTCTCCAACTACTCGCGCGACAAGACATCCGAGAGATTTCCGGACATCCCGGCCGACAAACATCTCGTTCACTGCCCGCATTCGCTGGACAATCTCGCACCGTTCGTGAGCGACAGGGTAAGGGCCCGGGCCAAGCTTGGTATTCCGGACGATACGTTCGTCTTGCTTGGATTCGGTGCGTTTCGGCATTCTTCCGAACTGAACCTCCTGATGCGGGCCGATCGCTCGCTGGGTTCTCGAAAAAGATTGTTTGTCTTTGCCGGACGACTCCCGACGGTCGGAGGACTCCGGCGTCGAGGAATTGCGCTGGCCAGATTCGAGCTCTGGAAGTTTCTTTATCCGGTGAAGGATTTGCGGGGCTTTATTCCGGATGAGGAAATAGGGGATCTATTGGTGGCCAGCGATGTGATCGTGATTCCGAGGTCGGGGGTTCATCTGAACTCCGGGCTACTGCCGTTGGCAATGATGTTCGGGACCCCGGTCGTCGCGCCTGGTTACGGAGCATATGAGGAGTATCTCGGTGGCACGGACAACGAGTTATATCGTCCGGACGATGCTGCCTCGCTGGCGGAAGCTGTGCGCCGGATCAGTCAGAAGGATAGAGCGGTGATCGCGGCGGCCAATAAGCGCCTGGCGGCACAATGGGGATGGGACAACATATTGAGCCGCTGCCTGCCTGAGCTGCGCAAGAGACAGGGAGAGACTGTCGGTTGATTTCCTCTCGGAGCGGGTCAGGCTTGGTGGTGCCGCGGAATGCGAACGAAAAGACAAAGTAGAATGAGAATACCGATCGGATCGCCGAAGTTCAGATAATTGGGCTGAAAGGTCAGCGGCGAAATATAGGCGACGAGAGCGCCCAGCATCATGATCGCCAGCTTTCGCGACGCCTGGCTCTCAGGATGGGCCACGTGAGTGTAGAGCGTGCGCAAGCGGCCTGCGAAGAGCGAGATGAAAATCAGCGCGCCGATAACACCGAGCTCCGCGACGATGGTCGTGATACCGCTATGTCCGCCTATGATTGCTTGTCGTGATGTTCGGAAGCCGTAGCCCAGCCATGGACGTTCGGCTATGTGGGCGAATGTGAGGTCCCATCGGTCGAAGCGCCCGGCGATGCCGCCGGACAGAGAGCGCGCTCCTTCGCCCTCGAGAAAAGCCGCAAGATACGGACCCGCCAACAAGATGGCAGCCAGACCCACAATGGCAAACTGGAGAATCTGGCGAGGTGAGCGAATGCGCGCCAGCATCTCCGTTGCTGCGATGAAGATGATCAACGCCAGGCCGCAAAATCGAGAATCGACAACGACAGTGAAGATAGCCAGTGCCACCATTCCGATCCAGCGATACCAGCCAGGCCATAAATAGATCAGTACGGCCTGTACGAATATCCAGCTGCCGACAAAATTGGGATGCACCGTCCCATAGTATCGGCCATTGGAATGTTTGGTGAGGACGAAGGCAAGCATCACAGCCGCACTGAGCAGGGACGTTTGCCGGAATGCGACCAGCCATTCTTCGGGACGCAACTTAACCGTCGCGATCGAGATCACGACGGCCAGAAATAGTATCGCATATGCGGCTGACGTATCAGATTGCTCCGAGAAAAATGCGTTGACGAGCAGATAGAACGAAAGTGGGCCGATGGCCCAATATGCCGTGCCGTCCAGTTTGATCGATGTTTTGCCGCTGAGCACACATAATAGGTAAGCGGAGAAAAGCGTAGCCACCGAAATATACTGCCATGTCTTGGCAGCCTCGGATGATTGGCCGAGGTCAGAAATTTCGCTCCCGATAAAATATGGAATGGTGTTGGCGACGATCGCGGCCGCCAGAAAATAGCCGAACAGCGACTGTCTGCTTCGGACGGGGCTATAGGAGGTGCCAACTTGAAGCATGATGATAGCGGATCCCGTTAACTTCCGAAGATCTTGTCGACAAATACACGCCAATTCCCCCGGGCGCGATAGTCTGCATAGGCTGCTTCGCTTAGCCTATTGTAATTCTCAGGTCGTAACGCGCCCTGAATCCATTGGGCAACGGAACCAGCCGTGGCGTCGGCGGGGAATAGCATGCCGGTCTCATTATGTCGGATGATCGATGTGATGCCGCCAACGGCTCTGCCGATCATGGGTAGGCCATGTGCCGCCCCTTCCCACAAAGACATACCATATGCCTCCGCGTCGGAAGGCATGATGATAAAGTGTGCGCCGAGCATGGCGTCGCGAAAGCGCCCCGCACCTTCTTCTGACCACTTATCAATATAGCCCAAAGAAACGACCTCCTCGCGCCTGATCGACGGGTTTCTTCCCATGATCTGAAGCTTGGCATTGATATTGAGGTGATGAAGCTCCCGAATGATGTTTATGGCGAACTCGCCGCCTTTTCTTTCCCAATCCGAAGAAATCAGCAGCAAATTGACACTATCGCTAGCCCGGGGCGCGATGGTCTTCCTCACCTCGGTCCATTCGGGCAGGTATGGCAGATTGGCACCGAAAGCTTGTTCGATGCATTTGGTCGGGTCGGCCTCGTGGAGGTCAATGGCTGCCTGTCTCGCCCAGGCGGAAGGGTAGATGATGCGCGATGCGTGGCGATGTGCCTCCCGCTCCTGAACAAAGACCTGTCGACGATATGTTTTGGAGAGGTTGGAAAAAGAAGGGTAGAAATCCAGCATCGCGCCGAAGGGTGCGTCGGTACAATAGATTGTCGGTACGCCCGTATCGAGATAGGTGGGGATGATCTGGCTTGGCGAAAAGACCAGATCCGGTTTCTCCTTTTCGATAATGCGAGCCACTCGCCACGCATATTCTTTCAGCGATAGCCATTCGCGTTCGAGATGATGATGGCGTCCGCCGGCCATGTAATAGAGCTTCCGCGGAGCCATGATCTTGCGCGACACATTTGGAACGGGAAAGAAGGGCACCACATCGAAGCGCCTTTTCAGCTCCTCAAGAATTGAAAAGGGCCGGGTGGACTGCATGCGCGGATTATTCGCATCGTATTCGTATGCGTAGACGATCTTCATGATCGACGTTTTCCCAATTCTATCGGAGCATCTCGGGTCGACGGACGAAGTTCCGGGGAAGGTTGGGGCATGGGATAAGCTCCAAAAGGTCGAGACAGGAATGCGAAGTCAGCATTCTAAAATGGAAGCCATCAGTCGGCGTAAAAAGGCGGTGGGCGAGAGCCATTCCCATATACGTGATTGAGAACAGCCAGAAGGTAGTCGGCCCCGGCGGCACCGGTTAGTCGGGCGTTAGCCCAATTGGAACGTCGCTCTCGATACGATGCTGTCAAACGACCATCGTCGATCAGCGAGTCG
>CAISYL010000077.1 GCA_903889655.1 uncultured Alphaproteobacteria bacterium | reverse complement strand
GTCTTTCCCGTCTCGGCGTGCTGGTTCTGGCGCTCGCCGTGCTGCTCTCCTACAACGCCTATCCGAATATCGGCATTCATGCGGTGTGGGTCTGGGCGCTGCTCTGCGTCGTTGCCGCCATCATCGTCTTCAAGGCGGACACGCTCTGGACGGTCAGGTTCGGCCTTGCCCTGAGCATCATGGCGCTGGTCCTTTACAATTCGGACTACGGCGCCATCGGCCTTGCGCTCACGCTTCTGCGGTTGCCGCGGGTTTGAAAAAGGCGCTGCGGATGGCGGCGCGGAGAATGCCGAACCAGGGCAGGGCGAAGAGGAAATCGAACAGCACCCAGACGATCGCGTCGATGTTGCGTAGGCCTTCATTGAAGGCGATGACGCAGCCGGCGGCGATAAAGAGGGCGGCGAGCAGCGCCTCTTCGCGGCGATCTTCGGGCTGGCGTTTATGGTCGCCCCGGTTGAGCGCGAGGAGCGCGAGGCTGATCGACGCAAGGCCGAATGCGGCGAGCGGGAAGTCGCGGTAGCGCGCATCGAAGGCGAGCCCGAAGGAAATCACCAGCGCCGAGAAGACCGACAGCAGGCGTACGAGCCCGAGATAAAGCGGCATGGCGACAGCGGCGCGATCCGGCTTGCGTAGCCAGGCGAGCGTCTGCGCCACCGGCATCGGACCGAGGCAGCGGCGCCCGCGTATCACTTCCGGCAGCACGAAGATGACGATACCGATCGATTGCGCGAGGACGACGAGCTCGACAATGGCCTCGAGCGCGTTTCTCCAGGCGAGCCACGAATGCTCGGCCTGCAGCAACAGCGCGGAACCGGCGACACCGGCACCGATTCCCGCCGCGAGACCGGAGAGCGGATCGGGGTTGCCGCCGCCCCGCGCCACGACGAAGAGAATGAGGAAGGCCAGCGCGAAACTCGCATAGCCTTCCATTCGCCATTCGGGATGATTGGAGACGGGCCCCGTCCAGGGGAATTTGGGTTTGCGATCCGTCGTGAAGAAACCCCAATGCCCGCCGGCCGTGCCTTCCAGCGCGCGCTTCCATGGCTGGTCGAAGGCTTCGATCAGGTTGTAGTCGAGCCCGATCGACTGCGCGTAAGCGGCGAGATCGCGCAGATAGAGCGCCTGCGAAACGACGGAGGGAATGGCGTCGGCGCGTTCGCGGCCGGCGCTCGGAAATCCCGTCTCGCCGATGAAGATTTCCTTGCCGGGAAACATCGGCCCGACTTCCTCGAGAACGCGGCGCAGATAGTTGACGCCTTCGTCCGCCGGCGTCGGATCGTTCTCCCAATAAGGGAGGATGTGAATGGTGATGAAATCGACGGCCTGCGCGAGTTCCGGCGGCGCTTTCACCCAGAAATCGGTGACGTCGGCATAGGTGACGGGGAGGCCGGTTCCCGCTTTCACCTCATGGAGATAGTCGACGAGCTTGTCGGGCAGCTGTTCGCCGCGCAGCAAGACCTCGTTGCCGACGATGATCGCCTTGATCGTCTTCTTGTGCGCATTGGCGAGCTGGATGGCCTTGGCAATCTGCAGACGATTTTTCGCATCGTCTCGTCCGATCCAGATGCCGAGCAGGACCTGCAGCCCATGCTTCTCCGCGATCGGTACGACCTGGTCGAGCCCTTCGTCCACGCTGTAGGTGCGGACGCAGTCGGTGACGCCGGAGAGGAGCGTGAGGTCTTCGTCGATCCGCTTCGGATCCGCATTGTAGGACGCATCGAAGGGCGTCTCGCTGCCGCGATAGGGCGTGTAGCTGACGCAATGGACCTTGCCCGCCGGTGCATCGGCGATGACGACGGGAGCGCCCAGAAACTTCCAGATCAGCAGAACCGACAGCGCCGCCGCGGCAAGCCCCAGCAGAAACGGGGCGGAGACAAGTTTCATGAAAAAAACTCTCGGTGCCAAAAGGGGGCGTCGCCGGATATGCCGGCAGGCGCCGTCGGAACGACCGGCAACGCCGCCAGTGCAATAGCATCGATCCCCCGGCGGGATCAATGCCGGCTCTCTGCCGCCTCTCAATTGACACAGGGTTCCGGGAGCGGGCATGACAAAACGGCGCGGAAATCCGCGCCGTTTGTTAACATGCGTGAATCTCCGGGGCCGCTCAGTTCTCGCGGACTTCGAGACCGAGATCGCGGACCTTGCGATAGAGCGTCGAACGGCCGATGCCCAGCCGCCGCGCGACTTCCGTCATGTGGCCTTTGTATTTTTCGATCGCGAGACGGATCATTTCCGCCTCGATGTCTTCGAGCTTGCGCACATTGCCCGCCGCATCCGTCACGGCGATGCCATCGGAGAAATTGGAACGGGCAAAATCCGCCAGCGTGTGGCGGTCGCGGCCGTCCATGCGGGCGGGCTGCGCATAAGGTTCATAGCGCTCGGCGGGCCGTTCGGACGCGAAGCTCGGCTGGGCGGGCGGCGTGGCGGCGATCTGCGCATAGCCTTCGACCATGTTCGCGATCTGGGGGAAATCCGAGACCTGAAGCATCTCGCCGTCGCAAAGCACGACGGCGCGGAAGACCGCGTTTTCGACCTGACGCACATTGCCCGGCCATTCGAAGGCGCAAAGCATATTGAGCGCCTCGCGCGAAATGCCGACGACCGGCTTTCCTTCTTCCGCCGCGAGACGGCGAATGAAATGCGCGACGAGATCGGGAATGTCGTCCTTGCGTTCGCGCAAGGGCGGCACGTGGATCGGGAAGACGTTGAGGCGGTAATAGAGGTCTTCGCGGAAGCGGCCTTCCTTCACCATCTGAAGGAGATCGCGATTGGTCGCGGAGATGAGGCGGATATCGACCTTCACGGGCTTCTTCGATCCGACGGGATCGACCTCGCCCTGCTGAAGCGCCCGCAGCAGCTTCACCTGCATGTCGAGCGGAAGTTCGCCGATTTCATCCAGAAAGAGCGTGCCGCCGGAAGCTTCCTGGAACTTGCCCGCATGCTTGTCGGTCGCGCCGGTGAACGAGCCTTTTTCATGGCCGAACAGGATGCTCTCGACGAGCGTCTCCGGGATCGCACCGCAGTTCACCGTAACGAAGGGTTTTCCCGCTCGCTCGCTCTCGCCCTGAATGGCGCTGGCGATCACTTCCTTGCCGACGCCGGATTCGCCTTCGATGAGGATCGGGATATTCGACTGCGCGGCGCGTTTGCCGAAGCGCGTGACCTGTTCCATCGAGGCGCTGCGTCCAACCAGATCGGCGAAGGTAAGATGGCCGCTCTGCTTTTTCTGAAGCCGCGAGATTTCACCGGTCAGCGCGTTCACCTTCAGCGCGTTGCGCATCGAGACGTGCAGGCGCTCGGGGCTCACCGGCTTTATGACGAAGTCGGTCGCGCCTTCGCGCATGACATTGACCACGGTCTCGATGCCGCCATGCGCTGTCAGCACGATCACGGGAAGGTTAGGCTTCTGCGGATGGACGCGCTTCAGCACTTCCATGCCGTCGATGCCGGGCATCACGAGGTCGAGAATGACGAGAGAGATTTCGGCGCCCGAAGGTCCATCGAGAAGAGCGAGAGCCGCTTCACCGCCGTCGACGGAAACCGCACGGTAACCATCCCGGTTCACCACCTCTTCGAGGATGCGGCGCTGCACCGGATCGTCGTCAACAATCAGGATGGCCTGGGTCATCTTGGGTCGCCTCGGGTTCAATGGAGCCGCTCACGGCAGCTTTGGCGGCCCATAATGGGGCGGATTGGTAAAGACGATCTTAATCCTTCGATGGGGATTGCTACGCCCTATTCTTGTTCACACAGCTCGTTTGTTTCCACCTTGAGAACTAGGCCAATAATCATAACGTACCCGGAATGGTGTTGCCATCGTGTAACTTTGCGGGCGGAACTTAAGCAAATCTGGCAATTCGTATTGATGGTCCCTCGGGTTCCATGCGATGAAATTGGCTGATAAGGGATTACCGGTGGGGTCCGGGCCACCCGTCGCTATGTCGGGGGGTTGAGCAAAATAACGACGGAGATTGGGATGAAAATCATATCCCGGCTTATAGCGTTGGGGACCTTCCTGGTGCTGGCTGGCTGCGGCACCTGGACTGCTGAATCGTATCTGCACGAGACGATCAGCGGCGATACCTTCAACGCCTGCCTGGCACGCGAGTATCAGGAAAGAGCGACCTCGGAAGCCTATGTCGATTGCAACTGGGTCGACACGGCAACGATCGTCGAGAAGGGCCGTGCGGCGGCTGCCGGCGAAACGGTTCTGCCTTGGGATCCGGCGACGCGCGGCGTGCTGCCGAGCGATCTGCCCGAACTGCAGGACGCCCGTGCGAAGCTCCTCGCGGCGCTCGACAATGGCGGTCGCACCGATCCGGCTCGTGCTTGCGCCTGCGCCAAGGCGCAGCGTTATTACGACGGCTGGGTGGAGCAGGCGAGCGACAACAAGCTCGGCGAGAACGGCTCCTGGCTCGGCGGCGAAGGCGGTCCGGTGCAGCCGGAACGCGTGAAGGCCGAAAAGGCAGCCTTCTATGAAGCTCTTTCGAAGTGCGCCATTCAGGCCGGTCCGACCGCCTGGACGATCTACTTCGGCTTCAACAAGTACAACCTGACGTCGGCCGCGCAGGACGTGATCAGCGCGATCGGCAAGACCTCCTACAGCGACTTCGCGGTGGTTGGTCATACCGATACGTCGGGCAGCAAGGCCTACAACCAGGCGCTCGGCGAGCGTCGTGCCAAGTCGACGGCGGCAGCGCTGACGGCCACGGGCAAGACGGTCTCGAGCGTGAGCTCGGATGGCGAGACGAACCTCGCGGTCCAGACCGGCGACGGAAAGCGTGAGCCGCTGAACCGCCGCG
>CAISYL010000076.1 GCA_903889655.1 uncultured Alphaproteobacteria bacterium | reverse complement strand
GTTTACGCGGCGACGAAGAACAACGCCAAGGTCGGCGAACTCGTCGGTGGCGGTTCGGGCGTTGCAGGCGCAATCATGGGCTTCCCGTTCCCGATCCCGAACAACGCGTTCGAAATCATGTGGAACCACACGCTGCGCTATCGCTCCTACAAGGTGACGCGTCAGTTTGCGGCGGCGCCGGTCACGCGCAGCGGCGACTACACGCTGACGATCGTGCAGGACGAAGCGCTCTTCCCCTGGTCCGATCCGACCAAGAAGCGTGCCGAAGAGCTCAACAATATCTCGCTCTACTATCTCTCGAACACGATCGCGCCGGCGCGTGAAGCGGGTAACGTCATTCTCGTTTACGATGCCCTCAACGCGACCATCAATGGCGGCCGTCAGGCCTGGCAGTACAGCCCCGGCACCCGCCGCGTTCGTCGTGCGCCGAACATCTCGTATGACAATCCGGGCACGAACTCGGACGGTCTGTCGACGTCGGACGCTTTCGACGGCTTCAACGGCGCGCTCGACCGCTACGACTGGTCGATCATCGACAAGAAGCCGCAGCTCATCGCCGCCAACGACTACAAGGCGGAAGCGACGAAGTACAAGGACTTCCTGAAGCCGGGACATCTCAACCAGGATGTGATCCGTTACGAAGTCCATCGCACCTGGAACTTCGAAGCGAAGCTGCGTCCGAACACGCGTCACGTCTATGCGCGTCGCGTCTATCACAATGACGAAGATGCGTGGCAGGTTTCGGGCGCCGAACTCTATGACGGCCGTGGCGAACTCTGGCGCGTTCAGGAAATGCAGCAGATCCAGCGCTACAACGTGCCGCTCTGCAATGCGGGAACCGAAGTCGTCTACGATCTACAGGCGGGCCGTTATCTCGCGCTCGGCATGCAGAACGAAGAGCCGGCGATCAACTACTTCGCCGACGAACTCGACCCGAGCCGTTATACGCCGAACGCCATCCGGCAATTGGGTGTGCGGTAAGTTCCCTCCACGGTCTTGCCGTTAAACTGGACTGCGTCGCCAAGGCGACGCAGTCCTTTTTTATGTGGGCTGCTCCGAGCATGTGAGTCCGATCTGCAACGCGGCGCCAGCGGCTGCCTCGACTGCTCGCAAGAGTTGTTGACGAGTGGAATCCGACTGTGATTCTTTAGCTTTCATGAAAGAGATGGGCTTGATTCGAACGAGAGAACCGCTGCGCTTGCGGCATGCGCTGGTGCCGCTCGTCTGCATCATCGTCATCAGTTATTTCGCCTATCACGCCGTCTATGGGCGTCACGGCTTCATTGCCTGGCTAAGCCTTCAGAACCGCGTCGATACGCTTGACCAGCAGCTTGCCGAAGTGCGTGGCGCGCGTGAACAGCTCGACAGGCAGGTGGCGTTGCTCCGGACGAGCAGCCTCGATCCGGACCTTCTCGACGAACGCGCCCGGGCAACGCTCGGCTTCGCCAATCCGAACGACATCGTGATATTCCGCGAGCGCCCGGCAACCGGCGCGGCCGTTCCGTCTCGTTAAGTCCTTGGCGACGCAGAGAGATTAACCGAAATTCGGTTAACTATCGCTTTCTGCTTTGAAATCAAACATTTACGGTCCACGTCTAGTATCCTGTCTCGACGGTACATCCGCGAGCGCCGCATCCATTCGACGGCTTGCGGGTTCTGCCTCTGAAACGTGAAGCGGAAAAAACATGGCCACCAAACCAAAAAGGCCTGCGAAGCAGGCAGACGCCAAGCCCGCCCTCCAGAAATCCACGACCAGCAAGAAGGCGACGAAGAGCGACGAGCCGGCAGGTCTTTCACGCGACGAGGACCTCAAGGCCTATCGCGAGATGCTGCTGATCCGGCGCTTCGAAGAGAAGGCGGGCCAGATGTATGGCATGGGGCTCATCGGCGGCTTCTGCCATCTCTATATCGGTCAGGAAGCGGTCGTCGTCGGCCTGCTGGGGGCGGCAAGGCAGGGCGATCAGATCGTCACCGGCTACCGCGATCACGGACACATGCTCGCCTGCGGCATGGACCCAAAGGGCGTCATGGCGGAACTTACCGGACGCTCGGGGGGCTATTCGAAAGGCAAGGGCGGCTCGATGCATATGTTCAGCGTCGAGAAATGCTTTTACGGCGGTCACGGCATCGTCGCAGCGCAAGTGCCGATCGGCACGGGGCTTGCCTTCTCCAACAAATATCGCGGCAACGATCATGTCAGCCTCACCTTTTTCGGCGACGGCGCGGCGAACCAGGGGCAGGTCTATGAGAGCTTCAACATGGCGGAGCTATGGTCGCTGCCTGTCATCTATGTGATCGAGAACAATCAATATGCGATGGGCACCTCCGTCGCGCGCGCTTCGGCGCAGACGAATCTCTCCAAGCGCGGCGTCAGCTTCAACATTCCGGGCGAGCAGGTCGACGGCATGGATGTACGCGCGGTGCGCGCAGCCGCGCTGAAGGCGATGGAATGGTGCCGCGCAGGCAAGGGCCCCTACATCCTCGAGATGATGACTTATCGCTATCGCGGCCATTCGATGTCGGATCCGGCTAAATACCGCGCCAAGGAAGAAGTCAACAAGATGCGCCAGGAGCACGATCCGATCGAGCAGGTGCGTCACCGGCTGCTCGACGCGGGCATGAGCGAGGACGAATTGAAGGACATCGACAAAGACATCCGCGCGATCATCAACGAGGCCGCCGAATTCGCGCAGCAGAGCCCGGAACCCGATCCGGCGGAACTCTGGACGGACGTGCTCGCGAAGGAAGATCACGCGGCGGTGGGGGCCTGATCATGGCGACGAACATTCTGATGCCGGCTCTTTCTCCGACCATGGAAGAGGGCACGCTGGCGAAGTGGATGATCAAGGAAGGCGACGAGGTCCGTTCGGGCGACGTCATCGCCGAGATCGAGACCGACAAGGCGACGATGGAAGTCGAGGCGGTCGACGAAGGCAAGGTCGCGAAGATCGTCATTCCCGCTGGAACCGAGAATGTAAAGGTCAACACGGTGATTGCGGTGCTGGCCGGCGAGGGTGAAAGCACCACCGACGTTCAGGCTCCGAAGGCGCCGACGGCCACGGCGCCGAAGACGGGGCCTGGTCAGGGCGAGGCGACGAGCCGCGAGAGCGGCGAGAAGACAAAAGCCGAGCCGGAAACGCCGCGGATCGAGGTCAAGGGCGATCCCGACATTCCGGCCGGCACAGAGTTCGTCTCGCAGACCGTCCGCGAGGCTTTGCGCGACGCGATGGCCGAGGAGATGCGCCGCGACGCGAGCGTTTTCGTGATGGGCGTGGAAGTCGCGCAATATCAGGGCGCCTATAAGGTCACGCAGGGATTGCTGGAAGAGTTCGGCGCGACGCGGGTCGTCGACACGCCGATCACCGAACACGGTTTTGCCGGGCTCGGTGTGGGTGCTGCTTTCGCGGGGCTTCGTCCCATCGTCGAATTCATGACGTTCAACTTCGCCATGCAGGCGATGGATCAGATCATCAATTCGGCTGCGAAGACGCGCTATATGTCCGGCGGACAGATGGGCGCGCCCATCGTGTTCCGCGGACCGAACGGTCCAGCGGCGCGTGTGGCCGCGCAGCACAGCCAGGATTACTCGTCCTGGTACGCACATATTCCGGGGCTCACCGTCATCGCGCCCTATTCGGCGGCGGATGCGAAAGGTCTTCTCAAGGCGGCGATCCGCGATCCCAATCCGGTGATCTTTCTCGAAAATGAAATTCTCTATGGCAAGAGCTTCGACGTCCCGAAGCTCGACGACTATGTGCTGCCGATCGGCAAGGCGCGTGTGCTGAAGGAAGGCACGGATGTAACACTCGTCTCGCACAGCCACGGGCTCACTTACTGTCTCGACGCGGCGGCCAAACTCGAAGCGGATGGCATCAACGCCGAAATCATCGACCTGCGCACGATCCGGCCGCTCGACATCGATACGATCATTGCCTCGGTCAAGAAGACGAACCGGCTCGTCACCGTGGAGGAGACGTGGCCGGTCTGCGGCATCGGCGCAGAGATCGCGGCGCAGGTGCAGGCCAAAGCCTTCGACTGGCTCGATGCGCCGATCCTTCGCGTGACGCAGAAGGATGTGCCGATGCCTTATGCGGCCAATCTCGAGAAGCTGACGCTGCCGAGCGCGGATGAAGTGGTGGAGGCGGTCAAAGCCGTCTGCTACCGCCAGGGGGTCTGAACCATGCCGATACCCATTCTGATGCCTGCACTTTCGCCGACGATGGAAGAGGGCAAGCTCGCGAAATGGCATGTGAAGGAGGGCGACAAGGTCGTCTCCGGCGACGTCATCGCGGAAATCGAGACCGACAAGGCGACGATGGAAGTTGAGGCGGTCGATGAAGGCCGGATCGGCAAGCTTCTCGTGCCGGAAGGCACCGAGAACGTGCCGGTCAACAAGCCGATCGCCATGCTGCTCGGTGAAGGCGAGGATGCGGGCGCGTTGAAGGATGCGGCGGCACCCCCCGTGCCGGCGAAAGCCGAGGCGCCCAAACAGGAAACCAAGCCCGTGGCACCGCCCTCAAATCCCGCGACGGCAACGGAAGCGAAGGCAATGCCGGCGCCGCCCGCAGCGGCGTTGCCACCGCGGCACGATCAGACCGGTAGCCGCATCTTCGCGTCGCCGCTGGCGAAGCGGATTGCGAGGGAGAAGGGTGTCGATCTCTCGGCCGTCGCGGGTTCAGGGCCGCGCGGGCGCATCGTCAAGGCCGATGTCGAGGCTGCGAAGCCCGGTACGGCGACGGCGCATGGCACTGCGCCGGGCAGCGCTACGCCGACGGCCGTCGGACCGTCGATCGATCCACGAGCCTTCTACGAAAAGGATTCCTACGAGGAGGTGCCGCTCGACAGTATGCGGCGCACCATCGCGCGGCGTCTGGCGCAGGCGATGCAGGAGATCCCGCATTTCTACCTCACCATCGATTGCGAACTCGACGAGTTGCTTCGTGTGCGAAAGCACCTGAACGACAATGCCGGCGGCGGCGTCAAACTCTCGGTCAACGACTTCCTGATCCGCGCCTCTGCGCTCGCGCTGATGAAGGTGCCGAATGCGAATGTCAGCTTTGCCGGCACATCGCTGCTGAAACACAAACATGCCGATATCGGCATTGCCGTGGCACTCGAAGGCGGGCTCATCACGCCGATCATCCGCAATGCGGAGACGAAAGGCCTCGCCGAAATTTCCGCCGAGGCGAAGGAGCTTGCCGAACGGGCGCGAAACAAGAAGCTGAAGCCGCAAGAGTTCGAAGGCGGAAGCTTCTCGATTTCCAATCTCGGCATGTTCGGCATCAAGAATTTCACAGCCGTCATCAACCCACCGCAGGCCGCGATCATCGCCGTCGGCAAGGGCGAGGAGCGGGCCGTCGTTCACAACGGCAAGATCGAGACGGCGACCGTCATGACGGTGACCATGTCGTGCGATCACCGCGCCATCGACGGTGCACTGGGCGCGCAATTCCTCGAAGCCTTCAAGGCCTTTGTCGAATATCCGCCTTCGATGCTGCTCTAAGGAAACTCAACGATGGCCGATACCAATTACGATCTCGTCATCATCGGGTCCGGCCCGGGCGGCTATGTCGCGGCGGTGCGCGCAGGGCAGCTCGGGCTCAAGACGGCCATCGTTGAGCGCGAAGCACTGGGCGGCATCTGTCTCAACTGGGGCTGCATTCCCACAAAGGCGCTGCTGCGTTCGGCCGAAATCTATCATTCGCTCCATCGGCTCGAAGAGTTCGGGTTGAAGGCCGACAATATCTCCTATGATGCCGCCGCCGTGGTGAAGCGCAGCCGGAAAGTCGCCGAGACGTTGTCGAACGGCGTCAAATTCCTGATGAAGAAGAACAAGGTCGATGTCATCGAGGGAACGGCGAGGCTTGCCGGCCCCGGCAAGGTGGCGGTCGACGGCAAGGCCGGCAAGAGCGAGCTCACGGCGAAGAACATCATTCTGGCAACCGGCGCGCGAGCACGGACGTTGCCGGGGCTCGAGCCCGACGGCAAGCTCGTCTGGACCTATCGTGAGGCGATGGTGCCGCCTTCGATGCCCAAGTCGCTGCTGGTGATCGGCTCCGGCGCCATCGGCATCGAATTCGCCAGCTTCTACCGTGCCTTCGGCGCGGAGGTGACGGTGGTCGAGGTGATGGACCGCATCCTGCCGGTCGAGGACGCCGAGATTTCCGATCTCGCCACCAAGGCTTTCAGGAAGCTCGGCATGACCATCCTGACCTCGGCCAAGGTCGAGAAGCTCGACAAGGGCACCGACAGCGTCACCGCGACGATCACGACCAAGGACGGAAAGCCGCAGCAGGTCACGGCCGAGCGGGTCATATCGGCGGTGGGCATCACCGGCAATGTCGAGAATATCGGGCTCGAACAGGCAGGTGTGAAGGTCGATCGGGGCCATGTCGTCGTCAACCAGTGGCTGGAGACCGGCGTCAAAGGCATCTATGCCATCGGGGACCTCGTCGGCGCACCCTGGCTCGCCCACAAGGCGATGCATGAGGGAGTGCTGGCCGTGGAACATCTCGCGGGCGGCAAGGGGCTCCATCCGCTGGATGTCACAAAAGTGCCGGGCTGTACCTATTCCTACCCGCAAATTGCCAGTGTCGGCCTCACCGAGGCCAAGGCACAGGAAGGCGGTCGGGAGATCAAGGTTGGCCGGTTCCCCTTCAGGGGCAACGGCAAGGCGATCGCGCTCGGCGAGCCGGACGGCCTGGTCAAGACGATCTTCGACGCCAAAACGGGCGAACTGCTTGGCGCCCACATGATCGGGGCGGAGGTGACAGAACTCATTCAGGGCTATACGGTCGCAAGGACCCTTGAAGCCACCGAAGCAGAGCTGATGCAGACGATCTTCCCGCACCCCACCCTGAGCGAAACGATGCACGAGTCGGTGCTTGACGCGTTCGGTCGCGCACTCCACATCTAGCTCGCATCATGTTCGAACTTATTTCCAGCCCGGAAAACTGGGCCAGCCTGCTGACGTTGACGATCCTGGAGATCGTTCTGGGCGTCGACAACCTCATTTTCCTGTCCATCCTCGCCTCGCGGCTGCCGCCCGAAAAGCAGAAGAAGGGACGGCGCCTCGGTCTGGCAGCGGCCCTCATCACGCGACTGGGGCTGCTCGCATCGGTTGCATGGATCGTCACACTTAGCCGGCCGATCTTCACAATCGGGGAACTCGGCATCTCGTGGCGCGACATCATTCTCTTCGTTGGCGGATTGTTCCTGATCGCCAAGTCGACCATCGAAATTCACCACTCCGTCGAAGGTACCGAAGAGGGCGGTCATCAGGATATGAGCAAGGCGCCAGGCCTCTGGTCGGTCGTCGCGCAGATCGGCCTGATCGACATCATTTTCTCGCTCGACACCGTGATGACCGCCGTCGGCATGTCGGATCACTTCGAGATCATGGCGTTTGCCGTTCTCTCCGCCGTCGGCGTGATGGTTTTTGCCGCCGAGCCGCTCAGCCGCTTTGTCGACGCGCATCCGACGGTCAAGATGCTGGCACTGAGCTTCCTGATCCTGATCGGTGTTTCGCTGGTCGCCGATGCGCTCCACTTCCACATCCCGAAAGCCTATCTCTACTTTGCGGTGGCCTTCTCCATCGGCGTCGAGTCGCTCAATCTCTGGGCGTCGAAGCGGCGCAATGCGAAACAGGCTGCAAAATGAACGGTGAGGCCGCGCAGGAACGGGGCGTCCCGAAGAACGTCATCGTCATCCTGCTCGACAGCCTCAACCGGCACATGCTTGGCGCCTATGG
Source organism: uncultured Alphaproteobacteria bacterium (assembly GCA_903889655.1). Taxonomy (GTDB): domain Bacteria; phylum Pseudomonadota; class Alphaproteobacteria; order Parvibaculales; family Parvibaculaceae; genus Parvibaculum. The sequence continues at coordinate 31,731 of CAISYL010000076.1, read as the reverse complement.
CGGCACCGAATTCGCTACGCCGAACCTCGATCGCTTTGCCGCCCGTGCCACGCGCTTCAACAGGCACTACACGGGCTCGCTGCCTTGTATGCCTGCGCGCCACGATATTTTGTGCGGCGCGCTCGACTTCCTCTGGAAGCCCTGGGGCTCGGTCGAGATATGGGAAGACGCGATCACCTATGAGCTCCGCAAGGCGGGCGTCGTCACGCAGCTCATATCCGATCACCCGCATCTCTTCGAAACGGGTGGCGAGAATTTCCACGTCGATTTCACGGCCTGGGATTATCAGCGCGGGCACGAAGGCGACCCGTGGAAGACGCGACCCGATCCGAGCTGGACAGGCGCGCCGAGCCTTTTCCGTCCGCCGATGCCCTATGACGATTCACGCGGCTATTTTCGCGGCGAGGCGGACTTTCCGGGGCCTCGCACGATGGCGTCGGCGGCGAAATGGATCGACGAGAACGCCGGTTATCACAAGCGGTTCCTGCTTTTCGTGGACGAGTTCGATCCGCATGAGCCCTTCGACACGCCGGAACCCTATGCGTCGATGTACGACCCGGACTGGGACGGCCCGAAGATCATATGGCCGCCCTATATGCAGGGCGCGATCGCCAAGGGTGTCCTGACGGAGGCACAGGCGCGTCAGATTCGCGCCTGCTACGGTGGCAAGCTGACGATGATCGACCACTGGTTCGGGAAAATTCTCGATGCCGTCGATCGCCACAAGCTGTGGGACGACACGATCTTCATTCTTTGTACGGACCACGGCCATTATCTCGGTGAGAAAGATATCTGGGGCAAGCCGGGCGTGCCGGTCTACGAGACGCTTGGACATATTCCGCTGCTGATCGCTCACCCAGGTGTGGCGCCCGGAACCTGTGATGCGCTGACGACCAGCGTCGATCTCTTCGCGACGCTCGCCGATGTCTTCGGTGTCGAGGTGCGGCAGAAGACGCATGGGCGCTCGCTGCTGCCGTTGCTGCGCGGCGAGGCGAGAGACATTCGCGAGTGGCTGCTTACCGGCGTCTGGGGTCGCGAGGTTCATCTCGTGGACAAGCGCTATAAATATGCCCGCGCACCCAAGGCGGCCAATGCGCCGCTCACGATGCTGTCGAACCGCTGGTCGACCATGCCGACGCATTTTCTGACGCGTGAGCAGGAGCTTCCGTTGCCGGACGATCGTGCCTATCTCGCGCGCATGCCGGGGAGCCCGGTGCCGGTGATCCGGCAGGACTGGCGGCAGGGCGATAAGGTGCCCTTCTGGGCTGCGACGAAGTTCACCGGCAATCATCTTTACGACCTCGACGAAGATCCCGGCGAAACGCGTAATCTTGCGGGCGCGGCCATCGAGGTGGAGTTTACCGAAAGACTTCGCTGCATTTTTCAAGAACTCGAGGTTCCGGACAGTCAATTCGTGCGGCTTGGATTGACATAAGCTACGTAAGTCACGATCGATTAACCTCGTCGCTCCAGTATAGACATCGGGAGGATGTCCGATGCTTGGCGTTGATGCGGCCAGACCGAAAGAGATCGATTGCGACGTCGTCGAAGTCGACACACCCGTTCACTCGAAGAACCGGTTGCTTCTCGATTATTGGCGCTCTCGGATGGATCCCGACGGCATCGTGCGACGGAGCGCCATCAATCCCTTCGATTTCAGACAGGTCCTCGGCGGCGTGTTCATTGTCGAGCCGGTGGAGAGCGACGGCAATTTGCTCTACCGCCTGGTCGGCCATGAAACCGAACAGCGCTTGCAGACGGTCTTCACGGGCCGTCGTTTCACCGAATGTTATGGCGCGCGGATGGCGGCGGAACAGGTCGCCTTTCATGGGCGTGTTTTTCGGTCCGGCCGGCCCGCCTTTCTACGCGGGCGGCTGATCGGCCTCGGCCTCGAGCACGCGGATTTTGAGGCTTCCTACCTGCCGATGAGGACAAATGAGGGGCAGAACCAGATGCTGGGCGGCTTTTTCGATCTTTTGGAATAAGCGGCTAACATAGTTCCAGTGAATCCGGATTCATGGCGGATTTGCTTGAATCGGCTTTCCTGTCTATCCATGTTGCTGGAGAGGCGGGACGACCTGTACCGGGATTTGGCGTATGGCCACGATCATCAACACGCTTGAAGACGGCGCCGCCGCGACCAGCGAGAAATCGCGTCCGCGGCACCCTGAAAAAGCCAATCGCCCCGACACGCCCATGCTCCGCAAGCCGGAATGGATCCGCGTCAAGGCACCCGGATCGCCGGTCTATACCGAGACGAAACGCATCGTCCGCGACAACAATCTCGTCACCGTTTGCGAGGAAGCCGGCTGCCCCAATATCGGCGAATGCTGGTCGAAGAAGCACGCGACGATGATGATCATGGGCGACACCTGCACGCGCGCGTGTTCGTTCTGCAATGTGAAAACCGGCCTGCCGGGCGCATTGGACAGGGACGAGCCGGAGCATGTCGCCAATGCGGTCGAGAAGCTCGGTCTGATGCATGTCGTCATCACGTCGGTCGATCGCGACGATCTCACGGATGGCGGTGCGCAGCATTTCGTCGAGGTGATCGAGGCGATCCGCCGCCGCTCGCCGGCGACCACAATCGAAATCCTGACGCCGGATTTTCTGCGCAAGGACGGCGCGCTGGAAAAGGTCGTGGCGGCCAAACCCGACGTCTTCAATCACAATCTCGAAACGGTGCCGCGGCTCTATCCGACGATCCGTCCCGGCGCGCGCTATTTCCATTCGCTGCGCCTGCTTCAGCACGTGAAGGAGATCGATCCGTCGATCTTCACCAAGTCCGGCATTATGGTCGGTCTTGGCGAGACGCGTGAGGAAGTGCTGCAGGTCATGGACGACATGCGCTCGGCGAATATCGATTTCCTGACCATCGGGCAGTATCTTCAGCCGACGCGCAAGCACGCGGCGGTCGACCGGTTCGTCACGCCGGATGAATTCAAATCCTATGAAACGATCGCGCGCACCAAGGGTTTTCATCTGGTGTCGGCGAGCCCGCTGACGCGCTCGTCCTATCACGCGGATTCGGATTTCGCGCTGCTTCGCGACGCCCGTAACGCAAAGCTCGCGCGTTCATAGGTCTCAGATGCCCGCCGCTCACCAGACCCGCGACGTGCCTTATGGGGCGGACCAGATGTTCGCACTGGTGGCCGGTATAGAACGTTATCCGGAATTTCTGCCTTGGTGTGCTGGTGCGCGCATCCGCCAACGCGAAAAGGATGGCGCGACCGAAATCGTGACCGCCGATCTCATCATCGCGTACAAGGTTTTTCGTGAGCAGTTCACGAGCCGCGTCGTGCTCGATCCGGCCGAGCGCAAGATCGACGTGCAATACGTGAAGGGTCCGTTCCGGCATCTTTCGAACAAATGGGAATTCGAGGCCTTGCCCCAGGGCGGCTCGCGCATTCATTTCTTCATCGATTTCGAATTTCGCAGTGTGACGTTACAGACATTGATGAACAACGTCTTCGCCAAGGCTTTCGCACGCATGATGCAAGCCTTCATCGATCGCGCCGATGCGCTGTACGGCAAGCAACAGCTCGTCGCGGAATAGCGCTACAGCGTCTTGGCGATCTCTTCGAGCTGGGTGACGCAGGTGCCCCAGCCTTCAAAGAACCCCATCTCTTCGTGCTTGCGGCTGTCCGCCATATCCTTGTGCAGGCATCGCGCAACGTAGCGCGTGCCGTTGCCCTCGTCTGCGAAGGTGAAGATCGCCGTCATTCCGAGCCAGGGTGTCGCGGGACGCCAGCCGCCTGTCAGCATCGAGGTGAAGACAAGCCGTTCCCCGGGAACGATCTCGAGGAAGCAACCGGGATTGTCGCTCGTGCCGCCATCGGGTCCACTCATGAAGGTGTGGAAGTCGCCGCCGGGCCAGAGGTCGAACGCGCGCACTTCCGTCGTCCAGGGACGCGGACACCACCATTGCCGCAAGATCGCCGGATCGGTCCATGCCTGCCAGACGCGAGCGCGTGGCGCGGCCAGAAAACGGGAAATCTCGAGATCAAGCTTCTGCCCGCTCATTTTTTTGCCTCACCTTTCAACAGGAACGCATCCAGCCGATCGAACCGCTCTTCCCAGAACCGACGCTGCTTTTCCAGCCAGGCTTGCGCGACGTCGAGTCGCCCGGGATCGATCCGACAGGTGCGAACCCGTCCAACCTTCCGGCTGACGACGATTCCGCTCTGTTCGAGAAGACGCAAATGCTGGACGACGCCGGGAAGCGACATCTTCAAAGGTTTCGCCAGCTCGCTCACGCTTGCGGGCCCGCGCGACAGCCGCTCGATCATGGCGCGGCGGGTCGGATCGGCGAGAGCGACGAAAACGCTGTCCAGGGACTTCGATTGCTTAAGCATATGCTTAAGTATCAAAAAGGGCATCGCAGCGCAAGAGAAACTTCAGTAAACGCTTAAGTGATGGGTGCGCGGGTTCAGATCATCCGGCGCAGCAATTCGAGCGCGATCTCGACGCTTTTGAGGCGGATCTGTTCGCGGCCGATATCGCCGAAGCGATGGACCTCGTGAACGATGTTGCGGCCGCGCCGTGCCGCGCCGAAATGGACGAGGCCGACGGGCTTCAGCGCCGTGCCGCCGCCGGGGCCCGCGACGCCTGTTACTGAAACGGAAATCTGCGCCCGCGAATTGTTGAGAGCGCCTTCCGCCATCGCGCGTGCGACGGGCTCGCTCACGGCGCCGAAATCGGCGATGAGGTCGCCCGGTACGCCGAGCGAATCGCGTTTTGCCTCATTCGAATAGACGACGAAGCCGCGTTCCACGACATCTGAGGAGCCAGGAATTTCGGTGAGCAGCGCCGCGATGAGACCGCCCGTGCAGGATTCTGCCGTCGCAATCTTGATCTTTGCGTCGCGGCAATCGCCGAGCAGGAGTTCGGCGCGTTGCATCAGCGGGCGTGGAAACAACGACATCAAAACACTCCGGTGAAATGGCGGAGAAGAACAACGACGAGGATCGCATAGGCGGCGGCCACCATGTCATCGGCCATGATGCCGGGGCCGCCCTTGAGGCTGCGGTCGACGAGGTTCACCGGCCAGGGCTTCACGATGTCGAAGAAGCGGAAGAGAAGAAAGCCCGCGCACCAGGCGAGTGGCGTCAGCGGCAGCGCGGCGAGCACCAGCCATTGCGCCGCGACTTCGTCGATCACGATTTCCGATGGGTCGTCCTTGCCCAGCGCCCTGGCGTAGCGCGCCGCCGCGGGAATGCCGAGGACGAAGGCGAGGGCGGCGCCCATCACGAGCGCGGCAGGGCCGCCGAACCATGCGAGCAGGAATGCCGGGGGCAGCGCGGCGAGCGAGCCCCATGTGCCGGGCGCCTTCGGCAGCAGGCCGGAGCCGAACCACGTCGCAACGAGCGTCACCGGATCGGCAAAGCGCAGGGGCGGGGGGATCGGCGTGAAAATGCTCATATGTCGGTAGAGGTGCTGGCGTCGAAACGGAGATTGGCGAGTGCCTGCGCGGCAAGGCCCTCGTTGCGGCCGGTGAAGCCGAGGCCCTCGGTCGTCGTTGCCTTGATGCTGACGCGCGACATGTCGATCTCGAGAATTTCGGCGACGCGGGCGCGCATCGTGTCGCGCCACGGGCCGATCTTCGGGCGCTCGCAAATGAAGGTCACGTCGACATTGACGATGCTTGCCCCGGCATGACGCGCGAGCTTGGCGGCATGAGCGAGAAAGCGGTCGGAGGACGCGCCCTTCCATTGCGGATCGCTGGGAGGGAAATGCTGGCCGATATCGCCTTCGCCGATCGCGCCGAGGATCGCATCGGTCAGGGCGTGAAGTCCGGCGTCTGCGTCCGAATGTCCGATCAGACCATGCGTATGCGGAACGCGGACGCCGCAGAGCATCACATGGTCGCCATCGCCGAAACGGTGGACGTCGAAGCCGGTGCCGGTGCGAAACTCCGCGGTGCTCCCCAGCAGGCGTTCGGCGCGGGCGAGATCGCCGGCGCTGGTGATCTTCATGTTGGTTTCGTCCCCCTCGATCGTCACGACGTCGAGCCCGGCTGCGGCGGCGACCGCCACATCGTCGGTCAATTCGCCGCCTGCCGCCGCCCGATGCGCGGCCAGAATAGCGTCGAAACGGAAGGCCTGCGGCGTTTGCGCTCGCCAGAGACCGTCACGCGGGACCGTTTCGCCGGCAAGGCCGCCCGTGGTTCGCCGGATCGTGTCGGTGAGCGGAATGGCAACGAGCGCACCGGCATGGGCCTCCAGAGCATCGATGCTGCGACCGATGATGGCGGAGGTCACGAGCGGCCTCGCTCCGTCATGGATGAGGACACGCGAGGGCGCGTGTACCGCCAGCGCCTCCAGTCCGGCGAGGACGGAAGACTGCCGGGTCGGGCCACCCGGACAAGGTGGCAGCAGCTTCGGCAGGCCGCCCGCCGCTTCGTCATAGGCGTTACGATCGTCGGGATGGATGACGGCCAGAACCCGGTCGATGCCGGGATGAGCGGCAAAGGCCGCGAGCGTCCGGCGCAATACCGGCTGGCCCGCCAACAGGCGGTATTGCTTGGGCGCGCCGGGGCCGGCGCGTGTTCCCCGGCCCGCCGCCACGATGAGCGCGGCTACAGTCATGAGGCTCGTTTACGCGCCGGGACCGACCGGGTGCAAGTGGAAATGAAATCCTCTTGCAGCGCACAAAAGTCGACGCTAGACTGACTAAAGATTGTGCAACTCGAATTGGTGCCTAAATTTTGTCCATCACGGTCGGTCCCCATCGTCTTCGGACACCGGTTCTGCTGGCGCCCATGGCCGGCGTGACCGATCTGCCTTTCCGGCGGGTCGCACATCGGCTTGGCGCGGGCCTCGTCGTCTCCGAGATGGTGGCGAGCGATGAGCTCGTAAGAGCGCGGCCTGACGTGGTTCGACGTGCAGCGGGCGCGGGCGAGGTCGAGCCGCTGACAATCCAGTTGGCGGGCCGGGAGGCCCATTGGATGGGCAAAGGCGCCGTTATGGCGGAGGCGGCCGGTGCGGACATTATCGACATCAATATGGGCTGCCCTGCCAAAGCAGTAACCAATGGCCTCTCGGGCTCGGCGCTGATGCGCGACCTCGACCATGCCCTGACGCTGATTGAGGCAACGGTTCAGGCAGTTTCGGTTCCGGTGACGCTGAAGATGCGAACCGGTTGGGACGACGCGACGCGCAATGCGCCGGAGCTCGCACGGCGGGCCGAGGCGGCGGGCGTGCAGATGGTCACGGTTCATGGCCGTACACGCTGCCAGTTCTACAAAGGCCGGGCCGACTGGAGTTTCATCTCGAGGGTCAAGGAAGCCGTCTCGATCCCGCTGGTCGCCAATGGCGATGTCATCAGCGAAGAGGACGCCCGCGCCATTCTCGATGCGTCCGGCGCCGATGGCGTCATGATCGGGCGCGGCGCGCAGGGGCGGCCCTGGTTCCTCGCGCAGGTCGCGCATTACCTCGCGACCGGAGAGAAGCTCGCGGCACCGTCCTGGGCCGAGCAGGGCCGGATCGTCGAAGCGCATTATCGCGACATGCTCGCGCATTACGGTGAGGGGCTGGGCCTGCGCGTCGCCCGCAAGCATCTCGTCTGGTACCTCGAAGAAGCCTCGCGCGCGCTGCCCGAAGAGGCGATGGCGACGAAGACCGAAATCGTCCGCATGCATGAGCCCGAAGCGGTGCTCGACCGGATGGCGCGCTTCTATGAAGCCGCCGCCGAGAAATTCGTCAGTGAGAGAGAGGCTGCGTGATGGCGCGTACCGCGTTCCAGACGGCAACCGGCCTGAAGCCGGATTCGACGGCGATCCTCAACGCCATGCCGCATCCCGTGCTGATGATCGATCGCGACATGCGGATCGAGTATGTCAACGACAGCGCCGAGCAGTTCTTCGCGGCGAGCGCACCGGTGCTGCTGCGCCACTCGCTCAACGACTTCGTCGCGTTCGGGAGCCCCGTTCTCGCGCTTATCTCCCAGGTGCAGGAGCACGGCGTCTCGGTCAATGAATACGGTGTCGAGATCGGCACGCCGCGGGCGGGCGATCGTGCCGTCGACATTCAGGTGACGCCGGTCGCCGAATATCCGGGGCATGTTCTGCTGATCCTTCAGGTGCGCACGATGGCACACAAGATGGATCGGCAACTGACGCATCGCGGCGCGGCGCGGTCGGTTACGGGCATGGCGGCGATCCTCGCGCATGAGATCAAGAATCCGTTGTCTGGTATTCGCGGCGCGGCGCAGCTTCTGGAGTTGAATGCGCCGGCCGAGGACCGCACGCTGACGCGGCTCATCTGCGACGAGACCGATCGCATCTGCAAGCTCGTCGACCGGATGGAGGTTTTTTCCGACGAACGGCCCGTGCCCCGCGAGCCGGTGAACATTCATCTCGTGCTCGGGCATGTGAAGCAACTTGCGCAGACCGGCTTCGCCAAGGGCATCAAGATTGCCGAGGAATACGATCCCTCGCTGCCGCCGGTGCTTGGCGACAAGGACCAGCTCATTCAGGTTTTCCTGAACCTCGTCAAGAACGCCGCCGAGGCGATCGGCAAGCCGGATGGAGAGATCGTGCTGACGACGGCCTACAGGCCTGGCGTTCGCCTTTCAATGCCGGGCAGTCGCGACCGCGTCAGCCTGCCGCTCGAAATCTGCGTCATCGATGACGGCCCCGGCGTCCCGGACGATCTGTTGCCGCATCTCTTCGATCCTTTCGTCACGACCAAATCGTCGGGAACCGGCCTCGGCCTCGCGCTTGTCGCTAAGATTATCGGCGACCATGGCGGCATCGTCGAATGCGACAGCCAGCCACGCCGCACCGTTTTCCGCGTTTTGTTGCCCATGCACACCGGCGAGGCCTTCACGCCCGCCAATTCGAAGTAGGAGTTTTCTTCCATGCCGAGCGGCACGATTCTTCTCGCAGACGACGACGCGGCGATCCGCACCGTCCTCAACCAGGCGCTGGGCCGGGTTGGCTACGACGTGCGCGCGACCAGCAACGCCGCGACGCTGTGGCGCTGGGTGGCGCAAGGAGACGGAGATCTCATCATCACCGACGTCGTGATGCCGGACGAGAACGCTTTCGACCTGATCCCCCGTATCAAACGTGCTCGGCCGGAGCTTCCGATCATCGTCATGAGCGCGCAAAATACGCTGAAGACGGCGATCACGGCGGCGGAGCGCGGGGCTTACGAATATCTGCCGAAGCCCTTCGATCTCAACGAGCTGATCCGCGTCGTCGACCGGGCGATGACGGCGCCGCGCGAAAGTGCGGTGCCGCGCCAGAATGCGCAGGAAGACGAAAAGATGCCGCTCATCGGCCGCTCGCCGGCGATGCAGGACATCTATCGTGTGCTTGCGCGCCTGATGCAGACCGATCTCACCGTCATGATCTCGGGCGAGAGCGGCACCGGAAAGGAACTTGTCGCCCGCGCGCTGCACGATTACGGCAAGCGCCGCAACGGGCCCTTCGTTGCGATCAACATGGCGGCAATTCCGCGCGAGCTGATCGAGAGCGAACTTTTCGGCCATGAGAAGGGCGCCTTCACCGGCGCCAGCCAGCGGGCGACCGGCCGCTTCGAACAGGCGGAAGGCGGTACGCTCTTTCTCGACGAAATCGGCGACATGCCGATGGAAGCCCAGACGCGGCTTCTGCGCGTGTTGCAGCAGGGCGAATACACGACCGTCGGCGGGCGCACGCCGATCAAGACCGATGTGCGCATCGTCGCGGCGACCAATCGCGACCTGCGACAGCTCATCAATCTCGGTCTCTTCCGCGAAGACCTGTTCTTCCGTCTCAATGTCGTACCGATCCGATTGCCCCCATTGCGGGAGCGGACTGAAGATATTCCGGATCTCGTCCGGCATTTCCTCAATCAGGCCGAGGAGGAGGGGCTGCCGCCCAAGACCATCGATGCCGAGGGCATGGAGCTTCTGAAGCGTTATCGCTGGCCGGGCAATGTGCGCGAGCTTGAAAACCTCGTGCGCCGCCTCGCTGCCCTCTATACGGAGGAAATGATCGGCGCCTCGGTGCTTGAGACCGAGCTTGCGGAGCCCGATTTCGGCCGGCCGCTGGAGCAGGCTCCGACCGATGAGCCGCTGGCTTCGTCAGTGGAGCGTTCGCTCAACAGGCTCTTCGCCCAGCATGGCGACGCGTTGCCACCGCCCGGTCTCTACGATCGCATTCTGAGGGAAGTCGAGAAGCCGCTTTTCGGTATGACGCTGGCTGCCACGCGCGGCAACCAGATCAAGGCGGCGCATCTTCTCGGCATCAACCGGAATACGCTTCGCAAGAAGCTGAAGGACCTCGACGTGCAGGTGATCCGTGGCCTGAAGTAATCAGTCGCCTGAGGCTTGAGGAACCGCTTCGTCGGGTGTGGAAGAACGAACGGCAAGGACCGTGTCGGTCAGCCATATACCGACAACGAGGGCGGCGATGAAGATAATCGCCTGCGGCGTCGGATTCGCGAGAAGGACGATTGCCGGACCCGGGCAGATACCGCTCAATCCCCAGCCGATCCCGAAGAGGGCGGCACCGCCCACCAGTCGCGGTGTGATGTTGAAGCGGTTCGGCAGGCTGATCGGATTTCCGATGAGCGACAGCGAATGGCGACGCGCATAGGCGAAGGCCGGCGCGGCGACGACGATTGCGCCTCCCATGACGAAGGCGAGGGCCGGATTCCAGTTCCCGGCAATGTCGAGAAAATCGGCCACCCGCTGAGGATCGATCATGTGCGAGACGATCAAGCCCAGACCGAAAACGAGTCCGGAAACTCCCGAGAAGATCGCAGTGGCGACGGACCGTTTGCTTGAGATGCTCATGTCACGCTCCCACAGGCAGGCCGAGATGTCTGACGACATAGACGGTGAGCGCGGCGACGATCATGAATGTCGTCGTCGCGACCAGCGACCGCAGCGACAGGTTCGACAATCCGCATACGCCATGACCGCTTGTGCAGCCACCGGAAAGGCGCGTGCCGACGCCGACCAGAAGGCCGGCGATGGCCAGCATGTAGAGTCCCGCTTGATGATGCGGGACCGGAACTTCGATATGGACGAAGGGCGCAAGCAATGGCGCTGCGATCAACCCCACGAGGAAGGTCCAGCGCCATAGCCCGGATTGGCCCGTCACCGCATTTGCAAAAATGCCACTGATGCCAGCAATGCGACCGTCGACCAATAACAGGCCCGCCGCTGCCAGGCCGATGAGTGCACCGCCGATGGTTGCTGTCGCGAAAATATCCATTCAGGCTTCCTACTCTGCAAACTTCCATCCGAAGGCGAGACCCACGGAGAACTCGCTGAGATGGACTTTCACGTCGCCGCCTCCGAACGCGGCGGGGATGACGCCAGTGCCGGTGACCTCCGTACGCGGCGCGTAAAGCGCAAAGCTGCTGATGTCGAAGCCCAATGGGGTCGACCATGTTGCGCCCGCCGTGAAATGGTGCTGAACGACGCCGGGTGCAAGGACGTTGAAGAGGGTCTGGTCGCTCGGCACGGGTTGGGTCGAATAGGCCCAGCCTGCTCGCACCTGCCACTCCGGATCGATCCGATAATTGAGGCCGGCCTTCACGACCGTCACGTTGCGCCAGCCAAACCCCGGCCCGTTGTCCGACCCAAGCGTATGGCCGTAGGTAAAGAGTTCACCCACGGAATTGGCAACCGAATCCACATCGCCGTATTCGATGCGGGTGTGGTCGGCGGCAATGTCGAGATCCGGAAAGATCTTGTAGGCGAGGCCGATGCCGTAAGTCGACGGGATATCGAAAGCGCCATGGCCGACAAAGAGCCCCTCATATTTCTGGAAGCGCTGGGAATAGACTTTGGACTGCCAGAAGGCACCAACTGAAAAGTCGGGCGTCCACTGGCCGTAGTAGCCGACGCTTCCGCCGATGCCGTATGCGCTGTCCTTGCCGTTATCGCTGAGCGCTGAAGGACTCGATGAGAAGAGGCCAAAAAGACCGAGCCCACGCGCTTCGAAAAACTGATCGACCAGTTTAACGGAGGCTCCAATTGTATGCCCCGGCGCGAATTCGTAGGACAGGGTCGGAGCAACAAAGAGCTGTGACAGGTTGACTCCGGCCGTACCGGATGACCCGAAATAAGGATTCTTTTCGTAGGACGTATTCATACCGCCATTGCCATAAACGGCGACGCCGGCGGACCATTGGCTGCTCAGGCGGTGCGTGTAGCCGAATTGGGGGATGACGAAGGAGCTTTTGCCGTTGCCGCTGAAGCTGCCGTCAAAAAGGCCGAGTCCGCCGGTCGTATTGCTGAATTCCGCGCCGCGCTTCGGGATGAAGAGTTCGGCGCCGAGATCGAGGCGGTCGCCGAGGGCGGACAAGGTCGCCGGGTTGGTGGCAATGGCCAGACTGTCCTTGGGATAGGCGATGGAGACGCCGCCGAGGCCTTCGGACTGAATACCGTAGCCATGCTCGAAATAACCGGTGGTCGCCGCGGCCGGACTGATCAGGGCGAAAGAGACAAGCCCGGCAATGCCTATACGTCCATGGAATGCCGCCGCCGTTTTTCCTTCGATAGAGTATCGAACCATCTTTGACTTCCTCATCGTTGAGGACGTCACTTAAACACAAGTAAACAGATAGGGTCAATTCTATATTAAAAATTGTGCATCAATGGGTATTGTAAACAGGCCACATTGTTGTTGAAGGGCCGCGTTTGGCGGGCCAAGATGCGCCGCGCCGTTGATTTGCGTGGCGCTTATGGCACAGGCGGCTATTGAGCGAGAGCTGTAAGTCACAGCGCTTCGCCAGTCCGCTGGGACGAGGGCCCCAACTGGGCATGGCAGTGACTGAGCATCTGGGCAGGAAAAGCTGGGACAGCCGGTTGTGGGGATTCATGTCCCGCCGCGGCTTCTCGGGCGCGCTCGCCGTCGGGCTCGTCATTGCGGCGATGCTGCTTGGCTCCTTTACCTATCTGACCCTGACCGGGCTGACGCCGCTTCGTCCGGGCCGGGTGCTCGTCATCACTCTGCTGCTGAGCAACCTCACCGTCGTCCTGATCCTTTTCGCTCTGATCTGCTGGCGGGTGGTGCGGCTCATCATCGCCAGGGTCAGCGGAACGGCGGGTGCAAAGCTCCATGCACGCCTCGTCGCCATGTTCGCCGTCGTCGCCGTCATGCCGGCGATCATCGTCGCTGTCTTCGCGGCGGTGACGCTCAACAGGGGCCTCGACGCCTGGTTCAGCGAGCGAACCCAGACCATCATTTCGAACGCCCAGACGGTCGCCGAGGCCTATCTGGACGAGCACCACCACGTGTTGCGCGGCGACGTGCTGGCGATGGCGACCGATCTCGACCGGGCGGCGCCCTATCTCGCCTCGAGTCCCGAGCGATTCCAGCAGCTTGTGGCGACGCAGGCGGCACTCCGCTCGCTGCCGGCCGCCTATCTCATCAATTCGCAAGGGCGCTTGCTTGCCAAGGTGACGGCCAGCGTGGCGCCTGATATGGGCCTGCCGACGCCCGATCAATTCGCGCAAGCCAACAAGGGCGAAGCCGTGCTCTGGACCGTGCAGGTACACAACCAGATCCGGGCTCTCGTCAAACTGAGTTCGCTGGATGACACCTATCTTTATGTCGGCCGCTTCGTCGATGCGCGGGTGCTCGAGCATCTCGCGCAGACACGCGAAGCGGTGGACGAGTATCAGAATCTCGAGAAGCGACGCATCAGCTTTCAGGTGACCTTCGCGCTCATTTATATTGCCGTCGCGCTGGTCACGCTGCTCGCCGCCATCTGGCTTGGCCTCTGGGCCTCCAACCGCATCGTCGATCCCATCGGAAAGCTTGTTGAAGCGTCCGAGCGCGTCAGTACCGGCGATCTCGGTGCGCGCGTCGAGCCCGGCGATACCGGCGACGAACTCGATGTCCTAAGCGACGCCTTCAACCGCATGACGAGCCAGCTTGAAAGTCAGCGCAACGATCTCGTCGAGGCGAACCACCAGCTCGATCAACGTCGGCAATTTACGGAAGCGGTGCTTTCCGGTGTCAGCGCCGGTGTCTTCGGTCTCGATTATGAAGGCCATATCAATCACGCCAACAGGGCGGCGCTGCGCTTTTTCGGCAAGACTGAAAAAGAGATGGTTGGCCGTGACGTCGCCGTCGCCATCCCCGAGATGGCGGAAGTCGTTCACGAGGCGCAAGGCCATCCGGATCGTCGTGCGCAGGCGCAGGTCATCATCACGCGCGGCGGCAATGAGCGGACGCTCAATATCCGCATGACGAGTGAAGTGACGGATTCCGGTCTCGGCGGATTCGTGCTGACCTTCGACGACATCACCGAACTCGTTCGCGCGCAGCGCACATCTGCCTGGGCGGATGTCGCGCGGCGCATCGCGCACGAGATCAAGAATCCGCTGACGCCGATCCAGCTTTCGGCCGAGCGGCTTCGTCGCAAATACAGCAAGGAAATTCTGACCGACCCCGAAGTCTTCCAGCAATGTACGGATACGATCATCCGACAGGTGAACGATATCGGCCGTATGGTCGACGAATTTTCGTCCTTCGCGCGGATGCCGACGGCCCATATCAAGCCGATCGAGATCAATGAGATCGTGCGGCAGGCCGTGTTCCTTCAGCGCGTGGCGCATCCGGAAATCGAATATTCGCTCGATATGTCGTCCGACCCGGTGCTGCTCGATTGCGACGGACGCCTCGTCAGTCAGGCGCTCACCAATATTCTGAAGAATGCGGCGGAAGCGATCCGCGGTCAGGAAACGGCCAAGCCGGAGGACGAGAGCGCGCCGGCGAAGGACGCGGACTCCGGAGGTCTGGGCCGCATTCAGGTCGCGCTCGATGAAGCGCCGGAGACCATTTCCATCGTCGTCACGGACTCAGGTTGCGGTCTGCCCCAGACGGATCGCGGGCGCCTGACGGAGCCCTACATGACGACGCGGGCGAAAGGTACCGGCCTCGGTCTCGCGATCGTCAACAAGGTAATGGAAGACCATGGCGGGACCCTTCTGCTCGACGATGCGCCGGCATCGGAGGGGTGGGAAACGGGGGCTCGCGTCAGGCTCGTCTTTCCGCGTCTCAGCAGCGCGGGCGAGCATTCCGAAGCGAACGGCAAGACGACAGAGAACGAGGCGGTGAATGGCATCTGACATTCTCATTGTCGATGACGAGGCGGATATCCGTGAACTCGTTGCGGGAATCCTGAACGACGAGGGATACGACACGCGTGTCGCGGGCGACAGCGACGGCGCGCTCACGTCCATCGAGGCGCGGCGGCCGGGCCTCGTCGTGCTCGACATCTGGCTTCAGGGCAGTCGTCTCGACGGGCTCGAGGTGCTGGACGTCATTCACGAACGGCATCCCGATCTGCCGGTCGTCATCATCAGCGGACATGGCAACGTCGAGACCGCCGTCTCGGCGATCAAGAAGGGCGCCTACGACTTCATCGAGAAGCCGTTCAAGGCCGATCGGCTCATTCTCATCGTCCGGCGCGCCATCGAGGCCTACAAGCTTCGTCGCGAGAACGACGAACTGCGGACGCGCATCGGCGACGATACGACGCTGGTCGGCTTGTCGTCGGCAATCGCCCATGTGCGCCAGACCATCGACAAGGTCGCGCCGACGGGCAGCCGGGTTCTCATCACCGGACCGTCGGGGTCCGGCAAGGAGATCGTCGCGCGTCTTCTGCATGCGCGGTCGCGGCGTTCCGACCACGCCTTCATCGCGATCAATACGGCCACCATGGCGCCGGAACGCATGGAGATTGAACTCTTCGGTACGGAGGCGTCCGCAACGGGTCCGCGCAAGGTCGGCGTGTTCGAGCAGGCGCATGGCGGCACGCTTTTCCTCGATGAAGTGGCCGAGATGCCGATCGAGACGCAGAGCAAGATCCTGCGTGTGCTGGTCGACCAGACCTTCGAGCGCGTCGGCGGCGGACCGAAGGTCAAGGTCGACGTCCGGGTTGTTTCCTCGTCGAGCCGCGATCTTCAGGAGGAAATCTCAAAGGGCCGTTTCCGCGAAGATCTCTACCACCGGCTCAACGTGGTGCCGATCCAGGTGCCGCCGCTTTCGGCACGCCGGGAAGATATTCCGATGCTGGTCGAATATTTCATGGCGCAGATTTCGCGGGCGACCGGTTTGCCGCCGCGCCGCATCTCGGAAGATGCCATGGCGGCGCTGCAGGCGCATGACTGGCCGGGCAATGTCCGCCAGTTGCGCAACAATGTGGAGCGCCTGCTCATTCTGACAACGGGCGATTCGAGTGCCGTCGTGACGGCGGATATGCTGCCGTCGGAAGTCGGCTCTTCGGCGCAGATCACGGTCAACGGATCGGGCGGCGAACACATCATGGCGCTCCCGCTGCGCGAGGCGCGCGAGACTTTCGAACGGGAATATCTGATGGCGCAGATCAGCCGCTTCGGCGGCAATATCTCGCGCACGGCGGCCTTCATCGGTATGGAGCGGTCGGCGCTTCATCGCAAGCTGAAGTCGCTCGGCGTTGCCACGACGACGCGCCCCGATATGCCCCTCTGAACGCCCGCCGCAGCAGGAACCGCTCTTGTCACGCATCGCCTATGTCAACGGCCGCTATGTCCGCCACGCGGATGCGAGCGTCCATATCGAGGATCGCGGCTATCAGTTCGCGGATGGCGTCTATGAAGTCTGCGGCATTCGCGACGGGCGCCTGATGGACGAGGCGCTGCATCTCGCGAGGTTGCAGCGATCGCTCGGCGAATTGCGGATCGCGATGCCGATGTCCCTCTCGGCATTGCGCCATGTGATGCGGGAAGTGGTGCGGCGGAACCATGTCGAGAACGGGCTCGTCTATCTGCAGGTGACGCGGGGCGAGGCGCCGCGCGATCATCCTTTTCCGGCGAAGCCGGTGATGCCGGCGCTCGTCGTAACGGCCAAGCGTCTCAATACGGCGCGGATCGAGCAGGCGGTCGAAAAGGGCGTCGCGGTCGTCACTATGCCTGACCTCCGCTGGGCGCGACGTGACATCAAATCGATCGCGCTGTTGCCGAATATCCTCGCCAAACAGGCGGCGAGAGAAGCGGGTGCCTATGAAGCCTGGCTCGTCGACGCCGACGGCTTCGTCACCGAGGGGTCTTCGACCAATGCCTGGATCGTCGACAAGGAGGGGCGCCTGATAACGCGTTCCACCGGGCCGGACATCCTGACCGGCATTACCCGGACGGTGCTGCTGGAGACCGCGGAGCAGGAGGGGATCGAGGTGATCGAGCGGCCATTTACGGTGGAGGAAGCGAAGACCGCCCGGGAGGCCTTCGTCAGCGCCTCGTCGGCCGTCATCATTCCGGTGGTGCGGATCGACGATGCCATGATCGGGAACGGGGTGCCCGGATCGATCACGCTCCGGCTGCGGGAAGCCTATGCAAAGGTCGGCTTGCTGACCTGAATCGAGGTTTCTCCCCGGATTTTGGGAAAAAACATGCGTCGGGCGCCCCCGGAATGTGTTTTCGCACTTGCAGCATTATATAAAAAGAACAGATTGTAGGGAGGTCCGCACCTTTCGCTCCGCTGGGGCAGAGGCAAAGCCATCGAGGTCGGCCGGTGCGGCCGAGCCGACCCGGCCAAATCTACAAATGGGGTTTACCCATGTCAGAAAAGACCCATAACTTGCAGGACACGTTCCTGAACTATGTTCGCAAGAACAAGACGAACCTCACCATCTTTCTTGTGAACGGCGTGAAGCTTCAGGGCGTCGTAACCTGGTTTGACAACTTTTGTGTGTTGCTGCGTCGGGATGGCCACTCGCAATTGGTCTACAAGCACGCCATATCGACGATAATGCCATCGCAACCCGTGCAGCTTTTCGAGCCGGGAGCGAATGGCGAGGAGGCTTAAGGCCCTATTTGACCGACCAGACTGAAACAGGCGGCGATACGAAGCGCCGCGAAGGTTCGCATTCAGCGGGCGCATCCGGTTACGATGCGCGCCGGAAGAGAACCCGTGCCTTCGTGCTGGTGCCTTGGCTCAAATCCACGGAGCTCGACGCGAAGCGGAAAGGGAAACCCTTCCGCTCGCAAACGGCCCGACTTGACGAGGCGCTGGGGCTTGCCGCCGCCATCGATCTCGATGTGGTCGGCAATGTGGTGGCGGTGGTTTCCGATCCCCGGCCGGCGACGCTGATCGGAGAGGGCAAGGTCGACGAGTTGAAGGGACTGATGGAGGAGCTTGAGGTCGAGCTCGTCATCGTGGACGGACATCTCTCGCCCGTTCAACAACGCAATCTCGAAAAGGCTTGGTCGGTCAAGATTCTCGACCGCACCGGCCTCATCCTCGAAATTTTCGGCGAGCGTGCCCATACGCGGGAAGGCGTGTTGCAGGTCGAACTGGCGCATCTCAACTATCAGAAGAGCCGGCTGGTGCGGAGCTGGACCCATCTAGAGCGCCAGCGCGGCGGTTTCGGCTTTCTCGGTGGCCCGGGTGAAACGCAGATCGAGGCGGACAGGCGCGTCATCCTGGAGCGCATCATCAAGATCGAGCGCCAGCTCGAAACGGTGAAACGCACGCGCGAGCTGCATCGAAAGACCCGGCGCGAGGTGCCTTACCCGGTGGTCGCGCTGGTCGGCTATACCAATGCCGGCAAATCGACGCTCTTCAATCGACTGACCGAGGCGGGTGTCTTCGCGGAGAACCTTCTCTTCGCGACCCTCGATCCGACGATGCGCTCGGTGACGCTGCCGAGCGGACGCAAGATTATTCTATCGGACACCGTCGGGTTCATTTCCGACCTGCCGACGCATCTCGTCGCCGCTTTCCGCGCCACGCTGGAAGAAGTGCTCGAAGCTGAAGTCGTTCTCCATGTGCGCGATGCTTCGCATGAAGAAAGCGACATTCAGAAGCACGACGTCGAGCAGGTTCTCAAATCTCTCGGCCTGACGGGCGAGAAGGCCGAAGGGCCTCAGCGGCCTATCGTCGAGGTTCTGAACAAGATCGACCGTCTCGAACCCGAAGCACGCGAGGCGATGCTCAATTCGGCCTCGCGCGACCCGTTGACGGTTGCCGTCTCGGCGCTGACGGGGGAGGGCACGGACGAGCTTCTCGCGCTCATCGACAGGCTGGTCGTCGACAAGGGAACACCGCTGCGCGTCACGCTTCAGCCCGACGAGGGCGAAGCGATGGCCTGGCTCCATCAGAATGGCCAGGTGCGCAAGCGCGCCAGCAATGAGGATGGATCGACGACCCTCGACGTCGTTCTCGCGGATGCGGAATTCGGGCGGCTGGAGAAACGTTTTCCGGCCCTCAAGGGACGCATCGACGCCGCGCTCGCTCACGCAGCCGAATAGGAATGAGCAACCTCATCGACGATGTCGCCGCGCTGATGCGAGAAGTCGCCGCGCGCGAGATCATGCCGCGTTTCCGGCTGCTGAAGGAAGGCGAAATCGAGGAAAAATCGAAGGGTGACTTCGTCACGATCGCCGACCGGGAAGCCGAACTATGGCTGACACCTCGGCTCGAGGCGCTGGTCGAAGGTTCGCGCGTGCTCGGCGAGGAAGCCGTTGCCGGCGAGCCGGCGCGCATGAATCTGATCGAAAGCGATGGACCTGTTTGGACGGTCGACCCGGTGGATGGCACGAGCAATTTCATCGCCGGACGCGAAACATTCGGCGTGATGGTGGCGCTGGTGAGAGGCGGCATCGCGGAGCAGGCGTGGATCTATCTGCCGGTCTCGGACGAACTCGCGATTGCCGAGCACGGCAGCGGCGCGTGGTGGCACTCCGCAGGACGAACCGAGCGGCTGAGGTCCGGCCGCGCGCCGATGGAATTGCACGACGTCGCGGGCGCCTTCAATACGCGGTTCATGCCGCCTGACTGGCGGGCCCGCGTCGAAGGTTTTGCCGCGCATGTTGGACGCGAGGTCAATGACTTCTGTTCCGCTGTCGATTACACCTCCGTCGCTCGCGGACGGAAAGACCTCGTCACCTATTTCCGAATGATGCCCTGGGACCATGTGCCTGGATCGCTGATCGTCCGCGAAGCGGGCGGCGTCGTACGCGACATGGCGAGCGGCGGCGATTATGCGCCGCGCATACTGGCGGGCCCGCATCTCGTGGCGCGGGACCCGGAGAGCTGGGCCCGGCTCTGCGAGGCGATCAGGACGGCCTGATCAGGATGCGAGCGCGGTCTGCTGCGTGATCATTGTTCGAGCCGCAGTTTCGACGCGATTGCGTCCCGCATGTTTCGCCGCATAAAGGGCGTGGTCGGCGGCTTCCAGCAGGTCCTTCGTCGTCGATGCGCAATCGGGCAGCACCGCCACGCCTAGCGAAATAGTGACGCGTCCGAGAGACTTTCCATGATGCATGAGGGCTAGCGCTTCGACCGCCTGGCGCAGCTCTTCGGCGCAGGCGCTGGCGCGGTCGAGCGTGCCGCCGGGCTGGACGATAATGAACTCCTCGCCACCGAACCTGCATATCACATCGCCCGCCCGGACATGATGCGTCATCGTATCGGCGAGGCAACGCAACACCGCATCGCCTGCGTCGTGCCCGAATTCATCGTTGAATCTCTTGAAGTGGTCGATGTCGATCATGATCGCGGCGATCGAAGTCTCCTTGCGGTCCGCGCGGGCCTCTTCGAGTTCCAACGCTTCCGTCAGATAGCGGCGGTTGAAGAGACCCGTCAGCGGATCGCGGATGGATTGTTCGTGCAAGGATTCGCGCAGCTTCAGGTTGACGAGGGCCAGTGCCAACGTCTCGGCGAGCACACGCAGATCATGTTCTTCGATGGCCCATGGCACTGTCTCATCGGTGCGCTCCAGATAAAGGAGGCCGACGGTCTCGCTCTGGGCGACCAGCGGAATGCAGCGATAACCGAGCACGGATTCGCGCCTGACATGGTTGCAGACGACGTCGACGGATACGTTCTCGATTTCATGCGCCTGGCCGCGGCGTAGCCCCCAGCAGTCCTGTGGACCGAATTCCGGTAGCGCTCCCTTGGGGTTACCCCATTGCGCCATATCGTTCAGCATCGTGTGAGAGCCGGACAGAATGTAGAGCGCGCCGGGAATGCCTGGAAAGAGTTGTGGTGCAAAGCGTTCCACAAGAGCCGCGAATTCGCCGGTGTTTGTGCAGCCGGGCAGGCGATAAGCCATGCGACCGAGAAGGTCGATCGAGCGGGTGCGGGCAGTCACTTCGGCATTTCGCGCAATGAGTTGATCATTGCTGCGGCTGAGCTCACCTTCGGTTTCATGCCGCGTTTTCTCGGCCCGACGCAGATCGTCCGCCAGACGATTGAATGCTTCCGCCACCAGGCTCAGTTCGTCGCCACCGGGAATGGCGATAGCGCCCGGACTTTCGTTGCGGCTGATGCTGTCGAGGCCCACCGCGAGTGCACGCAGGGGACGAGAGACGAAGCCGTAGGTCACGATGACGAGGAAGATCGCAATCAGAACGACCGTGGCGATACCGAGTCTAATGACTTCGAGGACGCGGCTGCTGCCCGCGTCGAGCTGCTCGCGCGTTTCGATTACCCGCGACTGCTGCGTGGAGATGATGTTGTCAATGGCCGCATGGGTCTGCGTAGCGTCGGCGTCGTTCACGTCGACGGCGATCTGGAGTCCGGCCGGCGTCAAACGATGAAGCTTGCGTTGCCGGATGCCTTCCTCGAGCCGCACCAGACGGCTCGATGCGATCATCGATAGCGTATCGGCTTCATAGACGGGACGGGCTTCGGCATTTGCAAGAGCTCTCAATTCGAGAATGCCCGACTGAAGATCTTGCCGTGCAGCTTCATAGGCGTCGAGTGATTGGCGCTCGCCCGTTATTAAAAACGCGCGCTGGGTCATCTCTGCATCCTTGAGCGCGGACAGCGTCGCCTGCGCCTCGGCCACAGCAGTCAATGCCGCGCGATTTTCGCTCACCCGATTTTCATAGGAGAGGAATGCCCAGTGCAGCAGGACACTGAACGCCGCGAGCGCAACGATGAAGCCGCCTTGGAGAAACCAGATACGAAGACGAATGGACATGACACGCCAACTACTGTGAAGCGGTCAGCATCGTGCCCATTCTTAAATGTCGAATTAAGTAATCATCATTTCAGCTTAGGATTCGCGCTCTGAAATCTTCGCTTCAGTCCATAATGTATCCATTTCCTCGAGCGTGGACTGTTCCGGCGACAATCCCCGGGCTGCGAGTTTTTCTTCGATCTGACCGAAGCGGCGTCTGAATTTCGCGTTGGTGCGGCGAAGCGCGGCTTCCGGATCGACTTTCAGATGACGTGCCAGATTGGCATAGACGAAGAGGAGATCGCCGAATTCGTCTTCGAGGCGATCTGGATCGCCGCCTTGCGCGAGCACCTCGGAGAGCTCCAGCATTTCCTCGTTGAGCTTGTCGAGGACCTCCGCGGTGCTCGGCCAGTCGAAACCGACACGCGCGGCGCGGGTCTGCAATTTAACTGCGCGGGTCAGGGCGGGAAGGGCGAGCGGTACGTCGTCGAGGATGCTCTGCTGCGCCGGCTTTCCCTTGGCCGCTTTTTCCTCAGCCTTGATTTCGTCCCAACGACCTTTGACGGCTCCGGCGGAGCGCGCGGTCTCGTCGCCAAAGACATGAGGATGACGGCGGATCATCTTTTCGCAGATCGCCTGCACGACATCGTCGAAGGTGAAGGTGCCGGTCTCGCTTGCCATCTGCGCATGGAAGACGACCTGAAAAAGAAGGTCGCCGAGTTCCTCGCGCAGTTCCCGCATGTCGCCTTGCTCTATCGCATCGGCGACCTCATAGGCTTCCTCGATCGTATAGGGCGCGATGGTCGCGAAAGTCTGTTCGATATCCCATGGGCAACCGCCGTCGCGCGACCGCAATCGCGCCATGATCGCGAGGAGGGTCTCGATACGGCGCGGGTCGGAGGGATTGTCTGTGCTCACGGTCGCTTCTCCGGCTCCGTCCGTTCAACCGAACATATTATCGGCGACGAAGGGATTGCTGCGCCGTTCCGCGCCGAAGGTCGAGAGCGGTCCATGCCCAGGAACGAAAGTCACGTCGTCGCCCAGCGGCCAGAGACGTTCGCGGATGGATGTAACAAGCGCGTTATAGTCGCCGCGCGGAAAATCCGTGCGGCCGATGGAGCCCTGGAACAGCACGTCGCCAACGATCGCGAGCCGTGACGGTGCGTGGAAAAAAATCACATGACCCGGCGTATGGCCAGGACAGTGGCGCACGTCGAAGGTCAGCCCCGCGACATCGACCGTGTCGCCATTTTCAAGCCAGCGGTCGGGCAGGAACGCACCGCAATCCGGAAAGCCATATTGTTTTGCCTGCGCAGGCAGTGCCTCGATCAGAAAGAGATCGTCGCGGTGCGGGCCTTCGATCGGTATCTCCAGACGCCGGGCGAGATCGCCCGCCGCAGCCGCATGATCGAGATGGCCATGCGTCAGAAGAACCTTTTCGAGCGTGATGCCGACCTCTTCGACCGTGTGCATGATCCTGTCGAGATCGCCGCCCGGATCGCTGACGGCGCCGCGCATCGTCTCCTCGTTCCAGAGCAGAGTGCAGTTCTGCTGGAATGGTGTGACGGGGAGAATCGCTGCTTTGAGGCTCATGAGACGGCACTTTTCGAATGGCGGCGTGTCGTGAAAGTAGGGACGCGGGTGCAATATGTCCAATGCTGACGGGCTTTTTCGACGCTTTCATGTCGAAATCTGTGCATAAAGCCGCGTTGCGGGACGAAAAAAGCATTGGGGCACAGCAAACTCTTGGCGTTTCCCCCAAACTTGTGAAAGATAGCGTCAGGTTCCACCAAGGACGAATCACGAATCATGGCTACAAAAGCAGCAGCAAAACCCGCAGCGAAACCCGCAGCCAAAGCGGCGACGGCAAAGGCGGCGACGGCGCAAGTCACCATCCCGCTGTCGAAGCTCATCGCGGAACTCGCGGAGAAGCACGAAATGTCGAAGAAGGCAGCCGCCGCGCTGTTCGACGATTTCGTCGAGCTCACGGTGAAGAACCTGAAGAAGGGCAACAAGGTTCGCATCACGGGCCTCGGCATTCTCCAGGTTCGCAAGCGCGCCGCGCGTATCGGCCGCAACCCGGCGACGGGCGAGCAGATCAAGATCAAGGCGTCGAAGAAGGTTGCCTTCCGCGTCGCGAAGGATCTGAAGGAAGCGATCTGATCGCTTTT
Source organism: uncultured Alphaproteobacteria bacterium (assembly GCA_903889655.1). Taxonomy (GTDB): domain Bacteria; phylum Pseudomonadota; class Alphaproteobacteria; order Parvibaculales; family Parvibaculaceae; genus Parvibaculum. Next base: position 7,661 of record CAISYL010000076.1, on the reverse strand, counting down.
CCCGGTCGCCGCTCAGCGGACGATCATTAGACACGACAGTTCAAGCTGTCGCGAAAGGCGGTCCTTGCGGACCGCCTTTTTGTTTATCTGCTTTATCGTTGCGTGGCGGTGTGCCGGACTGCTATCAGAGCGCGCCGCAGAGACGGCGATGAACAGGATGGAGCAGGGCATGACGATCCGGCGATTGGGCGTAGGCAAGCGGTTGAGCGAGGCGGTCGTGCATGGAGATCGCGTTTTCCTTGCCGGACAGGTAGCGGAGGATGCGTCGGTGGCGATCCGCGGCCAGGCACAACAGATCCTCGCGCAGATCGACGCGCTGCTCGCCGAAGCCGGCACCGACAAGTCGAAGCTGATCTTCGTGCAGATCTGGCTTGCCGACATGAACGACTATGGCGTCTTCAACGAAGTGTGGGATGCCTGGGTCGATCCGCAGAACCTACCGGCGCGTGCCTGCGTACAGTCGCCGCTGGTCAAGCCGGAATGGAAAGCGGAAGTTCAGGTCACGGCGGCGATCTGATTTGTAGCTCGAAACAGGGGCGCCACCGTTTTCGGCTGGCGCCCTTTTTGTATCCCCCCGCAGGACAGCGGACGAGAGAGGCGATTTTCGCCCAGTCTTTCCCATGCGCGAGGAGGAGACGGAACCTGCCCGACAGGATAGACTTTCCGGAAATGGCCGGGGGGCGAACATGTCGATCAGTCTCGTTGAGGAATTTCTGCTGTTGGCCCTCGAGGATGGCGGCGGCGAGTTCGACAAGGTGCCGGATATCCAGCTCAATTGCGGTGTCGCTGGCGCAGCGCTGATGGATCTGTCGCTCCGGAACAGGATCGATTCCGATCTGCGGGCCTTGTGGGCGGTCGATACGGCCCCGACGGGAGATGCGGTTCTCGACGGCGTTCTGGCGGAGATCGCAGCCGAGCCCTTGCGGCTCGATGCGAAGGCGTGGATCGCGCGGCTATCGGTAAGAGGGCTTGCCATTCGGGACGCCGCCGTGCGGCAGCTTTGCCAGGGTGGCATTCTCCGGCAGGAAGATCAGGCCTATCTCTGGGTACTGAAGGGACGGCGTTATCCGCTCGTCGACGGGCAGGAGCGGCCGGAGGCCAAACGCCGTATTCTCGCGCTCCTTTTCAACGACGACATTCCCGATCCGCGTGACGCAGCGCTTGTTGCACTTGCCGATGCCTGCTCGATCTTCGATCGCATCCTGATGCCGAAGGAGCTCGAAAGGGCCCGGCCGCGCATTCATCAATTGCGCCGGATGGATCTCATCGGCGGCGAGATCGCGCGCACCGCCGAGACCATGAGTATCGAATTGAAGGCAGGCGAGCGCCGTACGGTGCTGGCCGGTCTCGCGGGAAACGTCATGGAGTGGTACGACTTCGGCGTCTACGGCTTCTTTGCCGAGGCGATCGGCCATCAGTTTTTCCCGTCGCACGATCCCGCCGTTTCGCTGCTGGCATCTTTCGGTGTCTTTGCCGTCGGCTTCGTCGCGCGACCCATGGGCGGACTTCTGTTCGGACATGTCGGCGACCAGCTCGGACGCCGTACGGCCGTCATCGCTTCCGTGCTGATGATGGTGGTGCCGACCTTCCTGATGGGTCTGCTGCCGACCTATGAGCAGATCGGCGTCTTCGCGCCGGTGCTGCTGATCCTGCTTCGGCTGGTGCAGGGGCTTGCCGTTGGCGGCGAATACACGACTTCGATGGTGCTGCTGGTCGAGGAGGCGCAGCCGCGACGGCGCGGTCGCGTCGGCAGTTTCGCGCCCTTCGGTGCCTTTGGCGGATTGCTGCTCGGTTCGGCGGTTGGCGCGACGGTCACGTCGCTTCTCTCGGCGGATGCGTCGGCCGCCTGGGGCTGGCGTGTGGCTTTCCTGACCGGCCTGCTGATCGGCATTGTCGTCTATGTGGTCCGCAGGCGTTTGCCGCCGGAGGAGGCCGTCGTCGCGAATGAAGAGGCGCGAAGCTCGCCCATCGTCGAGGCCTTCCGGACGCAGTGGCGGACAATCCTGAAGGTCGTCGGCCTCAACCTTGCGAACGGCATCGGCTTCTATCTGTGCTTCGTCTATGTGACGACATGGCTGAAGCAGATCGACCATATCCCGCAAGCGACTGCGCTGGCGCTCAACAGCGTGGCGCTCGCTCTGCTGATGGTCCTGACGCCGCTGGCCGGCATCCTCTCCGACCGGATCGGGCGCAAGCCGATGCTGCTTCTCGGCACGGCGGGGATCGTCGTCTTCGCCTGGCCGATCTTCTGGCTGATGAGCCATGCGACCATTCCTGCAATCCTGGCGGGGCAAGCAGGTTTTGCGATGCTGATGGCCTGCTTCACCGGCGCGAGCCCGGCTTTTATGGTCGAGGCTTTCCCCAAGCATGTGCGCTGTTCGGGGTTGTCGGTCGGCTACAATCTCGCGCTGTCGATCTTCGGCGGCACGGTGCCCATGGTCGCCGTCTGGTTGATCGCGCGAAGCGGCGACATTCTGGCGCCAGCATTCTATCTGGCGCTCGCCGCCGCCATATCCTGCGCGATGGCGGCAATCATCGGCGCGACTGCGGAGACACAGGAAAACCCGGCTTAAGAAGAGAACGCCTTCAGAGCCCCTTCGGCGGGCGGGCGAAGACATAGGGTTGCCGGGCGGGGATCAGCCATTCGCCGGCACTCGACTGGCAGGCGAGGCCCGGATAAAGGCGGCCGGTGCCGGCGGGATCCGTTCTCTGCAATTGATAGCGCAGGCATTGCTTGATGGTCTGGCCGGCGGGCAATGGCAGGGCCGATTTCACGACCGCATGATCGACGCGGATCGAGAAGCGCTCGTCGACACCCGTACTCGACCAGGCGATGGGCGAAGTACGCGTGCTGCTTTCGAGCGCGTTGACCACGGCCCAGTCGAAACCGGTACGCGCGGCCATGGGCCAGTTGGCTGTATCGGGGCGGATGGCTACCAATTCGCGAATGTCGGTTCGCTTACCTTCGATCCTCATCGTTTCGCGTATGACCTGGCGAAGGGCAGGTGCATAAGCCCATTCTCTCTCGACGCGCGGCGCCGCATCGCCCGTCTCGCGGCACGCAACATCGATCGCCTTGAATTTACCGGCGGGGACGCTACGGAGGCGCAAGCGTCCGACCATGCAGGAGACGGTGGATGTCTGCTCCTGTTCTCCGACGTGCCGATAAATCCTGTAGTCGTCTTTCCGGCCCGTTCTCAGGGGCTGCAGAAAAGCGTCCGGGGCGTCGGACCGGGCGCCGTCTTCGGCGAAGAGCAGAAAATTCTCCGGTTTCCGACGATGCTCGCGACCGTCGACCTCGATGCTGATTTCGTTGGCGACGTCCAGAACCTTCTCGGCAGCGCCATCGCTGTAATAGATCGTTTCGCCGACTTCAAAGCGGGGCGATGTATCCTTGGGGAGCTTTCCGCGAGCAACCTTCAGCCGCGCCATCACATCCGCCGAGAGATTTCCGTCTGCCGGTAGGTGCTGATCCTTTTCAAAGGATCGAATGGCGGCGACGGAGCGCGGGCCGAGCACGCCATCGGCGGTACCGACGTCATAGCCCAGGGCGTTCAGCGTCTTCTGCGCCTCCGTCACTTCGGCGGCAGAGGGAGCCGGCGGCTGCGGGCTCTCGGGCGCCGGCGTGGCGACCGTCGCCGGCGAGTGCGCACATCCGGACAGAAGGATGACGAGTGCCGGCAGAGCAAGGCGGCCGGCGGAAGAACTCAATCGTCGCGTATCCATCAGGCGGCCTGCGTCTTGTCGATGACGCGCTCCGGCGGACAGGTCAGGGTTACGCGCGTGCCGGCGCCTTTCTCGCTCTCGATGGAGAGGTCGAACCTGAAGACCTGCGCCACGCGATTGACGAAGGAAAGACCGAGCCCGGCTCCGTCATGCTCGCGCGGCAGCGATGAGGGCAGGCGCACGAAGGGCTCCAGCACCTGCTCGATCTTGTCGGAGGGAATGCCGACACCGGTATCTCTCATGACGAGACTGATCGATCCGTCCCGATTTTGGCGGGCGAAGAGTTCGGCATCGCCGCCAGACGGCGTGAACTGAATGGCATTGGACAGAAGATTGACCAGGGCCTTGGTGAGCAGGCGCTCGTCGGTCCGTATGAAAAGACGATCGTCGGGACAATGGGTCGTCAACGAGACCCCAGCGGATCTGGCTTGCGCCTTGACCTTGCCGCTGGCTGCTCGGATGACGTCGGCGACCGAGACGGGCGCGTCGTTCAGCGGCATCAGCTTTGAGTCCAGCTGTGAGAGATCCAGCAGTTCGTTGACCAGTTGCAGCAAGGTCAGGCCGCTTGTGTTGACGTTTTCGACGTAACCGCGGATGCGCGCCGCGCCGTTTCCTGCTTCGACTTCGCGGACCATATCGTCCGACAATCCGATGATCGTATTGAGCGGTGCCCTGAGCTTGTGGCTCATTCTGGCGAGGAATTGCGATTTGGCGCGGTCGGCGGCTTCCGTCTTTTCTTTCGAGAGACGAAGCGAGGCTTCCGCCTCACGACGCATTGCGATTTCGTCGCGCAACGCCGCATTCGCGGCATTCAATTCGGCGGTGCGTGCGACGACGGCGCGTTCGACGGCCTGATGATGGATCGTCGCGTTATGAAGGTGCTGCGCCAAAAGCCCGGTCAGCAGAAGCACACCAAGCGCTGACGCCAATGCGACCATGATACCGGTCGCCGCATCGGTCTCGCCGGACGAGCGGACATAGAGAGCGAAATGCCGGTTCGCGACATCGAAGGCCTGCGATTGGGAAAAGGCCGATTGTGCGAGCCATGCGTCGGCCGGTGCCGCGCTCGAGCCGGCCTCCGCCGGTCGGACTTCCATCTCGACGGGTGCGGTCCTCGGGAGGATCGACTTGACGAGTTCGTCGACGTCCAGAATGCCGATGGCGAAACCCTTCAGTCCGGGCTTCTCCTTGTTGGCCGCCGCGGTGTCCGTCGACGCGCGGAGGGGAAACGCGACGAGCAGGGAGGAGCCGGCATGCTTTCCGGAGGCGCCGCGTTTCAGCGGAGATACCGCAAGGCCGTCTGTCCGTTCCGCCAGCTGGAGCAGATCGCGGTAATCGGGATCCGTCGCGAGATCGAGGCCGATGAGATCCTGATTGCCTTCCAGAGGATCGACAAAGGTGACCGGGAAGTAGGCGGGTCTCGCCGCAGCGATGGAATATTCGCGGGCGGCGTTCATTTCGCGGATGCGCAGACCATAGAGGCCGTCACGCTGGAATTTCTGCTCGTAACTCTTGCGGGCAGTGTTGGAAATGACGGGGACCCAGAGGACCGCCTTGAAGCCGTGGCTGGTCGGCAGGGTCTGTCCCGCAAAGGCTGAGAATTCCCAGCGCGTCACGTCGCGGGAGGCGACGAAGGCCCGCAGGGACTTCAGCGAATTAACCTGCCGGTCGAGAGTCTCGGTCACAAGCGTGCTGTAATAGACGGCGTCGCGCTGGAAGCGCTGGCGCTCGATGGTCTGATAGTGGCCATGTATGAAAAGGAAGAGGGTGGCCGCGATCGCCACACCCACAATCCAGACAAGGGCGATGGCTTTCAGCTCAGGCCACGCGCCCGGCAAATATCGGATTTGTTTCGACAACGGAACCCACCTTCAAAACATGCCCATGCCTTGCGCGGAAGACCGGTCTATTACGTTATTAATTGGTTAAAGCGAGGTTAAATATCCGTTGCTTTGAAGCCCGCCGCGCTGGCCAACGAGGTTTGTCGGAATGGGGCTAGGGGGCCATTGCTGGGCAGCCGTCTCCTGCACCTATGACCGGAAAATAGGCCGAGGCGACTCGTCAGATTATGGATAATGTATAGCGGTTGAAAAGGGGTTGGGATTAAAGTGCCGGGACAGTCGGCAATCGGGTGGAACATTCCATCAGGAGACTTGCCTGTCGCAGATCGGCTTCGCTGTTGACGTTGAAAAACGGCCCGTCCGCCATCGGCCATTCCGCGTGCGAGATACGGAAGTCCTCGAGCCAATGGCTCATCTTCCGTATACCGGCCATCAGATCCCTTTCCAGCCGTTCGGCCAGCGCGACGGGCCAAAGGCCGATAGTCGGCTGCGGATATGCGCGGTCCGACGCGATGACGATCTCTTTTCCTGCTTTGGCATTTGCGAGTTTTTCGATCAGATCTCGAGGCAGGAAAGGTGTATCGGCGGGAACCGTCACGACATGCGAACAGCCGATTTCCTGCGCCCAGCGCATGCCGGTCAGCAGGCCGGAGAGAGGGCCGAGGCGTCCTGGAAGATCGTCCGGTCGGATCGGCAAGCCAAAGTGCGCGAAGAGGACGGGGTTGCTGTTGGTGTTGATGAGGATCGCATGCGTCTGCGGTCTCATGACGTTCAGTATGTGCTCGAGGATTGTCTTATCGCCGAGCGGGACAAGACATTTATCCGCCACGCCCATCCGGAGCGATTGTCCTCCCGCGAGAATGGTCAGCGGAATATCCGGGTTCATGCCGCTTCCGCCATTGCGCGCGAGAGGATGAAATCGACGATCCGGTCGATATCCCGGAGCTTCAACCGCAATCGACCCACGGCGATATCGTCGTCGCTGGCAACCGCGACAATGCTTTTGTCGTCCGGCCAGTAAGGCGGCTTGCCGACAGCGTGGCGCCACACTTCGATTTTGGGAATGGCTTCATGCCTGAACCCCTCCACAAGCACCAGGTCGACTTGTGTCATGCGCTTGAGAAGCGCCTGAAGCGGGGGTTCTTCTCCCGCTCGTTCTTCGCGCAGCAATGCCCAGCGTCCGCCCGAGGCGATCATCACCTCTTCCGCGCCCGCCTCGCGATGGAGGAAACTGTCCTTGCCGGGCCGGTCGATGTCGAATCCATGATGCGCATGTTTGACGGTCGACACGCGCAGCCCTCGCGCCCGCAGCCGCGGCAGGAGATTGGCGATCAGCGTCGTCTTTCCGCTGCCGCTTGAACCGACGAAGCCGATCAATCGCATCCTGTCCTCCATGCAACGATAGCGCGGACCAAAGGCTTCAGATGAAAGCTCGCAGTGGGACGGATCGCTGGCGTGACACCGTGCGCTTCAAGCGTCCTGTCGACGACGGGGCCAATGGACGCGACGGGCGTTCGTGCCAGACCCTCTGCAAGTTCGCGTTCGACCCCGTATTCGCGGGCGACGGCGGCGAACCGCTCGATCTGTGGCGTGCTGGTAAAAGCGACAAGCCCGATCTTGCCTGCCGCCATTGCGCGGATCGCGTCCGCGACGCGCCCCGTTTCCGACTGCGAGGCATATCGATAGGGCGTTACTGGAAAAACGTCGGCGCCACGTTCACGCAGCGTCGTGACGAGCGGTAACCCGCCTTTGCCGGGATAGAGTTGCACGCCGATGCGTCGCCCACGCAAATCCTCATCCGCCAATGCGTCGAGCACGCCTTTCGACGTCGGTTCCGGCGCCGAAAGATTCGGCGCAAGGCCTAACTCGCGCAGTACGCGGGCAGGCTTGGGACCGCGCGTGATGGTGCGCGTCCTTGTCATTGCGTCACGGAAAGCCGCTTCGCGGCCGTCGCGCTCGCAAAGACGCAGCAATTTACGCAAGCCCTCGCCGGTCAGAAGAATGAGATCGTCGAAAGGCGCGCGTAGAAAGAGTTCGATCCATGCATCAGCTTCGGCGCGGTCTTCGAGTTCCAGAATGCTGACAAGCGGACAG
>CAISYL010000075.1 GCA_903889655.1 uncultured Alphaproteobacteria bacterium | reverse complement strand
TACGGCTATTTCGTCGTGCTCGGCGCTATGGCCGGCATCTGCGCCTATCTTTTCTATCGCTTCCGCCGCGCGGGCTGGATCTGACCCGCCTCAACGGATCAGCGTACTGACGAAGGATGAGCCCATATTCGTACAGTCGAAGGCATGGAGACCGAGTTCTTCGGCCAGCAGCTCGAAGCTCGCGATCCCGCGCACGGAATTTCCCCTGGTGTCGAGGCGCGGCGAATAGGTGGCGATGCCGAGCTGCCGGTTGACGACGCCGAGAATACCGCCGCCGACGCCGCTCTTGGCCGGTACGCCGATATCGTAGGCCCAGTTGCCGGCATAGTCGTACATGCCGCAAGTGAACATCACCGCGAGCGTGTTGCGCACGGCGCGAAGCTCGAAGGCGGCGCGGCCCGTGACCGGGTTCTCGCCCATATTGGCGAGCGTCGCACCGATGCGCGCGAGATCGCTCGCCGTGACGCTGATCGAGCATTGGCGGAAATAAAGATCGAGCGCATCCTCGGGCGGCACCCGCAGGACATCGTTTGCGAGCAGCAGATGCGCGATGGCCCTGTTGCGATGGCCCGTTTCAGCCTCGGAGCGATAGACGGCGTCATCCAGCGAAAGGCGCCGGCCGGCGGCGTCCGAAAAGCGGTCCATCACGAAATCGAAAGCGCCTGTCCCGAGCGCCTCGCAGAGAATGCCTGCGACCGTGATCGCGCCGGCATTCACCATCGGGTTGAAAGGCCGCTTGTTGACCGGATCGAAGACGATGGCGTTGAAGGCGTCGCCGCTCGGTTCGACGCCGACCCGCGCCAGCACGGCGTCGCGGCCCGCAAGCTCCAGTGCGAGACAGAAGGTCAAGGCCTTCGAGATCGACTGAATGGTGAAGGGCACCTCGACATTGCCCGCGGTGTGGAGCCTCCCGTTCGTGGTCGCAATCGCGAGGCCGAAATCGTCGGGCGCCGCCTTGCTCAGCTCGGGAATGTAATCGGCGACCATGCCCTGACGGTTTTCGCGATGGGTGGACCAGACCTGTTCGAGCACCGTATCGAACTCATGCCGTCCGGCGGTCTGAAGATCTTCTGGCCGCATGCCCACTCCACTCAAGCTGATCACCATATCGCCCGGCATGTCTATACCGCTCGCACGAGAGGCAATTGCACATAATTTGTGCAAAATTATGCATCGTCGATGTGCAGAGACGCTGCATGACGGTATTCCGACATCAATGGGAGTGAGCGTCGCAAGGATTGCGCCACCGGAGCCGTCCGGCCGGAGCGCGGCCTACCGGTTCCGGGCGGTCAACTCGCCGTCTTCAAACCGGACATGCTGTCGCGCCGGCGACGAACATAATCCGTACGCAGAGCGATTCTGATGCGGCCGAGAAGGGCGCGATCGAGGGCGGCGCCGCAGTGCCCGCACTCCAGGGTGCCCGTGCCGGCGAGATCGCCGAACTGGAACTCGGTCTGGCCGGTGCATCGCGTACAGGGAAGATAGACCGATCCGATCTTGTCGTGTGTGCTCATCGCCGCCATCCGCCTTGGAGGCCGTTACTCTAGGTACAATTTGCGGCGCCGGTCGAATCCAAAATTTGGCAGTCCGGATGGAGGATTGCCAAAACGTGGACGGAAATATCCGCGAGCCATCCGCGCCAGGGTCACGCAGAAAATGCACGATGGACGGTAACTCCACGGTCACGCGCCGCTTTTCTCGATCAGGGCTTTGGCGTCGCGCGGTGCTTTCACTTTCATATCGTTGTCGAAATAGACGAAGACGTCGCGCGTCTTGCGCTTGGGACCATTGCGGTCGATCACGCGTTCCGCGTCGGCGGGCTCGCGTCCCCCGGCCCATGCGGTGACGCGCTCCGCCCATGTGGCGATCGCCTTTCCGCTGTAGCCGGATGCATAGAGAACTTTCGAACCGTGCAAGCGGCAATAGACGAAGTCGGAGGTGATATCCATGAGGCGCGGCCATTCGACCGTATCCGCGCAGACGAGGGCGACCTTGTATCTGCGCAGCAGCTTGATGAAGTCGGGCGAGCGGAAACTGTCGTGGCGAATTTCCATCGCATGGCGCAGGCGGCGTTTCCGGTCGGTCTTGAGCCACGCCTTGCCTTTGAGGGCGGCGTCGTGTCGGCGCGCGAGTTTGGCGGCAGCTTCCGTGTCGCGGGGGAGGAGTTTGAAAAAGGCTTCGATCCGCTCGGCGTCGAAGCGGAAGTTGGGCGGAAACTGCCAGAGGATCGGCCCGAGCTTGGGTCCGAGCCGCAAGACACCCGAAGCAAAGAAGTTCGCGAGCGGCTTCTCGATGTCTTTCAGCCGTTTGGTATGTGTGATGAAGCGCGGGGCCTTGATCGCGAAGACGAAATCAGCCGGCGTTTCGGCGGCCCATCTGGCGAAGCTTTCGCTGCGCTGAAGCGAATAAAAAGTGCCGTTGATTTCGATCGTCGGAAAGCTGTTCGCGGCGAAGGAGAGTTCCTGTTTCTGCGGCAGTCCTTCGGGATAGAAGGCGCCGCGCCAGGGCGCATAGGTCCAGCCCGAGATGCCGATCCGTATTTTTCCGCGATCCGCCATGTCGATCCTCCGTGGAGGAAACCGGCTTACGGCTCAATGGTTTCGCTGCATTGTGAGAAAGCGCGACGGCCTGCCGCCCTCAATTCAGGAAGCGACGCCCGCTTCGAGCGCCTTGATGCGCTCGGCAAGCATGTGCTCACCGGGAAGCATATCCTCCGACGCATGGTCGTGACCGCCCTCGGCCCCTTCGCCGAAACTCGACGAAAGCGACGCCTTGATCGCATTGAGTTCCTCGAAATCCTCAGCGGGATAGGGCACCAGCGCGATGGATTCAGGCAGGGGCTTGCCTGCCGGTTCCATGGCGGGCCTGACGATCTTTTCGGCCGGCTCGTCCGCCGGCAAGGTGGCCGGCGCGACCGCCGCCTGTAAACCGGAAGCGTCGGCGGCATGACCGAACGTCTCGGTCATCTCGTAGACGAGGCGGGCGGCCTTTTCGCCGAGAGCCTTCAATTGCTGTTCGACGCCGGCCTGACGCTCGATCTCGACCGACGCGGCCTGTTCAAGCTCGCCGATGCGCTGACGGAGCATGTCGGCATGGGACTGGAGCGTGGCGAGTTCCTGCGCATGCCGTTCGGCCTCCGCGCGTGCCGCGTCGCATTCTCCCTGCAGGTTCGATATCTCGTGGCGCAGCGTCTCGGCATCCTGGGCGGCCGCTTCGCGGTGGGCATGCAGCGCCGCGATTTCCTGGCGCCTGGCCTCGGCCTCTTCGGCCGCCTCTGCGATGGCCTGCTCGAGCTCGGTATTGCGCTCCGCAAAGGCGGTGTTGCCCGACAGCAACTCCACGATCTGGCCGCTCTTTTCGGTAAGCGTGGCCTCGAGCGAGGCGATCTGGTCCGAAGCGGCTTTCGCCGCTTCATGCGCCTGCATGTCCTCGTTTTTGAGTTCGCCCACGAGCCGCGCCGTCGTCACGGCAACGGCTCTGCGCCACATGAACTGGATCGCAATGATTGCAAAGAGTGTCGCGGTCAAAAAGCCGAGCGCGATCAGCATAAGGCTCTCGACCATAGGCTCCTCTTGCAGCAGGCATGCGGGTCTGGCGGGACAAGGCAACCCTGCCAGAAAAGAACGGACCCTTCTACCGTTGAAACACGCAAGTCCGTCGGTTGGGCCGCAACTGCGTCAGAACGGCAACCATTCGCGGCTCTTGGTGTATTTGAGGTAGCCGACCGAAGCCCCGAGCCGGAGGCCGACGCCGGAACGCATGGGGGCCAGAATGACGTTGCCGCGCTGCTGATAGTTCACGCCGATACCGCCTATCAGATAGGCACTGCCTTCGACGCCGGGGAAACGCTGATAGATCGTCTGTTTGTTGGGCAGATTGTAGACGAGGGTGAAGACCTTGACCGCGTTGCCGCCGAAGTCCCAGCCGGCGCTCGGGCCCTGCCAGAAGACCTTTGCAGTTCCGCCGCTCTTCATGTGCAGCGTGCCCGAGCCATAGCGCAGGCCGACCACAATGGCTCCGCTGGCCTCTTCGCCTTTGATGAAGCCGTTCGGCTCGCCGTATTTCTTGAAGACGCTGTGGACCGCATCGGCCATGCCCTGGGCCGCGCCGCCGAAGACAGAGCCGGCTTCGGCAACCATTTCCTTTTCGCTGTAGGTGTCGTTGGATTTGCTGCGGACGGGCGGCGCTTCCTGATGCGTCTCGTCGGCCAGAGCCGGCGTCGAAATCATCCCGGCCAGGGCGAGAACGGCGCCAAGCGCCGCATTCAGGGCATGCCGCCGCGCGCGCGGAAAGAGTTCGGGCTTGGTCATGGTCGGATAGCTCCTATACGGGCGCAATGCAGGCTGATTCCCTGTCTGAGTGTATCGCAGAGAAGACGGCGGCATCGTGGCACTTTGGGTCAATAATTTGGAGAATCGAACCCTCCGGCACATTAGGGGCTGGTAT
>CAISYL010000074.1 GCA_903889655.1 uncultured Alphaproteobacteria bacterium | reverse complement strand
GGCGCTCGACGGCGGCGGGGCGGTTATCGTGCCGCCGGAATTCATCACGCCGGATTATTTCAGCGAGATCAAGATTTCAGGCAGCGCGATCATCCAGTTCGCGCGCCGCCTGCAATCGTCGGGCCTCGGCTTCATCGGCAAGCGCGTCGCACTCGCGGCCTCACTCGGTCTTGATGCGACGGCTGTCGGCGTCGAGGACGAGACCACCCTCTCCTCGCTCGCCGCCATGGGCTTTACGGCGGCGCAGGGCGCGCATCTCTGCTCGCCGAGAGAGGCGAAGGATCTGGTCGGCTGGTCCTTCGTGCAGGATATCCGCCGTGACTTCCAGAATGCCGTCGCGGAAGACGCACTCGATGAACTGCTGCTCAGCGAACCGGTCGACGAGGAAGAAGAAGCGCTGGCGCGTTTCGATCTGCCGCCGGTCGAAACGATCGTCGATTACGCGGAACTGGATATCGTTATTCCGGGCATGGACGATGTGCCGGTCCCCGTGGGCGCGCTCGACCCCGTCTGCTTCTTTCCGGATCGCAAGCTCGTCGCCCTGCTCCGCCGGCCATCGCAGCATGGCCGCCGCCTGCCCGGCGTCGATCGCCCCATCCGCATGCGCGTCAGGCGCCCGAAGCCGAAGCAGAAAAAGAAGAAGAACTTCCTCCTGAGGGCGCTCGGTATGTGACGTCGCTGGCATTACCTGGGCCGGCTACGACAGCCGACGCTGAAGATAGACCGGGACCCTTGCGATCAATTACCCGGCATCGTTAGCTTACGGATCAGCGCGCTCACGATATTGGAATAATCGTCCGTCCATATGCGCTGGCCCGGTGTCGGCGCGAAGCGTTTCCAGGATGGGTCGCCGTTCAGCTTTCCGAAGTCTTCATACGAATTCGCGACGAGAGCGATCTCGGCGTTGATCCGCATGGTGTGTTCCGTATCCAGCTCGGCGTGATCCCGCTTGACGATCATCACCATGCCATTGGACGCCGCGGCGCCCGCCACCACGCTCGCCAGCTCCAGATTGCGATTGGAAATGTTGAAGGCGATGACGCCGTGCGGTGCCATTTTTGCCTTGTAGAGGCCCACCGCTTCCTTCGTGATCAAGTGCACAGGCACCGAGTCGGAAGAGAATGCGTCCAGCGCGAGAAAGTTATAGCCGGGCTTGGCCTTTTTCAGCATCAAACGAGCATCGCCCGGGATGATTGCCGCATCCGGCGCGCATTGAGCGAGAGCGTTGAAGAGCTTCTCGTTCTTCGCGATGCGAATGACCAGCGGATCGAGTTCATAGAGATCCCAATCCTCGCCGTCATGCCGATGGCATGTGAAAATACCGGCACCCAGCCCGACCAGAGCGACCCGACCCAACGTTCCGCCCGCTCGCGCACGCACTGCGTCGATGGCTTCGGAATAGGGCCCGCCCGGATAGTAATAGGTCAGCGGAACCGGTCGGCCTTCAAGTTTCGCCCCATTGTCATCCAGAAGCTGCTCGCCACCGTGAACCGTCGTGCCGTGGAAAAGGACGCGGAAACGCCCATTATCGAGGTCCACGACCTTGTGAATGCCATAAAACGATCTGGCGCGATAAATCGTGCCCTCGGCGGGATGGTAGAGATAGGTCAGCATGAACATCAATGGCGCGATGATTGCCAACCGCGCCGGCTTGCCGATGAAGAACAGCATCAGCGCACAGACGACCATGACCGCGGTTGCAAAGTAACCGGTGCGAAGATCTGCGCCCAGAAGGAAGTATGTGCCGACGAGGCCGGTCGCAATCGCCGCGGTCAACAGCGCGCCCTCGATCCAGTCTGCGCGCAGCACTTTGCGAACATCCGGTCGAACCAGGAACGCGGCGAGGAGCAGAAGAGGATATTCCAGCGTCGTGGTGAAGAGCGTCGGCGCGATGAGAGCTGCGAATATTCCTCCAAGAACCCCACCCGCCGAAAGCCAGACATAAAATCCGGTGGCCTGCGTGGCGGACGGCCTGCGCTTGTACAAAAGCGTATGGCAAACCATCGTGGCGATGAAGAACCCGACAAGATGCACCGCGAGTGAAAGCGTCCAGTGCGCCTTGACGGACCACAGGAACAGCAAGACGAGGAGCGGCATGCTGACGCTCTGCGCCGTCAACCACGCCTTCTCCGACACGATCGGCCGGTCCGCAAAGGCGAACACGAAGGTCAGCAGGTAAAGGGCGAGAGGAGCGATCCACAGAAGCGGGGCGGCGGCGACGTCGGTGGAAATATGCGCCGTTACGGCGACCAGCAAGCCCGACGGAATGAACGCCAATCCCATCCAGACCATTCGATCGCGCCAGCTGGTGGGCGTCGCCGGGATCGGCGCAACGATTGGGGCGGCCGTCGTGGCCGTGCGCTTCAGGAACATCGAACAGGCGATGATGGCGGCAATCAAAACGACGAATCCCGTACTCCAGGCTTGTGCCTGCGCGCGAGCGCCCATCAGCGGCTCGATGATCACGGGATAGGCCAGCAGGACGGCGAAGGAGCCGACATTGGAGGCGCGATAGAGCATGTATGGATTGTGCGCGCTCGGATGGCCGCTGCGGACGAACCATGCCTGGAGAAGCGGCGAGTTCGCCGCGAGCACGAAAAACGGCAGGCCGATCGATGCGACGAACAAGGCTATCAGCCACAGAGCCACGTTGTCGGCGGGCGGTTCGTCGAAGCCCGCAACGACGGCGATCGGCAATGTGCAAAAGGCGGTAACGGTCAGCGCAACATGGATGATAGCGGCGTATCGGGGCTTGACCCAGGCATTCAACGCGTGGGCGTACAGATATCCGCAGAGCAAAAGCCCCTGATAGACGACCATGGCGACCGACCAAACGGCCGAAGACCCGCCCAGGATCGGCAAGACCATTTTGGAGAACATCGGCTGCACCCAGAACAGCAGGGAAGCCGAGAGAAAAATCGCGCCCGTGAAGATGAATTCGCACGCTCTGTCGCGCAGCTGATATGCGCGCTGTCCCAGTGACTGGACTTCGATTTCGGGTGCCGAAACGGTCATCGCGCAAACCTCTTCCACGGGAAACCGCCATTTCACCGAAGTAAGGTTAAAGCTTGCTTATCGTTTCGGCCGAATTTCAGTCATCCGTTCGGATTTCTCGCGAATTTACGGTGATGCAGGATAGCCGGTTCACACGCGCTCGATCACCATGGCGATGCCCTGACCGACGCCGATGCACATGGTGCAGAGCGCGTAGCGGGCCTGACGCTCGTGGAGTTCCTGCACCGCCGTCGTGATCAGGCGCGCGCCGCTCATACCGAGCGGATGGCCAAGCGCGATGGCGCCGCCGTTCGGATTGACGAAGTCGGCATCGTCTGGAAGCCCGAGATCGCGCATCACGGCAAGGCCCTGCGCGGCAAAGGCCTCGTTGAGTTCGATGACTTCGATGTCGCCGATATTGAGACCGATCTTTTCCAGCACCTTGCGCGTCGCCGGCGCCGGGCCGATGCCCATGATGCGCGGCGGAACGCCCGCCGTTGCCATGGCGAGCACGCGCGCCCGCGGCGTCAGCCCGTGTGCCTCGACCGCGTCGGCGGAGGCGAGGATCATGGCGCAGGCGCCGTCATTCACACCCGACGCATTGCCCGCCGTCACCGTGCCGCCCTGCCTGAACGGCGTCGACAGCTTCGCCAGCGCCTCAAGCGTCGTATCGGGACGCGGATGCTCGTCTTCCGAGACGACCGTCTCGCCCTTCCTGCCGGAAATAGTGACCGGCACGATCTCCTTGGCGAAACGTCCCGAGGCCATCGCGCGGCCGGCCCGCTGCTGGCTCCGCACAGAAAAGGCGTCCTGATCGGCGCGGGAAATCTGAAACTCTTCGGCGACGTTCTCCGCCGTTTCGGGCATCGAATCCGTACCGTACTGGCGCTGCATCAGCGGGTTGACGAAACGCCAGCCGATGGTGGTGTCGTAGATCTGGGCGTCGCGCGAGAAGGCGCTCGTCGCCTTGCCCATCACGAAAGGCGCGCGCGACATGCTCTCGACGCCGCCGGCAACCATGAAGTCGGCCTCGCCCGATTTGATCGCACGGGCAGCCGAACCCACCGCATCCATGCCCGAACCGCAGAGGCGATTGACCGTCGAGCCCGGCACCGTGTCAGGAAGGCCGGCAAGCAGCGCGGACATGCGGGCGACATTGCGGTTGTCCTCGCCCGCCTGATTGGCGCAGCCGAAGATCACATCATCGAGACGCTGCCAGTTGATCGAGGGATTGCGGGCCATCAACGCCATCAGCGGCACCGCGCCCAGATCATCCGCACGCACCGACGACAATGCGCCGGCGTAACGCCCGATCGGCGTTCTCACCGCATCGCAGATGAAGGCGTCTCGTGTGGCATGCGTCATGGTCTGGCCCTTTCCGTGAAGGGCCGAAACCTACCAGCTTCCATCGGGATGGGCGACGGGGTTTTTACCGTTCAGGCGGCGTGGCCGGTACGCCAGGTGATCGCGCGGGTGAAGCGAATCAGCCGGTCGATCAGGAAATCGATGTCGTTCGCCTCGATCTCCGGATAGCGCTCGCCTATGCGCTTCAGCATGCAGTGGCGCAGGAAGGGCTTGTCGGAAAGATAGCCGTCGGCTTCGAGTTCATGCACCACATCGAGCGCCGTGCGGAAGGCGGGATAGAAGACCTCCGGCAGACCGGCGCGCGCATAGACCGCACGAAAACCAAGGGCCCCGACGTCATGGATGAGCCGCGTCACCCGGTCGTCGGAGACGCTCGTCAACTGTGCGAAACCTTGTTCGACGAAACGCAATTCGCCCGCGCAGATCGCACGCAGCAACAGCGAGGCGGAGAGCCGCTTGCGTTCAGCGAGCTGCGCGACGACGCGACAGGTCTCGTCGGGATGGATCGCCGGCAGCTTTTCGACCAGGGTATGTTCGCGGGCCTGCTCCTCGATGAGCACGGCGGTCACAGGATCGATGCCGTGACGCTCGATCAGATAGAGCCGCAATTGATCCGATACCATCGTGACGAGGCGCTCGACCAGAACGGCGGGCAGATCCTTCCGCCGCGCCATCGGATCGACGATCTCCTCGTCGTCGCCGTGGCGGTCGACGATTTCGTGCAAGACCTCGGGACGAATGATCGCACCGTCATTGCTGACAAGGACGAGGACCGTGCGGCGATCATCCGCCCAGACGATCGCATCGGACACGGCCGCCGGCACAGTTGCGCGACCGGCGATCGCACGCTGTTTCGCGGCGCTGCCGCTCAACACGAGCCTGACCATGTCTTCCTCGGTCAGCACCGTCGAGTTTTCGAGGATGGGGAGCGCCACTTCGTCGATATCTTCGGCAAGCGCCAGGACGACGTCGTGCGGAGCTTCGGGAAGGACGCTGAGATATCTGGACAGTGCGCCACGCACATGGGCTGCGATATCGTGGACGAGATAGCCGAGAATTTCCTGTGCCAGTTCGCGCTCGCGTGGCGTCAGCACGACATTGCGGAACTGCCCGGCGACCTTCAGCGCGATCCGCGCCCGCGCCTCTTCCATGGGCTCCGAAAGCAGGCGCTCAACGTCGGCGTATGTCAGTCTTTCCTGCATCGTCCCGCTCCCTCGCGGCGCAGCGCTCGGAGCATGTTCGCCGGTGACAGCGAACTGCCTTACGCGTTCTTTAATGACGCTAGTCCAAAGTCTTTAATGAACCCTTCAGAAAAACTGGCCATTTTCCGCCGCTCCATCCTTAACGAAACCTGAAAGGCAGTGACGCCCGCTTTGACAGCATGTCCGTTTCATGGATGATCCGGCCCAACAAGAAATTCAAAGGGAAGCGGTCATGCTGGAAGGAATCAAGGTCATCGAGGTCGCGACCTATATCGCGGCGCCGGGCGCGGGCGGCATTCTCGCCGACTGGGGCGCGGAGGTCATCAAGGTGGAGCCTCTGGCCGGCTGCCCGATGCGCTACACGATGGCGAATGTCGGCGCGGACCATCTGAAGGGCAGCCCGATCTTCGACCTCGACAATCGCGGCAAGAAGGGCGTCGCGATCAATACCGCGACACCCGAAGGCGTCGAAGCGGTCAAGCGGCTGGTGAAGGATGCCGACGTCTTCCTCACCAACGTCCGCCCCGGCGGTCTTGAACGCTCGGGCCTCGACTATGCCTCGCTCTCCGCGCTCAATCCGCGCCTCGTCTATGCAAGCGTCACCGGCTATGGCCTCGAAGGCGCCGAGCGCGACCGCCCCGGCTTCGACATTGCCGCCTTCTGGGCGCGCTCGGGCCTCGGCTATCTCGAAACCGTCAAGGGCCAGGAACCGACGACGCTACGCACCGGCATCGGCGATCACACGACGAGCATGGCGACGGTAGGCGGCATTCTCGCGGCGCTGGTCGAACGCCAGCGTACCGGCAAGGGGCGCCTCGTCGAATCCTCGCTGATCCGTGCCGGCATCTATGCGGCAGGGTCCGACATGGCGGTGCAGCTCAAATTCGGCAAGCTGGGCTCGACCAAGTCGCGGCATGAAGCCGTCGCGCCGCTCAGCAATTTCTTCAAGACGAAGAGCGGCGAATGGTTCGTCATCGTGCCGCGTCAGGGCTCGGTCGACTGGACCGCCATCTGCAAGGTCATCGGCAAGCCTGACCTCGAAACTGACGAGCGCTTCGCCAATCCGAAGCTGCGGCGGACCAATGCGGCCGACCTTGTCGACATCCTCGATGCCGCATTCGCCGAGCACGATCTCGACCATTGGCGGCGGAAACTCGACGCTGCCGACATCATCTGGGCGCCTCTGATGCGGCCGTCGGACGTGGTTGAAGACCCACAAGCCATCGCGGCAGGCGCTTTCGTCGACGTGCCGGACGCGGAAGGCGGAAGCTACAAGGCGCCAGCGGGACCGGTCCGCTTTCCCGGCGCCGATGACGGGCCGAAGGGCCCCTCGCCCGCGCTCGGCGAACACACGCTCGAGGTATTGCGCGACCTCGGTTATAGCGAGGCGGACCTTGCGAAACTGAAAGAGACGAAGACGATCGGCTGATCAGCCGTAGGCGAAGCCGGAACGCGGCAGCAGGCGACGCGCGGCCTTGGCCTCATCGTTCTTGCGATCATCGTCATTGGCCGCCTTCGTCGCGCTTTCGTTCTGCGACGGTGCGTCGAGCGAGGCGAGCACAGCAAGAACGCCGGGCGTGAGCTTCAGCGGCGAGCGGCCGATAGCGGCGGCGGTCGCCGAGACAGCGGCGCTGCTGGTGGCCGGCGTGTAAGCCGTACCGGCGGAATGGGTCGCGGCATTCGACGGCGTGGACGACGCGCCGCTTAACGCGCTCGACAGGTCGCCGAGCGTCGAGACCGAAGCGGCCTCGTCTGTTGTGGTCGCGGCATCATCCGCAAGTTCCGGTTCGGGTGCGATCTGGCCACCCTGATGCTGGGTGACGAGGTTCCGGTAGACCTGTGCAACCGTCTTCGGCGCGCCCGACGCGGTATAGAAGATCGAACGGTTGGCGGCGGCAGCCTGCGGGAAGAGCGTATCGGCCCGTGCATTGGGTGTGTCCTCGGCGGCCGAGATCAGCTTCGTCGCGCCACCGGCTCCCAGAAAATGGGCGACATAGAGTTCGCCCGAACTCACCGAACGGCCGAGGCTCGATTCCAGCTTGTCCTTGCTGTCGCTGGTCAGGGCGCCGGCCATCAGGGCGGCGGTCTGCGGGTCGTTGCGCAGGGCAAGAATTTCCCGGCGGGCGGCAGGATCGGCCACGACATACCTGCCGCTCGAATCCTGCGAGATGGCGTTCGCATACTGGCCGAGGCCGAGGTCCGAGCCGTCCTTCTTCATCGTCCCGAGCCAGGTCTGCTCGGTGAACTGAAACAACCCGCAAGCGCTGGAAGTATTTGATTTGGCGGAGCAATTCAGGCTCGACTCACGCATCGCCGTGTTCAGCAGATAGCTGAAATCGGTCCCCGTCTGCGCGCTGGCATTCTGCAGCGCGGCAGCGATCTGGGAGTGGGCCGATACGGCTTGAACTAGGCTCATGGTCGCAAAAACCTCTGATGGTCGAGGGAAAGGTCGCAAGGCCCGTGCCAAGAGGTAAAGTCGGACCCGACCGCAAAGAGCCGGACCAAAAGATTGGCCGGGCCGCCAGATTGCCTTTGGAAACAGGACGACCTCTCCATGACAGCCAGCAACCGCATTGTCCTCTCCAGCGACCATGCCGCCATTCAGCTCCGGCAGGTCATTGCCGCTCATATCGCGGCGCAGGGCTGGACGGTCGTCGACATCGGACCGACGACGCCGGAGAGCACGCACTATCCCAAGCATGGCGAAGCGGCGGCGCGGCTTGTCGCCTCCGGTGACTGCCGGTTTGGCATCATCCTGTGCGGCACCGGTCAGGGCATCATGATGGCGGCGAACAAGGTAAAAGGCATCCGTTGCGGCGTCTGTTCCGAAGCATTCTCAGCCCGCATGATCCGCCAGCACAACGATGCCAACATGCTTTCGATCGGCGCCCGCGTGGTGGGCGAAGGGCTGGCTCTGGACATCGTGGATGCGTTCCTGAGCGCCCGGTTCGAGGGCGGCCGGCATGGAACGCGGGTGGAGATGATCGGGGCGCTGGAGGGGTAGCGCCGGTCTTTGCTTCCGTCTTTGGGAGGATATGGCTTCGTTCAAAATCGTCATACCGGCAACGTCACGCTAACTCCGGTTTTGGGTTGGCTGGCAAGAACCGGGAAACAACAGGGAGGGAGCGGCTCATGGCCGAGATCGATGTTGCGTCCGAGGTCGAGGACATCCTGCACCACAGGCCGGCGGCGTCCGCCGATACGCGGCCCTATCCGAATCCGGCCTATGCCTGGTACGTCGTCGGCGTCTTCGTGCTGGCCTACACGTTTTCCTTCATCGACCGGCAGATCCTGAGCCTGCTGGTCGGGCCGATGAAGCGCGACCTCGCGATCACCGACACGCAGATGAGCCTGCTGCAGGGCCTCGCCTTCGCCGCCTTTTATACGATCATGGGGCTCCCCATCGGCCGGCTGGTCGACCGACGCAACCGCATCGGCATCATTTCGGTCGGCGTCTTCTTCTGGAGCCTGATGACGGCTCTCTGCGGCACGGCAAAGGTTTACTGGCAGCTCTTCGCCTATCGGATCGGTGTGGGCGTCGGCGAGGCCGCGCTGTCGCCCTCGGCCTATTCCGTCATTTCCGACTATTTCCCGCCCAAGCGTCTCGGCATCGCCATCGGCGTTTATGGCATGGGCGTCTATATCGGCGCCGGCCTCGCCCTCGTCATCGGCGCGGAAGTCATCGGCATGGTGGCCAAGGGCGGCGATCTCGCCCTGCCGCTGATCGGTCATGTCTATGCGTGGCAGGTCGTCTTTCTGATCGTCGGCCTGCCCGGCCTCCTGATCGCGCTCTGGGTGCGCACGATCAGGGAGCCGGTGCGGCGCGGTCACATGCGACGCGAGATCGGCGCGGATGGCATCGAACGGGATGGCGAGGTGCCCCTCGGCGAAGTCATCGCCTATCTCAATGCAAATGCGGGCGCTTTCTTCGGCATGAATCTCTGCTTCGCCTTCCTCGCCATGATGGCCTATGGGACGGCGGCCTGGGTGCCTTCCTTTTTCGTCCGTACCTACGGCTGGAACGTTGTCGAGGCCGGCCGCTGGTATGGCTGGATCATCGTCATTTTCGGCACGGCCGGCGTGGTGGCAGGCGGTGCCCTCGGCGACGTCGTCTGTTCATGGGGATACCGCAACGGCCGCATCGTCGTGATGGCCTGCACCGGGCTCGTGACGCTGCCCTTCGCCATCGCCTTTCCACTCATGAGCGATCCGATGACGGCGCTGGCGCTGCTCGCGCCGGCGACCTTCTTTGCGACCTTCACGACCGGCATCGGCCCTTCGGCGATTCAGGAAATGATGCCGAACCAGATGCGGGGCTTTGCTTCCGCCTTGTCGGGACTCATCGTCAACTTCATCGGGCTGGGTCTCGGGCCGACTGCGATCGCGCTGGTGACGGACTTCGTCTTCAAGGACGAACAGATGCTCCGTTACTCGCTCGCCTATGTTCCGCCGGTGGTTCTTCTGGTCGGCGCGGGCATCGGTTTCCTCACGCTGAGGCCCTATCTCCGCAGTCTCGACTATCTCGAGCGCTGGAGCCGTCAGCACGAAAATCCAGATGCATGAAGGTGTTGTGCCGAGTCGCTCGCGAATCGGATTTCATTACCGGGTGAACTTGCGCCGATTCGCTGAAGCGGGATATCAGACGGCCTTGCCGAAAACGCGGAAGCGCCAGGAATGGGAATTGTCCTGGACGAGTTTCATCGTGCGGGCGCTTTCGCGCAGCCGTCCGCGGGCACGGGCCTGATCGAGCTTGAAGGAGAGAAGCTCGCGGTCGAAGGGTTTGATCAGATAGTCGTCGGCGCCCGCATCGATCGCGGCGCGAACGCTGGCGGGGCCCCCCTCGGCGACAAAGAAAATGCAGGTTCGGGCGCCTTCCGGCATCGACCTGATTTCCTCGATCAAGGGGACGGTCTCGGTGCCGGCAAGCCGGGCGTCGAGAATGACGAGATCCGGAGCAAGGCCCTTCAAGGCCGCGAGCACCTCGGCACCGTCGCGCGCACCCGCAACCTCAAAGCCAAGGCTTTCGAGGAGGAATTGCGCTGCCTTGCGGACCGGCGCGGAGGAATCGGCGATGAGGGATGTCGCCACAGGCTTCTTGCTCCAGAAGCGGCGGGAATCGCCGCTAACGGAGCGAGACTAGGGCCCGAGTCTTAAACCAAAGGTTAACCACGAAGCTCTTTTCTTAAGGCTTCGATAAGTTCTTCGGCTTCTGCCGTCTCATAAGGCAAGGCCGCCCCCTGCCCCCAGACGGGCTTCGGCCAGGCGGCGTCCCCCTCGAAACGGGCGATCACATGGACATGGAGCTGCGGCACCATGTTGCCCAGCGCCGCGACATTCATCTTGTGGGCGCTCGACAAGCGCTTCAGGGCGTCCGAGGCCAGATCTATCTCGGCATGGAAGGCTGGCTTGTCGGCAGGAGCCACATCGTGAAAATCCCGCAGACCGTCCCGCCGGGGCACCAGGATCGCCCATGGAAAGCGCCGGTCGTTCATCAGCAGCACGCGGCAGAGCGCGAGGTCCTTCACCGTGTAGGTATCCGCGGCGAGTTGCTCGTGAAGATGGAATGTCATGGGTGAGGACGCCTCGACGCTTTTCATTTTTCGAACGGACGGGGCTATAAGCTAGCCGACAGACCGGCGGCGAGACACCCCGATAAAGGGGCGATCAGGAGAGGATGCATGGCGGCAGGACTATATTTCGAGGATTTTCAGGACGGCCAGGTCTTCAAACACGGCATCACGCGGACCGTGACCGAGACCGATAACGTCCTGTTCTTGACCATGACCATGAACCCTGCCGCTCTCCATCTCGATCATCATTACGCCGCCACCGAGACCGAGTTCGGCAAACCGCTGGTCAACAGCCTCTTCACGCTCGGCCTGATGATCGGCATTTCGGTTCATGACACGACGCATGGCACGACCATCGCCAATCTCGGCATGACGGACGTCGTGTTCCCAAAGCCGGTTTTCCAGGGCGACACGATCCGCGTCGAGACACGCGTGCTCGGAAAGCGCCGCTCGAAGTCGCGTCCTGCCGCCGGCATCGTCACCTTCGAGCACAAGGCCTATAACCAGCGCGGCGAGGAAGTCGCCTCCTGCACGCGGCAGGCCTTCATGCATGCCCGCGGGGCCGAGACGGTCGAGGTCTGAACCCATGCGGTCGTTTCTCTTCATCCCGGCCGACAGCGACAAGAAACTCGCCAAGGCAGGCTCGACCGGCGCCGATGCGATCATTCTCGATCTCGAGGATTCGGTCGCACTTTCTAACAAGGAGGCGGCGCGCGCCAACGCCCGCGATTACCTGAAAAGCGCCTCGGCCGAAGGTCCGCGCGTCTGCGTCCGCATGAATGCGCTCGACACGCCGTTCTGGGAGAGCGATTTGCAGGCCGTCATTGCCCGGCGGCCCTTCGCAATCATGATCCCAAAGACGATTTCGGGCGATTGCGTGAAAACCGTTGCCGCAAAGCTCGACCTGCTGGAGCGGGAAGCCGGTATCGAGGCAGGCGCGACCAGGCTCTTCTGCGTCGCCACGGAGACCGCCGCGTCCCTTTTCAATCTCGGCACCTATGCAGGGTCGAGCGCCCGCCTTTTCGCGCTGACCTGGGGAGCGGAAGACCTCGCCACGGCGCTTGGCGCGCGCAGCAACAAGGATGAGCGTGGCGTCTATACGGAGCCTTATCGGCTTGCGCGCACGCTGACGCTCGCTGGAGCGGTCGCAGCCGGCGTCATTCCGCTCGATGGCGTCTACAAGGATTTCCGCGACGAAGCCGGCTTCGTCGCCGAGGCGCGCGAAGCGGTGCGAGACGGCTTCACGGCCAAGATGGCAATCCATCCCGCGCAGGTGCCGATCATCAACCGCATCTTCACGCCGTCGGAAGAAGACATCGCGCATGCTCGGAGCATCGTCGAGGCTTTTGCCAGGGCCGGCGACGTCGGCGTGGTCGCGGTCGATGGCGTCATGCTCGACATTCCGCATCTGAAACAGGCGCAGGCGCTCATCGCTCGGGCGGAGGCCGCGCGCTCCCTCTGATTTCGTCATTCGATCTGTCAGGAGTATCCGATGAAGCCAACCGTGCTGCTTACCGTTCCTTTCGGCAAGGCTTTCGAACAGACGCTTGCGGAGCGCTACACGCTCCTTACCGACCCTACCGCCCGCGCCGAAGCGACGGCCCTGGTGACTGTCGGCACCGCGATTACGCGGGCGGCCGAAATGGACGAGATGCCGGCGCTCCGCCTCATCTGCTGCATCGGGTCCGGCTATGAAGGGATCGACGTCGCCGAAGCGGCGCGGCGCGGCATCAAGGTGGCGAACACGGTCGGCGCCAACGCAGCCGCCGTCGCCGATCTCGCGGTCGCGCTGTTGCTTGCCTCGATCCGTCATGTCGCGACCGGCGACCGGCTGATGCGCGCTGGCCAATGGCGCGGCGGCGACAGCGGCAAACTCCTCTTCTCGCGCGGCCTCACCGGCCGC
>CAISYL010000073.1 GCA_903889655.1 uncultured Alphaproteobacteria bacterium | reverse complement strand
GGAACAGGTCGCGAAGCTCGCCATAGCTTTCGAACGTCAGAGGGTTCTTCTTTTCGGGGCGGTCGAGCGTGATCGTCGCGACCGTGCCGTCGACGTTCCACCCAAAGTGTTCAGGCACGAAATTTCTGATGTCGTTCGCGC
This sequence comes from uncultured Alphaproteobacteria bacterium, assembly GCA_903889655.1. Taxonomy (GTDB): domain Bacteria; phylum Pseudomonadota; class Alphaproteobacteria; order Parvibaculales; family Parvibaculaceae; genus Parvibaculum. Next base: position 4,394 of record CAISYL010000073.1, on the reverse strand, counting down.
GCCGGTCGATGCGTGGCCGGGTTTCCATTCGTCTTGCTCCCTACATGATTTCTCCGCCGGCCACGACCAGCGATTGACCGGTTATCGATGCTGCGCCGGCGCCGCAGAGGAAGGCGACGGCAGCGGCGACTTCCGAAGGCTCGATCAGGCGGCCTTGTGGATTGAAACTCGCGAGCGCCGCGCGGGCGTCCGCTTCGCTCTTGCCTGTCTGGCGCGTGATCGTCGCGACGGCGCCGCTGACGAGATCGGTGTCGGTAAAGCCGGGGCACACGGCGTTGACCGTGACGCCGCTTTTCGCGATTTCGATTGCGAGAGCGCGGGTGAAGCCGATGAGGCCGTGCTTCGCCGCGCAATAGGCGGTCGTGTAGGCATAACCCTTGAGCCCCGCCGTGCTTGCGATATTGACGATCCGGCCCCAGCCGCGTGCCGTCATGCCCCCAAGTGCAAGTTGCGTCGCCCAAAAGGCGGCGGTCAGGTTGACGGCGAGCATGGCATCGAAATCGACGATGCTGTGCTTCGGGAAAGATTTGGACAGTGCGGCCCCGGCATTGTTGACGAGAATATCGACCGGTCCGGTGGCCTCGAATGCTGAACGCATGTCGTCTAGCGAGGTGGCATCGGCGGCACGGGCAACGCAGCCGATGTCGTCGGCTGTGCGTTGCAGGATGGCAGCATCCCGCCCCGTGATGATAACCCGTGCGCCGCTCTTCGCGAGCTCCGCGGCAATCGCCTTGCCTATGCCGCGACCTCCGCCCGTGACCAGCGCGACGCGGCCGGCGAGGGTGCTCATATCGGACCTGCGGCGGCGCGGGTGAGGCTGCGCGCGAGTTGGTCCCTGCCGCTGAGATAGGGCTTCGGCCAGATCTGTTCCGCATATCCGAGAGAGGCGGCGGCATGCAGCGTAAAATGCGGATCGGAAAGGTGGGGACGCGCCAATGCGCAGAGATCGGCGCGTCCGGCTGCGACGATCGAATTGATGTGGTCGGCCTCGGTGATGTTTCCAACCGCCATGGTTACCATGCCGGTCTCGTTGCGGATCTGGTCGGCGAAGGGCGTCTGGAACATGCGGCCATAAACGGGTCTGGCCTCGCGCGATGTCTGACCCGCGGACACGTCGATGAGATCGCAGCCGGCGGCTTGGAAGCTTCTGGCAATCTCGACCGCTTCCGTCGGCGTGACGCCGCCATCGACCCAATCGGTGGCGGAGATGCGCACGGACATCGGCTTGTCCTCCGGCCATGCTGCGCGCATCGCCTCGAAGACTTCGAGAGGGAAGCGAAGCCGATTTTCCAGGCTGCCGCCATATTCGTCGCCGCGTCTGTTCGTCAGCGGCGAGATGAAGGAGGAGAGAAGATAACCGTGCGCGGCGTGCAGTTCGATCATATCGAAGCCGGCGTTGATGGCCCGGCCCACCGCTTCTACGAATGCGTCGCGCACCGCCGTCATGTCGTCCCGGGTCGCCTGGCGCGGGACCTGATTTTTCGGGCCCCAGGGAACGGTGGAAGCGGCGATCAGCGGCCAGTTGCCGTCTGTCAGCCGTTCGTCCATGCCTTCCCAGCCTCGCCGGGTCGACCCCTTGGGGCCGGCATGACCGAGTTGCAGGCAAATTCTGGCGGTCGAATTTTCATGAACGAAGTCGACGATCCGACGCCAAGCGGCTGTCTGTGTTTCGTTCCAGAGGCCGGGACATCCGGGTGTGATCCGGGCGTCAGGCGCGATACAGGTCATCTCCGTGAAGACGAGGCCCGCGCCGCCCATCGCGCGCGCGCCCAGATGAACAAGGTGGAAATCGTTGGGTACGCCGTCCTCGGCGCTGTAGGTCGCCATTGGCGAGACGACGATGCGGTTGCCGACCTCCATCCGTCGTAGTCTGATCGGCAGGAACATGGGCGGCACCGGTATGTTCCGGTCGGCGACCCCCGCCTTGCGGTTCAGCCATCGTTCCATGCCTTCCAGATACGCCTTGTCCCTGACGCGCAGGTTCTCATGACTGACGCGCTGGCTGCGTGTGAGGAGGCTATAGGCGAACTGCTCAGGCTCGAGCGTCGTGTAGCGCCCGACATTCTCGAACCATTCGGTCGAGTTGCGCGCGGCGGACTGGATCTTCACCACCTCGATGCGCCGCTCGGCTTCATAGACGCGCAGGGCCTCCGCGGGATCGGAATGTTCCCCGAGTGAACGGGCAAGACCTATCGCATCTTCCAGCGCGAGCTTGGTGCCGGAGCCGATCGAGAAATGCGCCGTATGGGCGGCATCGCCCATCAGAACGATATTGTCCTTGACCCAGCGCTTGTTGGCGATGCGCGGAAAGGTGATCCATTCCGATCCGCGCGGGTGCTTCCCGTTCGCCAGAAGGGCGTTGCCGCCGAGCCAGGGCGCGAAAAGCCTCTCGCAGAACGCGATCGTCCGGCCCGTATCCGCATCGGCCAGTCCGGCGGCCGCCCATGTTTCTTCGCGCATTTCGACGATGAACGTCGATGTGTCCTCGTTGAAGCGGTAGGCATGCGCCTGCATCCAGCCCCATTCGGTTTCGACGAAAATGAAGGTGAAGGCATCGAAGAGCTTGTGCGTACCGAGCCAGACGAACTTGTTCTTCCGTCGGTCGATCTCCGGTTCGAACGTCCCGGCGAACTGCGTCCTTATCCGGCTGTTGATGCCGTCGGATGCGATGATGAGGTCGGCGTCGGCGAAGCGGGATAGGTCTTCGATCTCCGTTTCGAAATGCAGCCCGACGCCGAGCTCCTCAGCGCGATCCTGCAGGATGTTGAGAAGGTGCTTGCGCTCGATACCGCAGAAGCCATGTCCGCTTGAGGTGATGATGCGGTCCTTGAAATGGACGTCGATGTCATCCCAATGCTGGAAACTGTCGACGATACGCCTATGCGTTTCCTCATCGCCGTCTCTCAGGTTCTGGATGGTCTGATCCGAGAAAACGACGCCCCAACCGAACGTATCGTCCCGGCGGTTGCGCTCGAAGACTTCGATGTCATGGGCCGGGTCGGCAAGCTTCATCAGAATGGAGAAGTAGAGCCCGGCAGGGCCGCCGCCAACGCACACGATCTTCATGTTCTCTCCTCGACTCGACCGGGCGACCGCCAGTCGATAACAAGACGAGATAGTTTATATATAAAATAAATTTTCAGGCAACGACGAGACGTTGCATTTTGTTGATTTAAAAAAGTTTATGCATAAACTAATTTCACAAGCCGTTCGGAATTTTGATGTGGAGTAGTGAAGTGCAAAAGGACGAAGCGAGAGAGGCGGCGGCGAAGCTGGCGGCTGAAGCTCACGGCGACTTCACTGAAAGCATGAGTTACGGCGACTACCTCGACCTGGACACTATTCTCTCCGCGCAAAAACCGCGCAGCGACCAGCACGACGAATTGCTGTTCATCATCATACATCAGTCGTCAGAGCTCTGGATGAAGCTGGTGTTGCATGAACTCGAAAATGCTGTTGCGCTGTTGCGCAACGATCGGCTCGAGCCTGCTTTCAAGAGCATGGCCCGCGTCAGTCGCATTCAAGCGCAGCTCATACAATCCTGGGACGTGCTGGCGACGATGACGCCGGCCGACTATTCGAACTTTCGCGACGCGCTCGGCCAGTCGTCCGGCTTCCAGTCGGCTCAGTATCGCCAGATCGAGTTTCTGCTCGGCAACAAGCAGGAGCACATGCTGAAGCCGCATGCGCACATTCCAGAACTGGATGCGAAGCTTCGGGAGGCATTGCGGCGCCCCAGTCTTTACGACGAAGCGATCCGGCTCCTCGTCCGTCGCGGATTTCCCATCGATCCGAGCGTCTTGAACCGCGACGTCTCGCTTCCGCATCAGGCACATCCGAGCGTGCTTGCGGCGTGGATCGAAGTCTACCGGCATTCGGCAGATCATTGGGATCTCTACCAGCTTGCGGAAGAACTCGTCGATATCGAGGACGCGTTCCAGCAATGGCGCTTCCGTCATATGACGACCGTGCAGCGTGTGATCGGTTTCAAGCGGGGGACAGGCGGCACCGCCGGCGTCGGCTATCTGAGGAAGGCGCTCGACATCGTCTTCTTCCCGGAGCTCTGGGACGTCAGGACATCGCTATGACCGGCGCGTTGATCGATATTTCTCCTCCCCTCAGTCCACGCCTTGCGGTCTGGCCAGGCGATACGCCTTTCGCGCAGGAGCGCAGTTGGGTGATTGGGCCTGGTTGTCCCGTCAACGTGTCCCGCATCACCATGTCGACGCATGCGGGGGCACATGCGGATGCGCCGCTTCACTACGCGGCCGACGGCGCGGCGATCGACGGTCTGGAACTCGCCCGGTATATAGGGCCTTGCCGGGTGATCGACGTCCGGAAGAACGACGGCGGCCGGATCGGGCCGGACGATCTTCATCCGTTCCTCAACGATG
>CAISYL010000072.1 GCA_903889655.1 uncultured Alphaproteobacteria bacterium | reverse complement strand
GCCTATGTCATCAACATGGCGAAAAATGGCGACCACTACTGGGTATACGCCTATGTGACGCCGACACTCGATCACGCCGGCAACATCGTCGGCTATCATTCGAGCCGACGAAAACCCGACCGCGACAAGATCGAGAAAGTCATCCCACTCTATCAAGCGCTACTCGCCGAAGAAAACCGCGTCGCCAATCGCAAGCAGGGCATGAACAACGCTTTCGACATGCTCGTCGGCATCCTGAAGGACAGTCGCGTCGGCTATGACGAATTCGTCATGGGCCTCTGAAGCGGGCTTCTCCGCATGCGCATCGATGCCGCGACGGATTGAAGCAGACGAGACGTTTCCGCATTCGCGCAATTATGCAGAATCCTTATTCTGCGCCGCTTTCCGGCATTCGCGGCTCGTGTCGAAGCGCCGCGTAAGTAGTTCTGCGTAGGCCCAAAGGTTCGCTTCGTTAAACGAGGATTTATCACTTGGATTGAATTCTCGTCCTCATAAGAACGTGGACCTGCATGGGGCGTCCACGGCGTCGCGGAGCTTCATCGCGACATGAACAAGGATGCGGACGTGGCCAGGGCACCGGTTCAACCGACGGGACGCGAAAGCCCGTTTCACGAAGACGAGATCATCGTCAGCAAGACGGATCTCAAAGGCAGACTCACCTACACGAACGATGTCTTTCTGCGGGTTTCGGGTTTTTCGGCGAAGGAGATCATCGGACAACCGCATAGCATCATTCGGCATCCGGACATGCCGCGCGCGATCTTCAAACTTCTCTGGGAGACGATCGAGGCGAAGGGCGAAATTTTCGCCTATGTCGTCAACATGGCGTCGAACGGCGACCACTACTGGGTGCTCGCGCATGTGACACCGAGTTTCGACGCGCAAGGCAATGTCGTCGGCTATCACTCCAATCGCCGGAAGCCCGATCGCGACAAGGTCGAGAAAATCATTCCGATCTACAAGGCGCTGCTCGCGAAGGAGGGCAGCGTCAGGAACCAGAAGGACGGCATGCTCGGATCCACCGAGATGCTTCACGCGGAACTGAAGACCAAGGGGGTCGCCTATGACGAATTTGTCCTCTCTCTCTAAGGCGAAGCTCTTCGTCTGCATCGCCGCCATTCTCTCGTTGGGCGACGGCGTCTTCTCGGTCCTGTGGGCCGGACGGCCGCTCGCCGAAACGGCAGTCGGACAGGGCCTGACGCTCGCCGCGCTTTGCGGGGCGTTCCTTTTCCTGCAACGTCTTTCCGGCATACTCGACCGTGCCGCGGATGTCTGCGTCGCCGCCTCGAAGGGCGATCTCGAAGCGCGCGTCTTCGAGCTTCCCGAAGCCGGCGCCGTCGGCGCGATCCAGATCGGCATCAACAACATGCTCGATATCGCCGACGCCTTCGTGCGCGAAGCGGCGGGCTCGGCGAGCTATGTCGCGCGCGGCAAGTATTTCCGGAGAGTTCTGCTCCGCGGCCTGCCCGGCGCCTTCGCCAATGCGGCGAATACGCTCAATGCATCGACGGAAGCGATGGAGCAGAAGGTCCGCGAATTCGCGGGCTTCGCCGACAGCTTCGAGGCCAATGTCGGTGTCGTGGTGTCGGGCGTTTCCGACGCCGCCGTCGAAATGCGCGGGCATGCGGAGCTGATGTCGCGCAATGCCTCCGGCACAAGCGAACAGATCACATCGGCGGCAGCGGCGACCGAGCAGGCGTCAGCCAATGTCCAGATGGTCGCAACCGCGGCCGAGGAGCTTTCGAGTTCGGTCGCGGAAATCAGCCGGCAGGTCGCCCGGTCGAGCGAAATCGCGCGGCAGGCCGTCGATCAGGCCGAGCGTACCAACGCGACGGTGCAGAGCCTCGCCGACGTCGCCCGCAAGGTCGGCGACGTCGTGACGCTCATCTCCGACATCGCAGCACAGACGAATCTGCTCGCCCTCAATGCCACCATCGAAGCGGCGCGGGCAGGAGAAGCCGGCAAGGGCTTCGCGGTCGTCGCCGGAGAGGTGAAGAGCCTTGCCTCGCAGACGGCGAAGGCGACATCCGAGATCGCCGAGCAGATCGGCGCGATCCAGACCGCCACAAGCGACGCCGTCAGCACGATCGGCGGCATCGGTGCGACGATCGGCGAGATGAACGACATTGCCGCGATGATCGCCTCGGCGGTCGAGGAGCAGAGCGCCGCGACACAGGAAATCGCCCGCAACGTCCAGCAGGCGGCCGCCGGCACGCAGGAAGTCGCCTCGACCATCACCACGGTCAGGGATGCCGCGACCGAAACCGGCGCTGCGGCGGGCGACGTATTCAACGCAGCCACGGAATTATCCGGTCAGGCGGAACGGCTCAAGACGGAAGTTTCCGCCTTCATGGAGAAGGCCCGCGCCGCATAATCGAAGCTGAACTCTATATTTCTCAGCTAATGAAGAGGGCAGCCGGAATGCTGCCCTCTTTTCGTTCGTACAATGCAGTTTTCATTTTTTGTATGACCTATGTTTATAAACATCGCCATCTTCCGAACAGATGCTCGCATTTTTAATCGTCGCTTCAATGTTTCTCTTTCTAGTGAGCGCATGTCCACATAGAGGAAGATGCGTCTCATGTTCATGTCCCAGAAGGCGTTTGCTCAGGCGGCCGAACTCACGGCGATCCACAAGGTTCAGGCGACGATCGAGTTCAATCTCGACGGCAGCGTGATCACGGCGAACCAGAATTTCCTGGATACGCTCGGCTACACGCTGGCGGAGATCCGGGGCAAGCATCACAGCATGTTCGTCGAGCCGGCCTACCGCGACAGCGCCGAGTACAAACAATTCTGGGCGGCGCTCAATCGCGGCGAATTCCAGGCGGCGGAATACAAGCGCATCGGCAAAGGCGGACGCGAAGTCTGGATTCAGGCGTCCTACAACCCGATTTTCGGGCGCGACGGCAAGCCGTTCAAGATCATCAAGTTTGCCATCGACGTGACGCGACAGAAGCTCGAAACGGCCGACTATATGGGCCAGATCGCAGCCATCAACAAATCTCAGGCCGTCATCGAGTTCAACCTCGACGGTACCGTCATCACCGCCAACGAGAACTTCCTGCATACGCTGGGCTACGCCCTCAACGAGATTCAGGGCAAGCATCACAGCATGTTCGTCGAGCCCTCATATCGCGAGAGCATCGACTACAAGCAATTCTGGGCGGCACTCAATCGCGGCGAATTCCAGGCCGCCGAATACAAACGCATCGCCAAGGGTGGACGCGAGGTCTGGATTCAGGCGTCCTACAATCCGATCCTCGACCTCAACGGCAAGCCTTTCAAGGTCGTGAAATTCGCGACCGACGTGACGGAACGGAAACTCGAGGCCGCAAATTTCATGGGGCAGCTCGCCGCGATCAACAAGGCCCAGGCGGTCATCGAGTTCAATCTCGACGGCACCATCATCACGGCCAACGAGAATTTCCTGCGTGCGCTCGGCTACAGCCTTTCCGAAATTCACGGCCGGCATCACGGCATGTTCGTCGACCCTGCCTATCGCGACGGCAGTGAATACCGGGAATTCTGGGCGGCGCTCAATCGCGGCGAGTATCAGGCGGCGGAATATATGCGCATCGGCAAGGGCGGACGCGAGGTCTGGATTCAGGCTTCCTATAATCCGATCCTCGACCTCAACGGCAAGCCCTACAAGGTCGTCAAATTCGCGACGGACGTGACGCCGCAGGTCATCGCGCGCAAGAAGGCCGAACATGTGCGCGGGATGATGGAAAATGTCGCCGCCGGCGCCGAGGAACTCAATGCCTCAGTCAAGGAAATCGCCGAGGCGATGGCGAGATCGCGCGACAAGGCGAACGATGCCGCAACGCGCGTCGAGGCGACCGACAGCGCGACGCAGCGTCTTTCGGAAGTCGCGACATCGATGGGTGGAATCGTTCAACTCATTTCCGACATCACCGGGCAGATCAACCTGCTCGCGCTCAACGCGACGATCGAGTCGGCGCGGGCGGGGGAAGCGGGCCGAGGCTTCGCCGTCGTCGCGAACGAAGTCAAGAATCTCGCCAATCAGGCGAAGGGCGCGACCGAGCGCATTTCCGACGAGATCGACGGCATGCGCAATGTTTCCAACGACGTGGTCGGCGGCTTGCGCAACATCAAGGATGCGATCGAGTCGGTCCGCGAATATGTCACGTCGACCGCCACCGCAGTCGAAGAGCAGAGCGCTGTGGCGAGCGAAATGTCGAACAACATGCAGATCGCGGCCGCAGAGGCGAACAGCATCGGCGGCTGAGCCGGAAGGCTCGTTGCATGCGCTCCTGCGATTGCGACGAAGCCTGACGGGAACGGTAAAATTCGCATAGTGAAATACGTTCTTCTACCTATGTGAAGCCGCGGCGCTTGCCATAAGCAGAAAAATCCTTGTTTTTAAAGGGAAAATGCAATTTTCGTTCTCGACTATATTGCATGGTGAAATTTTGGCTCTCGATTTCTTAAACCTGTTGTCAATATTTTGAGGCCAGATTGCACCCGTGGCGACGTTCTCCGGAACGTCCTCGCGAAGCGGGAAATGGGCTTTCCGGGCATTGCGAGTTCTGCGAGGTGGGCTTTGGGCGATAAGGCGCCGCGCTTCATAAGAGCGCGGCGCCTTTTTCATGCGCCGGCGAGTTGCGTCAGCGTAATCGCATGTTCCGGGCAGGCGACGACGCAGAGGCCGCACGCCTGACAAGCACCGGCATTGGGCGTGTAAGCGGTCTGCTTGCCATGCACGCGGAGTTTCAGCCGGACAAAGAATGGCAACGCGAGGAATTCATCCTCGTCGATCGTGCCGACTTCGAAAACGCCGTGCGGGCAAACTTCGACGCAGTCGCTCTTGCCTTCGCATTTCGCGCGATCGACAACGGGCACCCATGAACCCGGCTCGGCGCGGCAAAGCTCGCCGGGGCGCTTCGGATTCTTCGCGGCGCGTGCAACTTTCTCGGGGATGGTCTTCACCGTCATGCGTTCTCTCCTGCCTCGGGCTTTTGCATGTCCCGCCCGGCGGCGAGATTAACGCAGATCACCGATCTCCGCCGCCATCCTTGCATCCGGTGCGGGCTCGACGGCGGAGGCGAAAGTCGCCGAGACACGGACCGGCAGATGGCAGGTGACGCGCGTACCGACATCGGGCGCCGATTCCAGCGTCACCCAGCCGCCGTGCAATTCGACGAAGGAACGCACCAGCGAGAGGCCGAGGCCGGCGCCACGGCGACGATCCTGCCCTGCTCTTGCCTCGAAGCGATCGAAGACGGTCGCCTGGAATTCCGGCTTGATGCCATCGCCGGTATCGGCAACGAAGAGCTGCACCGTGTTCTCGCCTCGCGACGCGCCGATGGTGATCGTGTCGCCGGGGCTCGTGAAAGCCAGCGCATTCGACAGAAGATTGATCATGATCTGCTTGATGCGCTTTTCGTCGGCTCGGATATGCCCGAGATCTTCAGGCGCTTCGACCTTCAGCACGACGCGATTTTTCTGCGCGGGACGTTGCGCGAATTCCTCGGCCGCACGGACGACCTCGGAAATCTCGACGTCGGACAGGTCGAGCGTCATCGCGCCGGCTTCGATGACGGCGAGGTCGAGAATGTCGTTCACGATGTCGAGCAGCGTGTCGGAGGATTCGAGAATGCCTTGTGTGTATTCGTGCTGCTTCGGGTTGAGGTCGCCGAACATTTCGGCTTCGAGAATTTCGCCGAAGCCCAGAATGTTCGTGAGCGGCGTCCGGAGCTGATAGGAGACGTGGCTGATGAATTCGGACTTGAGACGGTCTGCCGTCTCGAGCGCATCGTTGCGCTCGCGCAGCGCAAGCTCCATGCGGATCGAATCCGT
>CAISYL010000071.1 GCA_903889655.1 uncultured Alphaproteobacteria bacterium | reverse complement strand
GCCTGGCGATGAAAATGAAAGGGCGGCTCCGAGGAGCCGCCCTTTGGTATTCCAGGTAGCGAGCAACGCCGAAGCTTACTCGGCGGCCGAGATCGTCACGTTCTTCAAGGCATCCGTATTGGTGCCGAAGTTGATCTTCTGGAGGAAGCGGATGCCGTCCTCGGCGATATCGTCGCCGACCATGCGGTCGCCCTCGCCCTTCAGCTCGTCCATGTCGACATAGACGGCATAGAAGGCCTTGGTGCGCTCGGTGATGATACCGGCCTTCAGCAGCGTCTTGATCAGGACGCGGAAGATGTTGGTCGACTCTTTCATGTCCTCGCGGCGCTTCTCGTCGGAGATCGCCTCGATCATCTCGTTCTGGACCTGCTGCCAGTCGATGCCGAACTCGCCGTAGAGAATCTTCTTCTGCTCGGGGTTCACGAGGTTGAAGAGAAGCGTCTGGAAGCAGGACGCCGCCCAATCCTCGATGATGTTCTGCTCTTCCTGGCTGAGCTTCGGGATCGTGCGGTCGGCCCAGATCTTGCCGAACTTGTGATGGAAGGCTTCGTCCGTCATGACGAGCTGCGTCAGCTTCACGAGAAGCGGATCGCGCGAGCTCGAATAGAGCGTCGCGAAGGCGCCCATGGCGAGACCTTCGACCAGCATCTGCATGCCGACGATCTTCTTGTAGACTTCCGGCGCGCCGACGATGTCGGTGAGGAGGTCGCCGAGGGTCTGGCCGACGGGGAGGGGCTTGCCCCAACGCGCCTGCACGTATTTCGCGAAGGCCGTGACGTGACGCGCTTCTTCGCGGGTCTGGTTCGCGGCATATTCCTGCGCGCCCGGATCGCGGAGAATGTGGCAAAGCGAAGCGGAGAGGTTCAGCGCACCCTGCTCGCCGTGAAGGATCGCCGAGAGAATCCAGCGGGCGCTCTCATTGGCGAAGCGCACGCGCTGCTTCTGGGTCAGCTTCTCGAAGCTCGGCAGCTTCAGCTCGATGACGAAATCCTCGGGCAGGATCATCTCGTTCTCGATGTCGAAGGCTTCCGTGAAGTCGATGTACTTCTTGTCCAGCGGATCCCAGAAATGGTCATGGGTCGCGGAAATGATCTTGTCGAAGGCGGTCGAACGGGCGCCGTAGCGGTCCACGTCCATCATCGCCGGGAAATCGTCGGGCGCGACGGCGTCATAGGCATTGTCTTTGGTGATCTGGCGCACTTCGCTCATCAGTTCCTCCATTGGTCGCCGGTCGAGGGGTGCCGGCGGGCGATGCGGTTGGGGACGGCTTTCGGCCGCCTCTCTGTCGAGCGAAGGATAAGCAGTCTCATTCCAAGGTCAAGTAAAAATGACGCATGCGTCAAGTTCATGAAGGCTTTCTTATTTTCACAATTGTAAATTGTTCAATCGATCGCTTCGTGTAACGATGATGACAAGGGAAATAAACCGTCCCGGGCGTGAGCGGCAGAACCTGCTCCATGCAAAAGAGGATGGTACCAGGGAGGGTAGTCCTGACGGATTACACGCAAGACGCCGGCCTGAAACGGGCCGGCGCATACGCCTGTCAGCGTCCTCCGAGACGAACCGGATAATTGCGTCCGGCCAGCCTCCGCTCCAGCGGAACGGGGCCGCGCCGGTCGCAGGAACAATTTTGGCTTCGTAACCGGCCTGTTCCTCCAGCGCGGGGAAAGGCAGAGACAGGTGTGTCCAATGATCAAGTTTCTCGAGAATCTGGTCTTCAGGCTTCGCGTCTACATTCTTCTCACGCTGGCCTGCGTCACGGTGGTCGGCCTTTTCTTCGCCTTTCAACTGCACATGACCGCAGGCTTCGACAAGCAACTGCCCATCGGCCACGAATACATCAAGACCTTCCAGCAATATCGCGACCAGCTTTTCGGATCGAACCGCATCATCGTCGTGCTGGAGCCAAAGAGCGGCACGATCTGGAACAAGGATTTCTTCAAGGTCTACAAGAACCTCACCGACGACGTCTTCTTCCTGCCCGGCGTCTCCCGGCCAACCGTCACCTCGCTTTGGACACCCAATACGCGCTACCGCGAAATCACCGAGGACGGCATCAGCGCCGAGGACGTGATTTCGGCGAAGGTCACCGCCGACACCATGACGCCGCAGGCGCTTTCGCGGATCGAAAGCAACGTCATTCGCGGCGGTTTCGTCGGACGGCTCGTCTCGAACGATTTCACCGCCGCGATGGTCTCCGCCGAATTACAGGATTACGACCCCTCGACCGGAAAGAAGCTCGATTACTTCGATCTCGCCGACAAGCTTGAAAAGCAGATCCGCAACAAATACGAGAACGATCAGTATACGGTCCGCATCATCGGCTTCGCGAAATCGGTGGGTGACATCGCGGCGGGCGCCAATGGGGTGCTCGTCTTCTTCCTGATCGCCTTCCTGCTGACGGCGCTTTCGGTCTATCTTTATTCACGCTCAGTGCTGCTGACCTTCGCGACGCTCTTTTCCTCGCTCACGTCGGTCGTCTGGCAATTCGCGCTGCTGAACCTGCTCGGCTACGGGCTCGATCCGCTGGCGATCCTCGTTCCGTTCCTCGTCTTCGCCATCGGCGTCAGCCACGGCGTGCAGCAGATCAATCTGGTGACGGCCGAACTGAGCCGCGGCGCGACAAGCGAAGAGGCGGCGCGCGCAAGCTTTTCGGGCCTTCTCGTCCCTGGAACCATGGCGCTCACGACGGCGCTGGTCGGCTTCGGCACGCTCTATCTCATTCCGGTCGAGATGATCCGCGAGCTTGCTATCACCGCCTCGATCGGCGTGGCGCTCAAGATCGTCACCAACCTCATCATGCTGCCGCTTGTCGTCAGTTACATGAAATTCGACGAGGGCTTCTCCGCCCGCGTCGCACGCTCGCGCGAATCCCGGCTCAAGATCATGCGCTGGCTCGGCAAGGTTGCCGAACCACGCACGGCTATCGTCGTCCTCGTCGTCTCCTTCACGCTTTTCGGCTACGCTGCCTGGGAAAGCCGCAACCGCCACGTCGGCGCGCTTCATGCGGGGACGCCGGAACTTCGGGAAGACGCGCGCTACAACGTCGATTCGCGCGACATCTCGTCCAAGTTCTCGCTCGGCCTCAATCAATTGACGGTGGTCGTCGAAACGCCGCCGGACGCTTGCGTCGATTATCCGACACTCAAATTCCTCAATCAGTTTTCCTGGTACATGGAGAACGTGCCGGGCGTCAGCCTCGTCATTTCGCTGCCGTTTGCCGTCAAGGCTTCCGCGGCGGGCTGGAACGAGGGCAATCTCAAATGGCAGGATATTCCGCGCAACAAGGATGCGCTTGCGCAGGCGGTTGCGTCGGTGCCGGGGCAGGGCGCGCTGATGAACCAGGAATGCACGCTGCTGCCGCATCTCATCTATCTGCGCGACGCGAAAGCGACGACCATCGCAAGCGTCGTCGCGGCGGTGAAGGCATTCCGCGCCACGCATCAGATGCCGGGCGTCAACATCCGTCTCGCCTCGGGCAACATGGGCGTTCAGGCAGCGGTGAACGAGGAAATCTCGCAATCCGAATTGCCGATGATGTTGTGGGTCTATGTCGTCATCGTCGCGCTCGTCACGCTTACCTATCGCGACTGGCGCGCGGTCATCGCCTGCTGTCTGCCGCTCACCTTCGCGACCTTCTTCGGCTACTGGTTCATGGAGGTGCTGCAGATCGGCCTGACCGTCGCGACGCTGCCGGTGATGGTGCTCGCGGTCGGCATCGGCGTCGATTACGCCTTCTATATCTACAACCGCATCCAGTTCCATCTGGCGGAAGGCCGCAACATCACCGAATGCTTCCAGCTCGCGCTGCTCGAGACGGGCATGGCGACCTTCTTCACGGCGATCACACTTGCCATCGGCGTCAGCACCTGGGCCTTCTCGGCGCTGAAGTTCCAGGCCGACATGGGCCTGCTGCTGACCTTCATGTTCCTTGTGAACATGATCATGGCGATTACCGTCCTGCCGGCCCTTGCCGTGGTCCTCGACATGATTTTCCCGCGCCGCGCGCCCGTGAGGCATCGCAAGAGCATCATGGCGCATTGAAACAGGTCCCCCCGGGACGCTCTGTCGCCGCCCCGGGGCCCAAAACCGCTTACACTTTCGGGGATCGCGCTCTAGACTGCGGTCCAAGAAACGACAAATGGGGGGGCTGCCCCGATGGGGGGCGGCTCCATGATCTGGAGCTAGAGAAGACGATGCTGGAGAGGATTATCGAGGCGCTGAAGAAGGGTGCGGCCAAGAGTTCAGTGCCCGTGAGCCCCGAAGTCAAACGGCTGGCGGCGGCGGCCCTGATGGTCGAGGCGGCGCGGCGCGACAATGATTTCTCGGAGGACGAACGGACCGCAATCACCCGCATCGTGGGCGAGAATTTCCAACTCACCGACGTGGACGCGAAAACGCTGGTCGACCTCGCCGAGCAGCGCCAGAAGGTCGCCTTCGGCGAGTCGATCTTCACGCGAACGGTGCGCGATTCCTTCACCCCGGACGAGCGCAAGGACGTGCTCCGCATGATGTGGGAAGTCGCTCTCGCCGACGGCCAGCTCCATCGCCTGGAAAGCGTCATGATCGAACGTCTGGCCCGGGAGATCGGGCTCGACAAGGCGGCCAGCGAAAGTGCGCAGGCCGCGGCGACCGCCAAGACGAAGCACTGAGCTTCAGGTCCCGAATGTGAAAGGCCGCGCCTGCCAGCGCGGCCTTTTTTATACGATCAGACACTGTAGCGGACAGGCATCTCCTTGATGCCGGAGATGAAATTCGAGCGCAGACGGCGGACCGGCCCTGCGACTTCAATGTCCGGAAAGCGTTTCAGCAGCTCCTCGAAGAGAACGCGCAACTGCAGTTCGGCAAGGCGCGAGCCGAGGCAGAAATGCTGGCCTGCACCGAAGCCGAGCTGCGTCGGCGTTTGAGAATTTGCGTAGCGCGTCACGTCGAAGCGATCGGGTTCGGCCCATTTCTCCTCATCGCGATTGGCCGAAGCGTACCACATCACGACCTTGTCGCCGCGCCTGATCCTCTGCCCACGGATTTCCGTGTCTTCGGTCGCCGTGCGGCGCATGTGAAGGACGGGGCTGACCCAGCGCACGATCTCCTGCACGGCGCTCGGGATCAGGGACGGGTTATCGAGAAGTTTCCGGCGCTCCGCCGGATGTTCGGACAGCGCCAGCAATCCGCCCGAGATCGAGTTCCGCGTCGTCTCGTTGCCGGCGACCACGAGGAGAATGAAGGTGCCGATGAAGGCGGGGAAGGTGAGGGCTTCGCCCTCGATCTTCGAATGGACGAGCATCGAGATGAGATCGTCGCCCGGCGCCTCGACGCGCTGCTGCCACAGACCGGCGGCATAGCCCGCCATTTCCATGATGCATTGGCGCATGTAGTCGTCGGAAACGCGAAGCTCGGGATCATCCTCGCCAACCGTCGCATTCGACCATTCGAAGAGTTTCGGCCCATCGCTTTCGGGGACGCCGAACAATTCCGCCAGAACCTCGATCGGAAGCGCAGCGGCGACCGCCGACACGAATTCCGCCTCGCCGGTCTTCGGCAGATTATCGAGAAGACGGGTCACACGGGCGCGGATGCGCGCCTCCATGTTTGAAACGCGCTTCGGCACGAAGCCTGGCGTGATCATGCGGCGATAGGCAGCGTGTTCCGGCGGGTCCATCGAAATCATGGTCGCATCGGTCTGGTTCTCGGCAATCTCATGCTCGTTAAAGATGCGATGGCCGCCCATGTGTTTTGCCGACGAGAAGAGATTCGGATTTTTTGAAATCCGCTCGATATCGTCATAGCGCGTGATCGCCCAGAAACCCGTGCTGTCGATTTCTGGATTCCAGTAGACGGGCTCTTGCGCACGCAACTCGCGGAAAATCTCGTGATGTTCGCCCCGCATATAGAGGTCCGGATCCTTGAGATCGGGACGTCCGTCGAGGTCGAGCTTCTCGGCTTTTGGCCTCAGCATTTTATCCTCCCTTTGTTCTTGTTACTGAGAGCTTAGGCCGGAGGCCGAGCCGGGCTCAAGCGATCCGGTGCTTTTTTCTCCTCCCACAGAGCCCGTCGCGACGACGGAATTCCACGCGCGGCGCGTTTTCCAGATGACAGCCGGCTTCAAGAGGGCGGCGGCCTCTAGCGGATGGGGAGCATTCGGAGGTTCATACCAACACCATCGGGGTCCAATGAATGAGCTCGGCAATACCTCCGTGGACGGTGCGAATGTCACTGTCCCTTTAATCGATCTGCCCAAGCACCGCCTGCGCGCGGCCGTACTGGAACCCTTCGTCAAGCGATATCGCCTTGAGAGGGAGATATTGCGGCTCGATCCCGACCTCGCACTCGCTTTTCGCCACGCGGTCACGACGCCTGACGGGCTCTTCTTCTATCTGAGGAATTCGAAGACCGGCTGTACGACAATCAGTCAGATGCTGCATGGTTACGCTTTCGGGCGGCCCTTCGATGGCGACATCCACCATAGTCGCGATCTGCCGCAGGGCATCAGGCATTGGCGCTTGCATCGGCGCGCGTTGGACGACGGCGGCGCCATCAAGTTTTCGTTCGTCAGGCATCCAGTCGGCAGGTTGAGATCGGCCTTCTTCGATTTCTT
>CAISYL010000070.1 GCA_903889655.1 uncultured Alphaproteobacteria bacterium | reverse complement strand
GGTCATCGCCGCCGCCATCTGGCGGACGACGCCCGACGGGCAATAGCTGCGTTCAGCGTCGCGCGTCACCCAGGCGCGCAGCGTCTCTTCATCGGTCGGATAATCGGGACTGCCGATCGTCTGATAGGTCTTGATACCGCGCTGGATCACCGCCTCCATGTTCGAGGCGGGCGGCGCCGGCGTGAGAAAGAGACTGAGCACGCGGGGGCGCGGCGGCGGCAACATCGGATTGCCGGTCGTCGACATGATGGAGGTGAGCGAGAGTGTGCGTTCGGGATATTCGGACGCGATCAATTGCGCGATCATGCCGCCCATCGACGCGCCGACGATATGCGCCTTTTCGATGCCGAGCGCATCGAGCAGCCCGACGGCGTCGTCGGCCATGTCGTAGAGCGTATAGGGCACGAAGGGCGACTTCCCCGTCATGAAGCTCGCGAAAGCCGCCGGCAGATGCGGAAACTGCCCGCGCTCGAATTTGGTGGAAAGCCCGCTGTCGCGATTGTCGAAACGGATGACGCGATAGCCCCGCGTCACGAGCTCGTTGCAAAGCTCGTCCGGCCACTGCGTCAGCTGCGCGCCGAGACCCATGATGAGGAGGATGGTTTCGCGATCGTCGGGGCCGAGACTCTCATACGCGATGTCGATTCCATTGACGTCGATAGTCGGCATGACGAAGGTCCTGACGCAATCACGCACCCTCATCAAGAGATAGGAAGTCTCATGCTGCATTGCAACATGAGACTTCCTTCATCCACAGAAAAAGCTATTCCGCCGCATTTTTCCGCTGCGCCGCCTCGGCATGGGCGGCGATGAGCTCGACATAACGCGGGCAGAGTTCCACCGGCAGGTCGTGACCCATGCCCTCGATCAGCTCGAGCGTCGCGCCGGGCACCGACTTCGCCGTGTCGATGCCGCCCTCGACCGGCACCAATGGATCGGCGAGACCGTGTATGACGAGGAACGGCAGACGCACGCTCTTCAGCTCTTCGACGCGGCTGCCGTCGCAACCGATGGCGGCATATTGCCTTATGCCGCCTTCCGGGTAGTACATGTGATCGTATTCCCGCGCGACGAGTTCATAGAGCGCTTCATCGCTGCGCGGATAGGCCGGGCTTTCATAGACGCGGCGTCCCTTCATCCGATGTCGGATGATGCTCTCGCGGTCTTCCGCCGGCGGCTGCGCCTGCAGCGCGGCCATCGCCGCATCGCTCGCCTTCGGCAAATCGGGATTGCCCGTCGTCGACATGATCGAGGTCGCGCTGATGAGGCGGTCGGCATGATGGATCGCCATCCGCTGCACGATCATGCCGCCCATCGAAATGCCCATCACATGCGCGCGTTCGATGCCGAGCGCGTCGAGGACACCGATGCCGTCTGTCGCCATGTCGGCCAGCATATAGGGAAGCTCCGGCGTCTTGCCCGCACGCACCGCCGCGATGATCTCGCGCATGTCGGGCAGGCCCGTGAGCTTCTCGCTCCGGCCGACGTCGCGATTGTCGTAGCGGATGACGCGGAAGCCGCGCTCGCGCAATCCCTCCATCAGCTCGACCGGCCAGCTCATCATGGTCGAGGTATAGCCGTTGACAAGAAGGATCGGCGCGGCGCCCTCGGGCCCGCGGTCCTCAATGTTGATCGTGATGCCGTTCGCCTTGATCTGCGTCTGCACCATGGGCCTCACTCCGCCGCTTTCGACGCGGCAGCCCGCGTGGTGGCCGCCGTGATCGCGTCGGCGAAGGTCCCGACAAGCGCGATCGGGAAATCGTGTCCCATGCCCGGCACGATGCGAAGCTCCGCACCCGGAATGCTCGCGGCCGTATCGCGCCCGCCATCGACCGGCACCAGCGGGTCGGCATCGCCATGCAGCACGACGGCCGGCACCCTGATCCCCTTCAGCTTCTCGCGCCGGTCGCCATTGGAAACGATCGCCGCCATCTGCCGCGCGACGCCGACCGGATAGGCGGAGCGCTTCACATCGCGCGTGACCCATTCGCGCAGGATCTTCTCGTCGGTCGGGAAGCCTGGACTTCCGATCATCTGCCACATCTTGACGCCGCGCTGGATCGCGCCTTCGAGATCGGTCGGAGCGGGCGTCATCAGCATGGTCATGACTTCGGGCTTTGCCTGCGGCAATGCCGGATTGCCCGTCGTCGACATGATCGAGGTGAGCGACAAAGCGCGCGCCGGATGATTGGCGACCACGAGTTGCGCGATCATGCCGCCCATCGAGGCACCGACGATATGCGCGCGGTCGATCTCCAGCGCATCGAGAAGACCAACGGCGTCGGCCGCCATGTCGTCGAGCGAATAGGGCGCATCGGGTTTCTTGCCCGTCATCAGCGCGCCGAAGATCGCCGCCATGTCGGGCATGCCGGCCGCATCGAACTTGGTCGAGAGCCCGACATCGCGATTGTCGAAGCGGATCGCGCGATAGCCGCGCGCGACGAGCTCGTGGCAGAGCTCCGTCTGCCACATGGTGAGCTGGCCGCCGAGCCCCATGATGAGCAGCACGGTTTCCCGGTCCTTGGGGCCGAAGCTCTCATATTCGATGGTGATACCGTTCGCCTGTACCTGTGCCATGGGACGTCTCCTTGCGTTTTGTTGTTGGGCGAAAGCTTAACAGCGGTCTTGCGGGGCGGGGATAAGAAAGGCATATGTAATGGATAACATTAAACATGCCTGGGGAGGCAGCCTTGACCCTCGAATACGATCTTTTCTGGTCCTTCCGCTCGCCCTATTCCTATCTCGTGACGCCGCGTCTCCTCGAGCTCGAGCGGGATTACGATGTGCGCTGCAACGTGCGTCCGGTCTATCCGATCGCGGTCCGCATCGAGGGCTTCTTCAAGCGCGTGAACCCGATGTGGCCGCCCTACCTGATGAAGGACACCTATCGCATCGCCGAAATGCTCGGCCTGCCTTATGCCTGGCCGTCGCCGGATCCGATCGTGATGGACCTGAAGACAGGCGAAGTCCCGGCCGACCAGCCCTATATCAGCCGTCTGACGCGGCTTGGCGTCGCCGCCACGGAAGCAGGCAAGGGCCTCGCCTTCCTGCGCGAGATCAGCGGCGTCGTCTTCGGCGGCGTCCGCAACTGGCATGAGGGCGACCACCTGAAAGAGGCCGCTGCCCGCGCCGGTTGCGACCTCGCCGAATTGGACGCCCTGATCGCCAGGGACCCGGACCATTATGAGGCCGTCATCACGGCCAACGAAGCCGCCCAGAAACAGGCCGGCCATTGGGGCGTGCCGCTGATGGTCTTCGAGGGCGAACCCTTTTTCGGCCAGGACCGCGTCGACCACCTCGTCTGGCGGATGGAAAAGAAGGGCCTGAAACGGCGGGGTTGAGCCATCCGCCGCGGCAGGCAAGGCTGGACCCATCGGCCCTCTCCCGGTAGCTTCGCCGCCACACCTGACGCGGACGGAGCCCCATGCAGCGCGATCTGACGAAAATGAGCGCCACCCCCTACGATCTCATCATCGTGGGCGGCGGCATCACGGGCGCCTCGACAGCCTGGGACGCGGCGCTCCGGGGCCTCAAGGTTGCCCTCCTCGAAAAAGAGGATTTCGCTCACGCGACGACGTCGGGCTCCTCGAAGCTCGTCCATGGCGGATTGCGCTATCTGGTCAATGGCGAGCTGAAGCTCGTGCGCGAATCGCTCCGTGAACGGCGCATCTGGGAGAATACGGCACCGCATATGGTGCATCCCCTGCCCTTCATCCTGCCGACCTATGGCTGGGGCATGAAGGGCGGCCCGGTGCTGTCTATCGGCCTCGCCTTCTACGATCTCCTTTCCTACGACCGCAATTTCGTTTCCGACGACGACAAGAAGATTCCCGGCTTCCGCACCGTGTCGCGCGAGGAAGCGCTGAAACTGATGCCTAGCCTGAAGCGCGACGGCCTCACCGGCGCCAAGATCTATTACGACTGCCAGATGTTCGCGCCCGAGCGCCTCTGCCTCGAATGCATCGAGGGCGCGGTCGAATATGGCGCCGACGCCGCGAACTACGCCGAGGTGACGGACTTCGTGATCGAAAGCTCGATCGACACCGGCCGCCGCATCGCCGGCGTCCATGTGAAGGACCGCTTCACGGGCGAGACGCACATGATCCGCGGCAAGCTTGTCATCAACGCCGCCGGCCCCTGGGCCGACACGCTGATGGGTCTCGCCGAAGGCGGCAAGCCGGCGCGACGCCTGATCCGCTCCAAGGGCATCCACATCATCACGCGTGAGATTTCCGGCAAGAACGCGCTGGCGATCCAGTCCGACATCGGCGGGCATTTCTTCGTCATCCCCTGGCGCGATCACACGATCATCGGCACGACCGACACCGTCTTCGACGACGATCCGGACAAGGTCGGCGTCACCGAGCAGGACCTGAAGGATTTCATCAGTGTCGTGAACGACGGATTGCCGGGATTGAACCTCAGGCGCGAGGACATCCTGCATTTCTATGTCGGCATCCGGCCGCTGGTCGACACCTCGCCGCCGAAAGGCGAGGAAGGCGAGGCGAAGGATTCCTACAATGCGAGCCGCGCGGCGGAAGTCTATGACCACGAACCCATCGACGGCATAGGCGGCCTCATTTCGGCCATGGGCGGCAAGTGGACAACCTCCCGCCATCTCGCCGAGCAGATCGTCGACATGGCGCTGAGGAAGCTCGGCCGCCACGCGAAATGCGAGACGCATTGCACGCCGGTCTATGGCGGCGAGATCGGCCGGCTGAAAAGCTTCATCGCCCGCGCGCAGAAACGCCACCCGCATCTCGGCGCCGACGTCGTCGAGAACCTCGTCTTTTTCTACGGCAGCCGTATCGACGAAGTGCTGGCGACCGCCGACGAGAAGCCCGGCGAGCGCGAGGCGCTGCTGAAACGTCTTTCGTCCGACAGGCCGGTCCTCGCCGTCCAGGTGATCCATGCGATCCGCCACGAAATGGCGCGCCACCTGTCCGATATCCTTTTCCGTCGCACCGGCCTCGGCACGCTGGGCTCGCCGGGCTTTCCCGTCATCAGCGCCGTCGTCGAACTGATGGCGCGCGAACTCGGCTGGGACGAAACGGCGATCGCGAACGAGATCGCCGATGCGAACCGCCTCTTCGAGACGCAGCCGCCGACGGCGCGCGAAGGCGAAATGAAAGGTGCGTCGCAGGCCGAAGCGACAAGAGCGGCGGACGCCTGATGCAGACTTCGGGCACACCGCCAATGACTTCCGGCACACCGCATGTCGCGGCCATCGTCAACCCGCGCTCCGGCGGCGGGCGGACGGGGCGCGGCTGGCGTGTGATCTCCGAAACGCTGGAGCGCGAGCTCGGCCCCATTCGCGCGCATTTCACCACGGGCGGATCGACGCCACGCTACCTGCCCGCCGCCGATCTGACGCGCAATGCGCTGAAAGAGGGCGCGCAGCTCGTCGTCGCGGTCGGCGGCGACGGCACCATCAACGAGGTTGTGAACGGCTTCTTCGAGGACGGCCGGCTCATCAACCCGCACGCTCATCTCGCGGTGCTGAACACCGGCACGGGCGGCGATTTCCGCAAGACCTTCGACCTGCCGGAAGAACTCGAGCCCTGTGTCGCGCGCATCGCCGAAGGCACGACGCGGACCATCGACATCGGCCGCATGAGCTTCGTCGCCGATGATGGCCGCGAAGCCATGCGCTTCTTCGACAACATCGCGAGCTTCGGCATGTCGGGCGCAGTCGACCGCGCCGTCAACCGCGCACAGATTTCGAAACTCTTCGGCGGCAGCTTCGCCTTTCTCTGGGCAACACTCGTCACAGCGATCCGCTTTCGCCCGCAGGCCGTGCGCCTCACCGCCGATACGGGCTTCGACGACATCATCAATATCGGCACGGCGGCGGTCGCCAATGGCCGCTTTTTCGGCGGCGGCATGATGATCGCGCCGAAGGCCGAGCCCGACAGCGGCTATTTCGACATCGTCATCCTGCGCCATACGACGCTGGGCGATCTGCTTTCGGGTTCGCGCGCGCTTTATGACGGCACGCATCTCGACGATCCGAAGGTGACGCATTTCCGCGCGAAGTGGCTCGTCGCAACGCCCGTCGCCGAGGCACCCGTTCTGCTCGACATAGACGGCGAGGCGCCGGGCCGGCTGCCCGCGCGTTTCGAAATCCTGCCATCCGTGCTGACGTTGCGTTGCTGAAAGAAACGACAAGGAGGGGACGGCCATGACGATCGACCGGACGACGCTTCGCTGGAACGGCTGGGGCACCGTGGCACAGGACAATCCGCTGCCCGACGGCGCGCCGCAGTGGGACTGGATCAGGACGACGATCGGCATGCCGCATCTGCCGACGACGCCGGCGAAGCCGCTCTCCGAGATCAACATGCCCGCGACCCGCGTCGGCGACCTCGTGCTGGCGAAGCTTCGCGCCATCGTCGGCGAGGCGCAGGTGAAGCTCGACGATTACGAGCGCGCCTTTCACGCGCGCGGTAAGTCCTATCACGACCTGCTCTACCTGCGCGCCGGCAAGCTCGACATGATCCCCGACGCGGTGGTCTATCCGCGCACCCCCGACGAGACGCTCGCCGTCGTGAAGCTTGCCGCGGAAGAAGACATCACGCTCATTCCCTTCGGCGGCGGTTCCTCCGTGGTCGGCGGCGTCAACGCGATGGCAAAGTCGCTCGGCAGCCCGGTACTGACGCTCGATACGACGCTGATGACGCGCGTCATTCAGATCGACAAGATCGCGATGACGGCGACGGTCGAAGCGGGCCTCTATGGCCCCGCGCTCGAGGAACAATTGCAGAAGCACGGCGTGACGCTCGCGCATTATCCGCAGAGTTTCGAATTCTCCACCGTCGGCGGCTGGATCGCGGCGCGCGGCGCCGGCCAGCAGTCGAACCGCTACGGCAAGGCCGAGAAGTGGCTCGTCTCCGCGAAACTCGCGACACCGAAGGGCTTCTGGACGACGGAGGCAACGCCCGCTTCCGCCGCAGGCCCGAACCTCAATCAGCTGATCGCGGGCTCGGAAGGCACCATCGGCGTCATCTGCGAGGCAACCATCAAGATTCACGAGATTCCCGCGCGCAAGGATTACCGCGGCTATCTCTTCAAGGATTTCGCCAGCGGCATCGAAGCGGCGCGGCGCATCAACCATGCGGATATTCCGGTCGCGATGGTGCGCCTCTCGGACGCGCCGGAAACGCATTTTTTCCAGGCCTTTTCGGCCACCCATTCCGAGACGAGCCTCAAGTCGCGCCTGCAGCGCGCCTATCTCCGCTTCAAGGGCTTCGACGGCGAGCCCTGCCTGATGCTGATCGGCCATGAAGGCGACGCCGAGACCGTGATCTGGGCGCAGGAGCAGACGCAGGCGATTGCGAAGAAGCTCGGCGCGCTGGCGCTCGGCACCGGGCCCGGA
The DNA here is from genome assembly GCA_903889655.1 of uncultured Alphaproteobacteria bacterium. Lineage (GTDB taxonomy): Bacteria > Pseudomonadota > Alphaproteobacteria > Parvibaculales > Parvibaculaceae > Parvibaculum. Next base: position 10,574 of record CAISYL010000070.1, on the reverse strand, counting down.
CAGAAATGGTATCACGGCCGCTTCAACTCGCCCCATGCGCGCGATCCGATGCTCGACCACGGCATCGGCCTCGACACGCTTGAAACCGCGACGCGCTGGTCGAACATGGCGAAGCTCCACAAGGCCGTGGTCGATGCCATCGACGGCGCGATGAAGGCGAACATGCCGGAGGTGACGGGGCGCGGCATCGTCATGGCGCATCTGAGCCATTCCTATCCCGATGGCGCGAGCCTCTATTTCACCTTCGTCTTCCCGCGCCAGCTCGACCGCGAGATCGAGCAATGGCAGGCGATCAAGCGCGCCGCCTCCGACGCCATCCTCGAAAACCGCGGCACGATCAGCCACCACCACGGCGTCGGCGTGGATCATGTCCCGTGGCTCGCCGAGGAGAAGGGCCCCATCGGCTACAATGTGCTGAAGTCGCTGAAGCGCGAACTCGACCCGACCGGTGTGCTCAATCCGGGGAAGCTGCTGGGGTAGACAACAACTCTCACCCCGGACTTGTCCCGGGGCCTGGGGGCCGCACGCCCAGAATTTGCCGCCCCTGGATCCCGGCATGAAGCCGGGATGACACGATGGTTGGATTATGCCCCCACCATCGCCCGCGCGGTCGCCAGCCCGACCTCGATATTCGGCACCAGCGTGACGCGGCTCTCGTCGAGGACGCCCATCTCCGTCAGCACCTGCTTCGGCTGCGGCTGGATGCCGGTGATGATGACTTTCGTACCGTTCTTCGCACAGCGGTCGAGCATCGTCTGGATGGCGCTCGCGCCCGATCCGTCGACCATGGGAACGCCGCGCATGCGCAGGATGAAGACCCGAGGCGGCTTGCCGATGCGGTCGAGCGTTTCGCCCAAACGCATCGCGACGCCGAAGAAGAACGGCCCGCGAATGACGCTGGCGATCACGCCGGGTGGTAACTCGGCCTGCGTGACGGGCCGAGACTGATGCGGTGTGTCGTCGGCCACATCGTCGTCGAGAAGTTTCACATTGGTTTGAACCTCGACCGCCTCCGACATACGGTGCATGAAGAGAACGGCGGCGAGTACCACGCCGACCTCGATCGCGACGGTGAGGTCGACCACGACGGTGAGCGCAAAGGTGATGAGCAGCACCACGCGGTCTCCCATCGGGGCCTTCATCAGATGCGTGAAACGATCGATCTCGCTCATGTTCCAGGCGACGACCATCAGCACGGCGGCCAGCGCCGCCAGCGGAATGAACGCGGTGAGCGGCCAGGCGACGAGCATGAAGATCAGCAGGAAGACCGCATGCAGCATGCCGGCGACGGGGCCCTTCGCTCCGGACCGGATGTTGGTTGCGGTGCGCGCAATGGCGCCGGTCGCTGGCAATCCGCCGATAAGCGCCGAGGCGCAATTGGCGACGCCCTGCGCGACGAGCTCGCAGTTCGAGCGATGGCGGCGGCCCGTCATGCTGTCGGCGACGAGGGCCGAAAGCAGCGACTCGACGCCGGCCAGAAAGGCGATGGTGAAGGCGCTCGGGAAGAGTTCGCGCAGCCGGGCGAAGCTCACATCCGGCAGTGTCGGCATCTCGAAGCCGGGCTTCAACCCGGCAAAGCGCAGCCCGATCGTGTCGGTCGGCATGTGGAAGACATAGACCGCCGCGGAAGCGAGAACGACGGCGATCAGGAATTGCGGCCATGTCGGACGATAACGCCGGATGAGAATGATGACCGCGAGCGATCCCGCCGCGACGGCAAGCGTCGCCGCGCTCGTCGTCGGTAGGGCCTTTCCGAGGGCCATGATCTTCGGGAAAAAATCGCCGGGCTCCTTGCCCATGGCGAGGCCGAAGAAATCCTTGATCTGGCTAGAGGCGATGATGACCGCGATACCGGAGGTGAAGCCGGTGACGACGGGCTGCGGGATATATTTGATGTAGGTGCCGATGCGGAAAAGTCCGGCAGCGATCAGCATCAGCCCCGCCATCATGGTCGCGAGGATGAGCCCGTCATAGCCGTGCTGGGCGATGACGTTGAAGACGACGACCACGAAGGCGCCGGTCGGCCCGCCGATCTGGTAACGCGACCCGCCAAGCGCGGAGATGAGAAAGCCCGCCACGACGGCCGTGATGATGCCCTTGTCGGGCGTCGCGCCGCTCGCGATCGCGAGCGCCATCGAGAGCGGCAACGCGACGATCGCAACCGTCAGTCCGGCGATGAAATCCTGACGAAACTCGGCTCCGCCATACCCCTCTCGGAGAACGGTGACGAGCTTCGGAATGAACAAGGTCCAGCGGGATTCCGCCGGCGGGGTCGCGAAGGGCATGGCTTGACCTTCCCTGAAAAGGGAAAGAGGCGCCTTCCGCGTTCAGTCGGCTTCGAGCTGACGACGTAGCTCGGCCTTGGCTATTTTTTCTAAAGTCGAGCGCGGCAAGGCATCGACGATGCGAATGTCGCGCGGCACCTTGAAATCCGCAAGCGATTTCCGGCAATGCGCCATGACCTTGTCCTTGAGGTCTTTTGCCGCACCCGCCTCTCCGCCCGGGACCAGCAGGAAGGCGACCGGCACCTCGTCGAGCATGGGATCCTTCCGTCCGACGACGGCACATTCCTGAATGCCGCCGACGGCCATGATCGCGGTTTCGATCTCGGAGGCCGCGACATTCTCGCCGCCGACTTTCAGCATGTCCTTGTCGCGGTCGGCGAAGCGAATGAAGCCGTCTTCCATCAGCGTCACGCGGTCGCCGGTGATGAAGAAGCCCTGCTCGTCGAAACTCTCGGCCGTCGCCTTGGGGTTGTTCAGATATTCCTTGAAGAGCGAAAGACCGGGCACGCCCTTGATGAGCAGCGCGCCGGTGTCGCCCGCCTCAGCCGGTTGCCCGTCTTCGCGGATGACCGCGATCTCATAGGCGGGCGACGGCTTGCCGATGGTCATGGCGGGCGCCGGCACGAAGGGATCGCTAACGATGCCATGCGTGATCGTTTCGGTCATGCCCCACCAGCCGATGGTCCTGACGCGGAAATGCGCATCGGTCGGCAGCGACGCGACGCCATTGCCCCAGAGCCGATAGTGATGCGCCGCCGGCACGTCATGATTGATGAGCGCGCGAAGGCAGAAGGGCACCATCGACGTCCATGTGCAGCGATGGCGGAGCGAGACCTCCCAGAAGCGCGAGGCCGAAAAACGCGGCTGCGCGACGATCGTGCCGCCCGCCCAGAGCGTCGCCAGCACCGAATAGGACTGCGCATTGGTATGAAAGAGCGGCAGATAGACGAGATGCACGTCGTCCGCCGTCAGCGTCTCGTGCATGGCGCCGAGTTTCGCTCCCCAGAGCGCATTCGCATGCGTCCAGACGACGCCCTTCGGCCGCGACGTGGTGCCGGACGTATATTGAATGCCGACATTGGCGGCGGGGTTCGCCGGCCTCAGCGGTGCATCGGCGGCATCGCCGTAAAGCGCCGCAAAGGACTCCGATTTTTGTGGCCGGTTGCCGGGCGCGGCCGGCGCGCCATTGTCGGTTTCGGTGACGGCAAGCCACCCGATCGCGGGGCAACTCTCCGCCACAAGGGTCGCGAATTTCGGCTGCGTGATCGCGCCGACGACGCCCGCGTGCTCGGCAAAATAGGCGAGTTCGTCGCCGACGGAGCGCGCATTGGTCGTAACCGCGACCGCGCCCAGATGTGCGCAGGCATACCAGGCCACGATCGCCTCCGGACAATTGTCGAGATGGACGAGCACGCGGTCGCCGAACGCGACGCCACGCGCCTTGAGCCCGGCTGCGACACGCCGCGTCTCCTCGGCGAACTGGGCGTAGGACCAGCTCCGCGACGGGCCCTCGAAAGGTTCCCAGATCAGGAACGGATGCGCCGGCCGCGCCGCCGCATGCAGCGCGAGGAGATGCGGCACGTCGAAGCCCGAAAAAGGATGGACGGCGGGCGTTCTCAAGATCGGTGCGGTCATCGTTTCCTCCCGGTGTTTTTTCCTCTCTACACCATGCTTGTCTGACCATCCATCCAGGTTTTAGACTTGAATTGTCGGGGAGAAGCGAGAGGTCCGAAAATGAGGATCGAAGGCCTGCTGCTCGACGTCGACGGCGTGCTCTATCAGGGCGATGCCGCCTTGCCTGGTGCGCCGGAGGCCCTGCACCGGCTGCGTGCCGCGCGGATGCCCTTCCGCCTCATCACCAACACCACGCGCATGCCGAAAGCGGCGCTGCTCGAAAAGCTCGCCCGCTTCGGCCTCGATGTTGCCGAAAATGAACTCGTGACCACCGCGCAAATTGCACGCGCGGTCATTTCGCGCGACGGCGCGAAGCCCTATCTCCTGGTGCATGAGAATCTGAAAGTCGATTGTCCGCCGGAAGCTGAAAAGCCCGACAGCGTTCTGCTCGGCGACGCCGCCGACGGCTTCACCTTCGAACGGCTCAACAAGGCTTTCCGTATCCTGATCGAAGGCGGCCGTTTCTACGCACTGGCCCGCAATCGCTATTTCCGCACCGCGACCGGGCTCGAACTCGATGCCGGCCCTTTCGTCGCCGCGTTGGAATATGCAAGCGGCGTCGAGGCGCACGTCCTCGGCAAACCGGACCCGAATTTCTTCCATGCGGCCGCCGACAGCGCCGGACTGACCCCCGCCACGACCCTGATGGTCGGCGACGACGTCGAAGCCGATATCGAAGGCGCCGTCCGGACGGGTTTCCAGGGGGCGCAGGTCCGCACGGGAAAATTCCGCGCGGCGGATGAAGCGCGCGCCCATCGAGCCGGCGCGCGCGTCTATTCCTCGATCATTGAAGTCGTGGACGAGGCGCTGGCTTAAGCCAGCGCGTCTTTCAGCGCCCTCGACGCCGTCTTCACCGCGTCGCGGCCGACATCGAGCACCGCCTGCAGATTGAAGAAGCCGTGGATCATGCCCTCGTAATTGACATATTCGACGGCGACGCCGGCCTCCCGCAGCGCCTCGGCATAGGCGCGACCTTCATCGCGCAGCACGTCGAAACCGGCGGTCACGACATAGGCCGGCGGAAGCCCCGCGAGCGAGGCGGCCTTCAGCGGCGCGACGCGCGGATCGGTACGGTCGCCCGCGCCCACATAATGATCGATGAACCAGATCATCCCGTCGCGTTCGAGGAAATGCCCGGTGCCGAAAGCCTGATAGGAATCGGTGTCGACATTCGTGTCGGTCACCGGATAGAGCAGCATCTGGAAGGCGATCTGCGGGCCCTTTGCGTCGCGCGCGAGATGGGCGACCACGGCCGCGAGATTGCCGCCCGCGCTGTCGCCGGCGACCGCGATGCGGTTGGGATCGACGCCGATCTCCGACGCATTGGCTTCGACCCACTGCACGGCCGCGAAGGCGTCCTCGGCTGCCGCCGGAAACCTGTGTTCGGGCGCAAGGCGGTAATCGACCGCGACGACCTTGCAGCCGCTTTCATTGGCGAAGGTCCGGCAGAGCGCATCATGCGTTTCGAGATCGCCGATGACCCAGCCACCGCCGTGGAAATAGACGAGCACGGGCAGCGCGTCGCTGCCGGCCGCCACGGGCGTGTAGATACGGACGGGAATGTCGTCGGCCGGACCGGGAATGGTGCGATCCTCGACCTTGCCGATCGGCAGGCCCTGCGCGTCGAGCTGCGCCGCCATCGCGCGGTACATGCCGCGCGCGCCCTCGGGTGGCAGATCGATGAGGCGAGGCGCCTCGGTATTCGCGGCCATTCCGTCGAGCAGCGCCTTGACCTGGGGGTCGAGTGCCATGCAGTCCTCCCACATTCGTTAATATTGTTGGGAGGAAGTTGTAACGGGCGGACGCCCCGAGCGCAAAGCCCGGCGCGTCCGGAAAATCTCAGTGGAGGACGTTGCCTTCACGCGAGCGGCGGCCTTCGGCCATCTCGACGACGAAAACCTTGAGAGCCCGCCACGCATCGGCGCGCAGCCGCTCGCCGATCTGCTCCAGTTCCTCAACCGCGGTATCGGCATATTCGAGAGCCTTCAGTCCATGCGTATCGAACATGTAGGCGGCGAGCAGGCTGAGTTCGTGGTCGGTCATCATGGAACAGATCTCTCGATTGGTTAGTGAACTGTTCCCCTCATTTGCAATGCCTGGGCCACGAAAAGCAGCGGCCAGAATCAAAGGTTTAGCAGGCGGCGCTCCGCTCCGGCCTTGCCGCGTCGGCAAAGCCTGCCCGGAAAGGGACGGTCGCGCCCGGCTGATTTTTCCGCCTTCGACGAGGGGGCTTAAGCCCCTCTTTACGAAGCGAACTACAAAATTCAGTTCAGGGGTTCTCCGTGGGGGGGAGGGCTGCAACTGGCGAACAAGAATAAACAGGTGCAGGTCATGTCGCGTATCGGGTCCGTAAAGTCCCTCGTCGCCTTCGTTCCATTCAAGCTTCCGACATTGCGGATCGCCGCGCGGCTTCAGCTTCTGGTCGTCTCGGCGGCGGTCGTGCTCGCCATCGGCATCGGGCTCTCGAGCTACATCGAAGCGGCGCGCAACACCGACGCGGCCACCGACGAGCGCTTCGACGCCGTGCTGCAGGGACGCAAGGCCGCATTGCAGGACTACCTGACCTCCGTCCAGCAGGACGTCCGGTTCATGGCGGCGAGCCCTTTCGTGCAGGATGCAATGTACGACTTCGCTTCGGCCTGGCGCGCGGCAAAGAGCAATGGCGACCCGGTGCCGAAGCTGCGCGGTCTCTACAACAAGGGCGCCGACGACGTGATGACCGACGGCTCGGAATATGGCGGTCTGCATGACGGTTATCACAACGGCTTCCGCAAGTTCATCCACGAGCGCGGCTATGAAGATCTCTATCTGATCGACCAGGACGGCAACGTCATCTATTCAGTGAACAAGGGCAGCGACTTCGCCTCGAACGTCTTTCCGCCACGCGTGAGTTCCGACCAGCGCACCGACCTCTCCTATGCCTTCGAGGTCGCGAGCGGCGAAACGGACCCGAACAAGGTCTTCTTTTTCGACTACGCGCCCTATGCGCCGGCGGGCGGCGTGCCCGCGAGCTTCATCGCCTCGCCGGTTTTCGACCGCGCGGGTGCCCGCCTTGGCGTCATCGCCTTCCGCGTGCCAGTGAGCCGCTTCAACGATCTGATGAACGTGACGCAGGGCCTCGGCAAGACCGGCGAATTGATGCTGGTGGGCGAGGACTTCCTGATGCGCAACAATTCGCGCTTCTCGCAAAGCCCGACGATCCTGAAGCGCGAGATCGACGCGGACGCGGTGAAGAAAGTCATCAACACCGCGAACCAGAAGGTGACCGACGGCGCAAAGCCCGCGATCAGCATCGACACGGGCCCGATGGGCTATCAGGTCGAGACCTTCGCGACGCCGGTCGAATTCAACGAAGTGCGCTGGGCGCTCGTCGCGCAGGTCGCCACCAGCGAGGCGCAGGCTCCGCTTGTCTCGCTGCGCAACACCATGCTCGGCGTAGCGGCGTTGCTTCTCCTCTGCGTCGCCGCCGCCGGCGTCTACTTCGCGCGGCGGATTTCGAAGCCTATCGGCGCACTCACGGCGGCGATGCGCAGGCTTGCCTCCGGCGACACCGGCATCGAACTCGCCGGCGCCGACCGCCGCGACGAAATCGGCGAAATGACGTCGGCCGTCGAGATTTTCCGCATCAATGCGATCGAACGCCAGCGTCTCGAAGAGCAGGAGCAGGCCGAACGCGAAGCCAAGGAAAAGCGCGCGGCGACGATCGAAACGATGATCGCCGATTTCGAAAGTTCGATGAAGGAGATGCTTGGCGGCGTCAGTGCGGCCGCGAGTCAGATGGAGGAAACGTCGGTCATCATGACGAAGACCGCCGAATCCACCAATGAACGCGCCGCAATCGTCGCCGCCGCCTCGGAGCAGACCACCGTCAACATCCAGACGGTGGCGAGCGCGACCGAGGAAATGGCGGGTTCGATCGAGGAAATCCGCCGCCAGACCGCGAAGTCGAACGAGATCGGCGAATTTGCAAACCACACGGCCGCCGAAACCGACGTCAAGGTCCGCGAATTGACCGAGGCTGCGCGCCAGATCGGCGAGATCGTGACATTGATCCAGCAGATCGCCGGTCAGACGAACCTGCTGGCGCTCAACGCGACCATCGAGGCCGCGCGCGCGGGCGATGCAGGCCGTGGTTTTGCGGTCGTCGCGACGGAGGTCAAGGCGCTGGCAAAGCAGACCGCCAAGGCGACCGAGGACATTGCCGCCCAGATCGCCGCGATCCAGGGCTCGACCGGCGAAACCGTGACGGCGATCCAGCAGATCAGCAAGGTCATCGGCGAGATCAACACGATCGGCCGCTCGATCTCGGAATCGGTCGAGCAGCAGAATGAATCGACGCGCGAAATCTCGCGCAATGTCGCCGAGGTCGCAGGCGGCAGCCGCGAGGTTGCAAACAACATCGTCGAAGTGACGGGCGCCGCAAACGATTCCGCCAGCGCAGCCACCCAGGTGCGCTCGGCGGCGACCGAACTCGCGGCGCAGGCGACGAAGCTCGGCGCGGAAGTCGACCGCTTCCTGAGCGAAGTGCGCGCGGCCTAGCGCGAGACGAGAGAGCGAGCCCTACCAGGGCTCGCTATGCGTCCTGACATCCGCCTCGAAAGTCCAGGCCGCGCGGCGTTGACGATAGAGGCTGAGATAGATGTCGGCGATGCCGCCGAGATCGATCAGCCTGCCCTCCTGCGCCCTCTGCGCCGCATAATCCGGCACCGCCTTGTGCAGCTTCTCGCCGTCGATACCACCATCGATGACGACATGGCCGACATGAATGCCCCTGGGTCCAAACTCCTTCGCGGCGCTTTGCGCGAGATTGCGAAGCGCGCCCTTGGCCGACGAGAAGGCGGCAAAGCCCGCGCGGCCGCGCATCGACGAAGAGGCCCCGGTGAATAGGAGCGTACCGCGTTCGCGTGGTGCCATGTGCCGCGCCGCCTCGCGCGCGAAGAGAAAGCCGCCGAAGCAGCAGATGCGCCAGCAGCGCTCGAAGTAATCCGCTTCCATCCCTTCGACGCCGCCGGGCATGTTGTTGCCCGCATTGTAGATGGCAAGATCGACGGGGCCTTCCGCCTCCGCCGCGCGCCAGAGCGTGACGACACCTTCCTCGTCCGTCGCATCGCAATCGACGGCGGTCGCCTCGCCGCCGAGCCGTTCAATCGCTCCGGCTACGGCCTGCACCTTGGCAAGCGTCCGCCCGGCGACGAAGACATGAAGCCCCTCTTCCGCGGCCTGCCGCGCCAGCGTCGCGCCGAGACCCTGCTCCGGGCCGACACCCAGAACGATTGCCGTTTTCCGCTTCATGCCTTCCTCCCTCGATCCCATACCGAAGGGCATATGGTTAGTTCCTCAAGGGAACCAAGGGCGGGAACCGTCGCGGCGCGACATTTTTGACCCATTGCCCCAGGGGGGCGCCGGGTCTATTGTCCGGCCCATGATCGGAACGCGCCACATCCACGCTTGGTATTTTACGCTGCTCACATAAGCGCGGCGTTGTTCGATCCTTTTTGTCCAATGCCGCCGCAAGCCGGCGGCATTGTCTCGAAAGATGGTCTCCGGCCCGACGGCCCTCCGAGGAGACCCATCGTGATCCCACCTACACTGACGATCCGGCAGGCGACCGAAGCCGATTACGAGCAGCTTTGCGATCTGTTCGCCGAGCTCGACACCGGGCCGCGCCGCACACGCGCTCACATAGCCCGCCTGATCGCGGGCCCGAACAGCGCCATCTATGTCGCCGCCGAAAGAGACGCGCGCGTCCTTCACGGCGTGGCGACACTTCTGCGCGACGAACCGGGGGCGCAATTCGTCAGCATCGGCGAACTCGTCGTCCACCGGGACGCGCGCCGTCAGGGCATCGGCCGCGCCCTGATCGACCGCGCGGCCGACTGGGCGGCCAGAAAAGGCTGCGAGCTTGCCGAGGGTCCGGCATGGAGAACGCGCGACAGGGAGAGGCCGCTTGTCAGCGCGTGAATTCAGCCGGCGAAGCCGCCCTCTGCCAGAAAGCTCTGCTCTTCAGGCGTCGACTCGCGGCCGAGAGTGGCATTGCGGTGCGGAAAGCGGCCGAAGCGCTTGACGATGTCCGCATGCATTTCGGCAAAGCGAAGGCTTTCCGGATCGTCGAGCCGCGTCGCGTGGAGATGCAGGCTCTCGCGCTGCGCCGCCATGTCCTCGGCATGCATATAGGGCAGGTAAAACCATTGCCGCGCGGTGATCGGCACCTCGACGTCGAAGCGCCGCCGGATCGCTTCGCGCGCGACGCGCAGCGCCCTCTCATCGTTTGACCAGGCATGGTGATCGTCGCGATGGAGATTGCGCGAGAACTGGTCGAGCACGATGACGAGCGCCAGCGCGCTCTGCGCATCCTTCATCCAGTCGTCGAGCTTGCCGTCGCAGGCGACCATATGCGTGTCGCCGAAGCGTTTGCGGATTTCGCTGTCGAAGGACGGATCGGTTGCGAACCATTTGTCCCGCCCGGCCGCGAACCAGAAATCGAGAATCTCGCGAGGCTGGGCGATGGGCATGGGTTCTTCCTGTTTCGTCATGGCCGGTTTAAGCCGGCCATGACGATATAGCAGAATAGCTACACGACGATCACATCCTCGGGCGCCGTCTCCTCGTAAAGCC
>CAISYL010000069.1 GCA_903889655.1 uncultured Alphaproteobacteria bacterium | reverse complement strand
TGCGGCGTCCAGCGGAAATTGTAGACCGCCTTCGCACATTGATGATGCGAATGGCGCTTCTCCTCGATCTCATAGATCGTCACGACCTCGCGCGGCGCGGGCGGCGTGATGAGTTCGTTGTAATGAAAGCCCCACCACGTCGCGGCATTGCTGCCGAAACTGCGGCCCATATATTCCGGGCTCGCACTCGGGCGCGGATAGATATCGAGAATGCGCAGCTCGACGACGTCGCCGGGTTTCGCGCCTTCGATGCCGATGGGGCCTGTGCAGATATGGACGCCGAAACCTTCGCCCGCGCCGCGACCATAGGTCGAGGCATCGAGCGGGCCGGCGCCGCGCCGGTCGACATTCTTGTGATCTTTGGTCCAGTGAAAGACGCTCTCCGCGCCGGGATCGTCTTTTATCATGCGCTCGTAATCGTCATAGGCGTGCTGCGTCAGCGTCTCGACGGTGACGAAATCGCCTGACTGCACTTCGAGCACGGGCGGCAGGAAACGACTGAAATAGCCCCAATGAACCGTCTTCGCCGTCACCGGCAGATAATGATGTCGTGGCTCGTGCTCGCCCAGAGGTTCTTCGGGCAAAGCGGCATCACCGCCATGATCGACATCGTCACGATCAAGCTCGACGTGGTCGAGATCGGCTTCAACCGACAACTCACCGCCCTCTTCGAGCCTCTCTTCTTCCAGAAGATCGGTCCAGCTTGCGCGCGTGCCTTCGCGCGCGGCACGGGCGCCCTCCTCCGGTCGGCCGCGATTGATGAGCCATGGACCTTCCTGGCTCGGTGGTGGAGGCGAACGGCGATATTCGCGCGGCGACACGCCGTATTGTTCGCGGAATGCGCGGCTGAAATAGGCCGCGTCGTTGAAGCCCCAGCGGAAGCAGATCTCCGAAATCGAGAGCTGCGCATGGACCGGGCTTTCGAGATCGCAGCGGCTGCGCTCCAGCCGCCTGTAGCGGATGTAGCGTCCGAAGCTCTGCCCGATGGACTCGAAAAGTTTCTGCACATAGCGGGGCGAGATGCCGTGCTCTTCGGCGACATGCGACAGCGCGAGATCGGGATCGCTGAGCTTCATCTCGATGGTCTGGCAGATCCGGTGCAGCAATGCCGCGCGAACGCCGGCGGCGCCGCCCAACGCGCGGGTGTCCGACTGACGGAAGAGGCCGCTGATAAGAAATTCCGGTAGCGCCATTTCGATCGGCCGAATCTGATCTTCGCTCAGATCCTCAAGCGCGTCGGAAACGGAATTGAGGAAGCCGGCCAGCACGTAGCCGATCCCCGCCCGTCCCGGCAGATGGATGACATTCGTCGGCAACGGCGCGAGCAGCCGCGGATTGAAAGCGGAGCGCGGGATCTTGACCATGATCAGCCGCCCGTCCGTCAGCAGCGTCAGGATCGACTGAGAGCCGACGGCATGGCCCATCGCGCCGTAGAGAATGTCGCCCGGCAACGCATTCACTTCGCGCGCACCATCGCGGACCGAAACGCGGCCCTCGATCACGAGCGCGACCCATATCCCCTCGGGCTCCTTCTTGCCGAGGCCCGTAATGGATTGTGGCGTCGACGTGATCCGCGCGAACTCTATGCCCATGGGCGAGGCCACAGCGGAGATGATGCCGTAGAACTCGTCCTCGCGTAGGTTGGAGGAAACCATCGTGAGCCGCGCCAGCGCGTTATGCCAGGCGGCAAGCCGGTCGGATTTCGCATAGGCTTCGGTCGAGAACTGCCAGGCTTTCATTGGACCGCAGCAGCGCTTGTCGCACCGCCCCTCGAATGAAGCTGTCTATCCGGCGTCCGCTGCCGCATTTTTTTGCCAATGCGCAGGTTTTCACCAGTCCATTGCTCTCCGACGTTGCAACCGAAACGCTGGCGCATTCCGGCCTGACTCTGCAACGGTCGCATTCCTTGCGGATTCACGTACTCGATACTCCGGAACAAAACCTTACCGATAGTTCATCAGCAAAGACCGTGCCGGACGCTGCGCGCAAAAACCGCCGTTGCGCCCTGTGCTATTTCTCGTCCTGCAAAGCGAACATCGTCTTCGGGATCCGCACATGGACGCCCTGCCGTCCATCGACCACCTGCGTCACCGTAAAGTCGGCTGAGACGCTCATCAGGGAATAGGCGTCGTCGCGCGAAAGCCCGCGGTGATCCGACAGAAGATGGACCATGTCGACCGCCGCGTTGCGCATGGCGACGTCGAGGTCTTCGTCGAAACCATGTACGATCCAGTTGCGCGGCGTTTCGAGCAAAGGCGACGGGAAGCTGAAATCCTTGCGCAGCACGATCTGGAACATGACGTCGAGCGAGGCCTCGATCGCCGTGCCGCTGATTTCACCGTCGCCCTGCGAGACATGCGGGTCGCCGACCGAGAAGAGGGCGCCATCGACCTGCACCGGATAATACATCGTGGCACCCGCGCCGATGCGCCAGTTGTCGATGTTCCCGCCATGCGCGCCCGGCGGAACCGTGCTGACGCGGCCCTTGACGTCAGGCGCGACGCCCGCCGTTCCGAGATGCGGCCGCACCGGAACCCGCACGCCCTTCAGCGCTTTCTGACGATCGCATTCCGGGCAATTCGTGATCTTGCCGGGTATCTCGTATTTGCCGGGGAAGTCGTAGGCGTAGGCGGCTTCCGCCTGGTTGCTCGACATATCGATACGGTAGATCGTCACCCGTTCCTTCTCGCCGAGCTCCTTGTAGAGATGCCCCCAATGAGCGGCTAGGTTCGAGCCATAGGCGAAACGCGGCACCATGCTGAGATAGCGTACTTCGAGAATGTCGCCGGGTTTCGCGTCCTCGACATAGATCGGGCCGGTCATCAGGTGAACGCCGGGGTTGCGGTCGGCTTCCGGGATGCTGGCGAAAATGCATTTTATGCTCTCATCCATCATCAGGTCCGGCGCGTCGCCGGCGTGATGGGTAATCGCCTGCGCCTTGACGAAATCGCCGCTTTTGACGCGAAGGGCCGGTGCAAGACCCGCATCGAAATATCCCCAATGAACAGTCTTCGGCGTCGCCTGGAGGATATGCAGTTCCGGCGCCTGCGCCTCGAGGACGCTCTCTTCCTGTTCCATCAAAGACATCTCATATCCCCTCGAAGCGACTACGACCTATTATGACGACGAGGCTAGTGAGAGTGACTGCCTGCGTCTTGTGCAGCGGCGAACAACAACTTGCCGGGCGACGGGTTCTTGGCGGCATTGCCCGTCGCGGCGGCACAACCTGCCTTCAAACCGCGCAGAGCGTCTCAGACGGCCCGCGCCGTCTCAAGAGGCATCGCGGGGAAATGCGCGCGCACTTTCGGCATGATCTTCTCGGCGAAGACCGGAATGCCTTTGTGATAGTCGGGGAAGATCAGCATCATGCCATCGAGATCGCACTCGCCAAGCATTTCGATCATCTGATCGGCAATGCTCTCGGCCGACCCGACCATATGCGACGACATGAACGACGAACGCGCCTTGGCGGTGAAAGCATTCTCCTTGCCGATCTCGCTGTCGATGAAGCCGTAGGCCCGCATCATTCCATGCATGGCTTCTTCGTCGAAGCCGGCGCGATAATATTCGGCCGTCGCCTTCGCATCGGCATCGGTCTCGCCGATGACCAGATTCATCATCGTATAGGTGCGAATGCTACGGCCGGCGGCGTTCGCGGTGGCCTTGGCCGACTTGCTCAACGTGGCGAGTTCTTCATTGTCCTTGCCGCCGAGGAAGATCGCGTCCATCTCGTCGGTCGTGAATTGCCAGCCTTTGGCCGACGTGCCAGCGCAGACGAGGAAAGGATGGGGCTTGGCGATCGGCTTCGGGTCGGACTGGCAATCGTCCATCTTGAAATACTTGCCGTCGAAGGTGACGCTCTTCTCGCTCCAGAGCTTCTTGATGATCCGGATCCATTCGCTCGCAAGATCGTAGCGCTCGTCATGCCCGACGCCGTCCCGCCAGGCACCCATCTGCTCGAACTCGCCTTTGTAGGATCCTGTCACGACGTTGAGACCGGCACGTCCGTGACTGATGAGATCGAGCGTGGTGATCATCTTGGCGGTCACCGCGGGGTTCTGCAGCAGCGTATGCACCGTCGCCCAGACCTTGACGCGCTTCGTCTCCGCAGCGAGCGCCGCCATCAGGATTTGCGAGTCGAGCGAATGCTGCCAATGTTCGCGAGGGCCGCCATAGCCGCGCCATTTCGCCATCGCCATGATGAAATCGAGCCCGTGCTCCTCCGCGAGAAGGGCCGCCTTGCGGTTATACTCGTAAGAGGCGTCGATCTCCGGTGCGTTGGCCGAAATGATCCAGCCGCCATTGGCGATCGGAAGGAAAATGCCGAGATCCTTGGCACCCTTGTCCGACGGCAGACCGAATTGCGTTTTTGCTGGACCACTCATATCGCACCCCTTTGACTTCATTGTCTCGATGTCGACCCGACGACGATCGTCGTCATGTCCAGAGACCCGTATTCGACGAATTCATTTTCAAAGCGGATATTGTCCGCGGCGTCGCGCGCGCCCATCACATAGAGCAGCGGCAGATAATGCTCGGGCGTCGGCACCGAAAGAGCCGCGTCGCGGCCGAAGCCCGCATAATCGATGATGTTGTCCGGCTCGTCCTCGACGATGGCCTTGCGGATATAATCGCCGAAGCGTTGCGCCCATTGATATCCGCCCGACTGGCTGCGCCAGTTCATCTCCGGCAGATTATGTACGATGTTGCCGCTACCCACGAGCAGGATGCCCTCATCGCGGAAAGGTGCCAGCATCCGGCCGAGTTCGTAATGGAAGCGAGGCGGTTTGCGCGCGTCGATGCTGAGCTGAACGACGGGAACATCCGCTTCGGGATAAACCTTCGTGAGCACGCACCAGGCGCCGTGATCGAAACCCCAGCTCTGGTCGAGCGCGACGTCAATCGGCTTCAATCGCTCGGCAATCCGCGCAGCCAACGCGGGATCACCGGGCGCATCGTAATGCATCTCGTACATGATCTTCGGGAAGCCGCCGAAATCGTGGATCGTGCGCGGACGCTCCATGGCCGTCACGCCGGTGCCGCCAATGAACCAGTGCGCGGAAATGCAGATGATACCCCTCGGCTTGCCGATTTCCTTGCCGAGATCGCGCCAGGTCGCTGTGATCCTGTTCTCTTCCATCACGTTCCCCGGGCTGCCATGCCCGAAGAAAACAACGGGCATGCGCCTGCTCTTCACGTCACTCATTCACCAATCCTGCCGCTTCTTCTGTCTTTGCGTCGGCTCACGATCTCGCCCGCAATTCCACGGGAGCGAGCGCAGCGCGCGTTTCTTTCCTGCGTCGCCACGCCGCCTGATAGCGCTGCACCAGCCACACGTTGAAATCGCGCTGCGCCTGCTCCTGCCAGGAATAACGGCCGCGGATCGCGAAGCGGGACCGCAGACCGACCTGCACAAGCGCGTCGACGTGAAGATCCTGCTCCGTAATCTCCATCGCCGCCTTCATGTTCATGTCCATGCGCTCGGCAAACAGGGGCTCGGCCATGGCGCCCGGGGCGACGAGATAGCCCATCGTCATCGAATGCTTGCCGGCGCCTTCTGCATGGAGGATCAGATAGATCACCATGTCGCTGGTGACGACGAGCGACAGCGTCGGCGGAATATTCGCGAAAACCGCGCGGCTGCGGTCTTCGTCGGTCAGCCCCGGAAAGATCGGCAGGACCGCTTTCTGCAGGATGTTGAAAGCCGCGTCCGGATGAAGCGTTCCATTGAACCTCAGATAGCCGGCGCTATCGGCCGGAACTTCCGGAAAAGTGGCGAGCTCGCTTGGAATGAAGTCGTGGAGCGGGCCCTTGTGAAGCCGCGTCGCGTGATAGCCATCATTGTTGTTCTCCATCATGACCTTCCAGTTCCAGGCAAAGGGCATGGGGGCATCGGGGAAGGGCCCCTCTGCCGCCGGGAGGTCGTAATGGGCAAGCGCGTCGGCGACGACCGAAAGCCGCGGCGCGAGCGCAGGCGCCTCGGCGTCAAAATTGATGAAAATGAATCCGAGCCAGACTTCGGTCCTGATTTCCGGTAGCGCGATGTCCTCGCGGCTGAAATTGCAGGTGCGGTTCATCGCCGGCGCACCGACGAGCTTGCCGTCGAGGCTGTAGGTCCAGTGATGATAGGGGCAGACGAAGCCGCGCGTGTTGCCGTGGCCTTCGGCGACGAGCATCGCGCGATGCTGGCAGACGGCGGACAGCGCTTTCAATTCGCCCTCGCGCGTCCGCACCACGATGACCGGCTCGCCGATATGCGACGTGGTGAAATAGTCGCCCGGCGATTTCACCCAGTCCTCGCGGCCGACGCAGAGCCACTCGTGATTGAAGAGCGCTTCCTTCTCGAACTCGAAAAAGCCCTCGTCCGTGTAGCATTCCGGCGGCAGCGTTTCCGCTTCGGTCACGTCGCCGACCGAACTCGATAGTCCTGCAAAAAACTCGTCGTTGAAAATCTGGCTGCTCACTTACCCGCTCCTGCTTCGCCCATCGCGATTGAAGCCGCCTCAGATCCGGCGTTTCAAACTGCGATTTGCAACTTCCGAGCCTAGGGCCGAGCCTCCGAAGCGTCTTGGCGCGGGAGGATGGATTTGTTGTGTCAGCCGCACCCGTTCCGGCATCTGCCCAAAGAAAGTGCTGTTTGTTGATTATAGTTTCGGCAAATCGAAACCGACTTCCGGTTTCGGGACGGCAGAAACAGGCAAATTCGCCAGTCCATAAGGCCGGAGCCTCGAAATCAGGACTGCGCCGACAATAAGCGCCGCCTCGATCGCATAAATGGCGATGTCGTAGGAACCGGACAGATCGAAGACCGCATCCATCGCGAAAGGTGTGAAACCCATTACCAGCACCACCGTGCCATACATCACGCCGTAGATGGCGCCATAGGATTTGAGCCCGAAATAGCGCGAGACGTAGTAAGGCATGACGCCATATTCCGTACCGAGGCCGATCCCCATCAGCGCGCCCGCGACGAGAAGCAGCGGATAGCTTGACGAGCCCGCAAAAAGCGCAAGCCCGACAAAGGCCGCCAGATAAAATGGCGCGACGATCCGCGGGGACCGCACCCGGTCGAGCACGAAACCAAGCGCAACCTGCCAGGCAACGGTGACGAGAGCGAAAACCACGAGGATACTGGTGGCCTTGCCTGGCTCCATCCCCCTGTCGATGAGCATCGGGATGACATGTGTAAAGATGGCGGTCATACAGCCGGCGCCGAGCGCGACTGCCAGAAGGATCATCCAGAAGGTCGGCGTCCGCCGCGCCTCGTCGAGCGTCAACCCTTCATCGTGCCCGATTTCCGCTTCGCTCTCGCGCAGGCTCGCGGGCGCCTCCCGCAACAATGCATAGAGGATCGGAAAACCGATGACGGCCGTCGCGACGCCAAGGCCAACATACGTCGCGCGCCAGCCCTCCGCGCCCATCAGCATCTGCGCGAAGATCGGCACCACGGTGGCCCCGAGCCCATTGCCAAGCCCCGCCGTCAATCCGATATAGACGCCGCGCCGCTTGACGCTCCAGGCCGACACCATCTTGGTGAGCAGCACCGTGCTCGGCAGCGCCGCCGTCACGCCGATCAGCGCGAAGATGATATAGAACTGGATGAGGCTTCCATTGGCGAGCGCCGCCGTGGCGATGGCCGTCGCGAAGAGAAGATTGCCGCTGAGCACAATCCGCCGCGCGCCATAGAGATCGGCGAGACGCCCGATAGCCGGATAGGCGAGCGCGCCGGCAACCGCGACGATCCCGAGCACGGCCGAAATGCCGGACCGGGGCCAATGGAATTCCTGCGACAGCGGAATGAGAAAAAGACCGAAGACGGTATTCACCATCGGCGTCGCGCTGACGAAATTGCCGACCGCGCAGGCAATGATCGTGCCGGTCGCGGCCGGTTGTCTGGACTGCATTGCGCCGTCTCCCTTGCAGTCCTCCCCCGAGGTCAGCATCCGCTGGAACAAGCCAGGCGTCCAGCCCAGGCGGGAGCGGAATGTTGATGTCCTGTCCTTGCGAACGCGGCGCCTATTCGCGCGTGAAGCCGTCCGGTATGCTCGGTTCCGGTCCGGCTTTACCCCACAGGATGATCTCGTTGCCCCAGGGATCGCGGAAGGCGTGATTGAAGCCGTTGAATTCCTTCCAGTAGTGATCCTTCCAGAGCACCGTGGCGCCGAGATTCTCGGCGGTCGAGAGAATGCGCTCGACCGTATCGTCGGAGCTTACGAGGACCCAGATGCGCGCCTTGCGGCCGCCGTCTGCGAGCTGGCGCGGCTCGACACCTTCCGGCGAGGGATGCGGACGGGCATTGGCCGCGTCGAAAATGCCGAGATGCAGATTGCCGATCTGGCTGTCGCTGCCATCCGGATTGGCGAAGAAGCCGCCGGGTACCATGCGATGGAAGACGCCGAGGGGACGGGCATCGTCCTGCCAGCCGAAAACCTCGGCATAGAATTGCCCGGCCCTGGCCGGATCGTCGGAAGCGAGATCGACGAAAATCAATGTATTCGGAATAGCCACGCGCAAGATCCCTTCCTGATCGGCGAAGTCCGCCTTTCGGGACCTCCGGTCTCATGATCGCCGGGCGGCGCGCAAACCGTCTTGGACGATGGCGCGTAAATCTTGGCATGGGGGCGCAGCGGCTCCCGCCGCGCCCTCCCCACCTCTAGGCGCCGGTCAGCAGCACCACCTTGACGCAATCGCCATGATGCTGATCGGCGATCGCCTGATTGATCTCGGCGAGCGGGTAGGTGCGGATCAGCTTGTCGAAGGGAAACCTGCCCTTCTTGTAGAGCTCGATCATCTCCGGAATGAATACATCCGGATCGCTGTCCCCCTCGATGATCCCCTTGATCGTATGGCCATAGGTGATGACATTCGAAAGCTCGCCCGGAACCGGTGTGCCCGGCGGGCAGACGCCGACGATCCCGAAGACGCCGTGAGAGCCGAGACAGTTCATCGTCGCCTGCAGCACGGCCGGAATGCCCGTCGTGTCGAAGGCATAGTCGACGCCGAGCGGAAGGATTTCCTTCACGGCGGCGGCGAGATCGGGTGACGCCTTCGGATCGATCGTATGCGTTGCGCCGAGTTCCATCGCGAGCTTGCGCCGCGCCTCATACGGTTCGAGCACGATGATCGTGCCGCAGCCTTGCACGACCGCGCCCATGACGGCGCTGAGCCCGACCGCGCCCCCGCCGAGGATCAGCACGGATGATCCCTTCTCGCAGGCAAGCGAACGCATGATGCCGCCCGCGCCCGTCTGCGCGCCGCAGCCGAGCGGCCCGACCAGTTCGAGCGGAACGCCTTCGGGAACCTTCACGACATTGCGTTCATAGGTCAGGCAGTAATTGGCGAAGGACGATTGTCCGAAAAAATTGCTGGAGACATCCGCCCCGCCTGCGTGGATTGCTTTGCTCCCGTCGGGCCGCATGCCGATGTAGTTGAGCATCGGCATTGTCCGACAATAGGCCGGCTGGCCCTTCTCGCAACGGTCGCATGTCCCGCAGGACCGAAAAGTGATGGCGACGCGATCGCCCGCCTTCACCTTCGACACATTCGCGCCGACCTTCTCGACGATGCCGGAACCTTCGTGCCCCAACACGACCGGCAGAGACAGAATGCCCGCCGCCTTGAAGACGAGGTCGGTATGGCAAAGCCCGACGCCGACGACGCGCACCAGAATCTCGTCGGCGCGCGGCTCGTCGATCTCGACGTCCTCGATGCTGAATGCGGCATCTGCCGCCCGCACCACAGCTGCGGTGATCTTCATGTCTCTCTCCCGAATTCCTATGCGAAGCGATACCGCACCGGCATGGTCTTGAGCCCGCTGACGAAGTTCGCTCGCGTATTTCGCGGCTCGCCGGCGAGCTCGATGCTCTTCAGGCGCGGCAGCAACTCGTTATAGAGCGCCTTGATCTCCATGCGCGCGAGATGCATGCCGAGGCAGAGATGAACGCCATAGCCGAAGGCGACCTGCTTGTTCGGCGTGCGGTCGACCTTGAATTTGAAGGGCTCGTCGAAAACCTCCTCGTCGCGATTGCCGCTCGGATAGTGGAGGCACAAGCCGTCTCCCGCCTTGATCGTCTTGCCGCGCAGCGTGTAGTCCTCCGTCGCGGTGCGCATGAAATGCTTCACCGGCGTCACCCAGCGGATCGCCTCCTCGACCGTGCTCGGCAATAACGACAGATCGCCCTTGAGTTTCGCCATCTGGTCGGGATTTCTGATGAGCTGCAGAAGCCCGCCTGCCGTCACCGAACTCGTCGTGTCGTGTCCCGCCGTCGCGACGATGATGTAGTAGCTCATCGCCTCGCGATCACCGATGGGCGCGCCGTCGATCATGCCGTTGGCGATGACACTGGCGACGTCGTCCTTCGGGTTCTTGCGACGGTCGGCCGTGATCTTTCCGAAATAGTCGAACAGCGCCGCTGCCGTCGCCGCCAGATCGACGCTCTGCCCGCGCTCTCCGCTGAAGACGATCGCGTCTTCGTCGCCTTTATGGTCGGTTACGGCAGTTACGTCCGGATCGCCCGGCCCGAAGATTTCCTGCGTCATCTTCAGCATGAAAGGCTCGTCTTCCTTGGGCACGCCGAGCAGCTGCATGATGACGCGCAGCGGATACCAGAGCGCGACCTCTTTCACGAAATCGCATTCGCTGCCGAGGTCTTCCATGCGGTCGACGTGATCCTTGGCGAGCCCGGCGATCCGTCCCTCGAGCTTCTTGAGGTTCGGCGGCATGAACCAGCTCTGCGTCAGGCTGCGCAGCTTGTAGTGAATGGGATCGTCGAGATCGACCAGCGTGCGGAAAAGATGCGTGTCGCCGGTGACGGATTTCACCCATTCCTCGCCCTCGATGGGCGAGAGATAGGTGCGCAGCCGGTTGACGAACTTGTCGCTCTGCTTTTCGATTTCCAGAATGTCGGCATGCTTGGTGATCGACCAGAAAGGCCGGAAGCCACGCGACTTCATCAGCCGGACAGGGTCTTCATGGCGCAGCTTCGTGAACAGCGCGTGGATCTCGTCTTCATTGGCGAAAAGTTCGGGATTGACGATCTCGTCGTCGATACGGCCGCGCGTATAGCCCGGGAAACTCGTATCCGATTCCGCAATGCTCATGATGTCCTCCTCCACCGTCCGGTTCTGCGACCGGATTTCCCGCTAGATTAGCGCCTCCGTTCCTCGCGGCCAGCCGATTTATCGGCCTCCATCGCCGCCCCCGGCAAACACGGCCCTGACGCTGCGTCCAGCGCCCCTGCATTCAAAACTTTTTGAGAGTTCAAAGAATGAACTTAAGGTAGACAGACGGGAGGCGCGCGAAAGAGGCCGCCACGGAAACGACAAGGGACACAAAATGAAGACGCGTATCACCGAGCTTTTCGGGATCCAGCATCCGATCATCCAGGGCGGCATGCATTTCGTCGGCCTCGCCGAGATGGCTTCGGCCGTTTCGAATGCCGGCGGCCTCGGCATCATCACCGGCCTGACGCAGCAGACACCGGAACTTCTCGCGAAGGAAATCGCGAAATGCCGCGATATGACGGACAAGCCCTTCGGCGTCAATCTCACATTCCTGCCGGGCTTCGCCAATCCGCCTTATCCCGAATATATCGACGCGATCATTCAGGGCGGCGTGAAAGCCGTCGAAACGGCCGGCCGCAGCCCCGAGCAATACATGCCTGCGCTGAAAGCCGGCGGCATCAAGGTCATCCATAAATGCACGTCCGTGCGTCACTCGCTGAAAGCCGAGAAGATCGGTTGCGACGCGGTGAGCGTCGACGGATTCGAATGCGGTGGCCATCCGGGCGAGGACGATGTGCCAAACATGATCCTTCTGCCGCGCGCGGCCGAGGAACTGAAAATTCCCTTCGTCGCATCCGGCGGCATGGCCGACGCGCGCAGCCTCGTCGCGGCGCTGGCATTGGGTGCCGAAGGCATGAACATGGGCACGCGCTTCATCGCGACGAAGGAAGCACCCGTTCATGAAAACGTGAAGAAGGCGATCGTCGCGGCCTCCGAACTCGACACCCGCCTCATCATGCGCAATCTCCGCAATACCGAGCGCGTGCTCACCAACGCCGCGGTCGAAAAGATCGTCGCGATCGAGCACGCCAAGGGCGAGGGCCTCGGCATCGAGGATATCCGCGAACTCGTCGGCGGCGTCTATCCGCGCGTCATGCAGAAAGGCGACATGGATGCAGGTGCTTGGAGCTGCGGCATGGTCGCCGGCCTCATTCACGATATCCCGTCGGTCAAGGAACTGATCGACCGCATCATGAGCGAAGCCGAGGCGATCATCCGCAAGCGCCTCGAAGGCTTCCTCGCCGCCTGACGATAATGCCCGCGGTCGCGCTCAAACATGTGGCCGCGGGCTTTTCTATCGTCCGAAAAGACTAGGACTTCCCGCCGAGAGCCGTGGTTAGCTCGCCTGATCAGCAGAGAGCCCAAGCCGCATGCCGACGGAACCCGCCTCACACGCCGACACCATTCCCGGCCTCGCGGCCGTCGCCGCCCGGCGCTGGCCGCACCGGCCCGCCATTATCGATGGCGACAGGATTCTAACCTTCAGCGATCTCGACAAAGAACGCCGCCGCGCCGGCCGCGCCCTCATTGCTCTCGGCATAGAACATGGGGACAGGGTCGGCATCTGGGCGCCGAATATCTGGGAATGGATCGTCGCCGCCGTCGCCATCCAGAGTGCGGGCGCCATCGTCGTGCCGGTCAATACGCGCATGAAAGGCCAGGAGGCCGCCGACATTCTGTCCGACGCCGGCGCACGGGCGCTCTTCGTCATCGGCGATTTCCTCGGGGCCCATTATCCAGATCTCATCTCGGCCGTCTGGCCGAAGACGCTCGAACAGATGATCGTGCTCCGGGACGCCCGTGCCGGCGAAACCGACTGGGAAAGCTTTCTTGCGCTGGCCGACGAGGTAAGCGAGGCCGAACTCGCGGCGCGCATGCCCGATGCCGAAGACATCTCCGACATTCTCTTCACCTCCGGCACCACGGGCCGCGCCAAGGGCGTAATGACGGCGCATGGCCAGAACATCCGCGCCTTCGACGCCTGGGCGAACGCGGTCGGCCTCGTCGAGGGGGACCGCTATCTGGTCGTCTCGCCCTTCTTCCATTCCTTCGGCTACAAGGCCGGCTGGGTCGCGGCGTTGATGCGCGGCGCGACCGTCTATCCGGTACAGGCCTTCGACGCGGAACTCGCCCTCGCGCAAATCGAGCGCGACCGCATCACCGTCATGCCGGGCGCACCGACGCTCTATCACAGCCTGCTCGCCCATCCGCGCCTCAAGGACTTCGATATTTCGAGCCTGCGCGCCGCGATCACGGGCTCCGCCACCATTCCGCCGATCCTGATCGAACGCATGCGCAGCGAGCTCGGCTTCGATGTCGTTCTGTCGGGCTATGGCCTCACGGAAAGCTGCGGCGTCGTCTCGCTGAGCGTCGCCAGCGACGACCCCGAGACCGTGGCGACCGCCTGCGGCCGCGCCATCGAAGGCATCGAATTGCGTTGCGTCGATGAGAAAGGAAATCCCGTTCCGACCGGCACACCCGGCGAAGTCGTCGTGCGCGGCTACAATGTGATGCGGGGCTATTTCAATAGTCCGCAAGCCACGCGCGACACCGTGGACGCCGACGGCTGGCTTCACACCGGCGACGTCGGCCTGCTCGACGAGCGCGGCTATCTGCGCATCACCGACCGCATGAAAGACATGTTCATCGTCGGCGGCTTCAACTGCTATCCGGCGGAAGTCGAGCGGCTGTTAAGCGCGCATCCCGCCATCGGCCAGGTGGCCGTGATCGGCGTGCCCGACGACCGCCTCGGCGAGGTCGGCAAGGCCTTCGTCGTGCCGAAGCCCGGCGCCACGATCAACGGGGCGGAAATCATCGCCTGGGCGCGCGAGCACATGGCGAACTACAAGGTGCCGCGCTTGGTCGACATCGTAACGGCGCTGCCGACCAACGCGTCCGGCAAGGTCGTCAAACCGGAATTGCGCAAGATGAGCGTACCGGCGGCCCGAACCGCCGATCCGGTCACGCGATGATCCCGCGCCCGCGCAGCAGCGAAATCACCTCTTCGGCAAGCACCTCGACCGACTTCGTGCCGGATTCGAGCCTGATCTCGGGATTTTCCGGCGGCTCGTAAGGCGAGTCGATACCGGTGAAATTCTTGATCTGGCCGGCCCGCGCCTTCTTGTAGAGCCCCTTGGGATCGCGGCTCTCGGCAACACTGAGCGGCGTGTCGCAGAAGACCTCGATGAACTCGTCGCTCTCGACAAGCTCGCGCGCCATGCGCCGCTCGGCGCGGAACGGCGAGATGAAGGAGACAAGGACAATGAGGCCGGCATCGATCATCAGCTTCGAAACTTCGGCAACGCGCCGGATGTTTTCGACACGGTCGCCCTCGGTGAAGCCGAGGTCGCGATTGAGCCCGTGGCGGACATTGTCGCCGTCGAGCATGTAGGTGTGCCGCCCTTCGGCAAGCAGCCGCTTTTCGACGATGTTGGCGATCGTCGACTTGCCTGCGCCGGACAATCCCGTGAACCACAGGATCACCGGCTTCTGGCCCTTGAGGTTCGCGCGTGCCGACTTGTTGACGTCGAGCGCCTGCAAATGAATGTTCGTTGCACGGCGAAGACCGAACATGATCATGCCGGCACCGACCGTCGCATTGGTCAGCCGGTCGATGATGATGAAGGCGCCCGTCTCGCGATTGGCGGTATAGGCGTCGAACCCGACGGGTTGCGACAGCGAGAAGTTGCAGACTGCGACTTCGTTGAGCGCAAGCTCTTTCGCCGCCAGATGGTCGAGCGTGTTGACGTCGATCTTGTGCTTGATCTCCGTCACCTGCGCCGTCACTGTCTTCGCGCCGATCTTGACGAGATAGGGACGGCCCGGAAGCAGGTGATCCTCGCTCATCCAGATGACGTGGGCTGCGAACTGATCCGCGACTTCCGGCTGATCCCCCGCCGCAACGAGAAGATCGCCACGCGAAATATCGACTTCATCGGCGAGCGTCAGCGTGACCGCATCGCCTGCCGTCGCGACGTCGAGGTCGCCATCGGCGGTGACGATGCGCGATACCGTGGTCGTTCGTCCCGAGGCTGCAACGACGATCCGGTCTCCCGGCCGCACCGTGCCGCCGGCGATCGTGCCCGAAAAGCCGCGGAAATCGAGATTGGGCCGGTTGACCCACTGCACCGGCAGACGAAACGGCTTCGCCAGTTGCTCGTCCTCGACCTCGACCGTTTCAAGATGATCGAGCAGCGCCGGCCCATGATACCAGGCGGTGCGCGGCGAGCGGGTGATGACATTGTCGCCGAAACGGGCCGAGAGCGGGATCGCGACGATCTGCTTGAAGCCGAAATCGCGCGCAAAC
>CAISYL010000068.1 GCA_903889655.1 uncultured Alphaproteobacteria bacterium | reverse complement strand
GACGACCAGCGTCACGGTATTCCTGGTGATCTCGAGCTTCGTCTTTGGCAGCATGCCGGTCGTCGCGGCGCAAAGCGTGAAAGCGAGCCGCAGCGCGAGGCCGAGCACCAGCGCGCGGTAGTTCTCCGTTTCCGTCAGGATGCCGGCGAGATTGCCGATGAGTTCGGGTTCTCCCCTGCCTTCGTGACGGTGGTAGCCGACGCGCGCGAGAAAGAGCCGGCCGGAGTGATCGACGCCCGAAAACGGCGCGAGAAGGATCTGAGTCAGCGAATGATGCGCACGGTAATCGGGATGCACATACCAGCCGATATCGGCGAGGATGCAGGCCGCGTGCCGGAGTCGCGTCTGCTCCTTCGTCTCGCCCAGCACCTCGTCGCGGAAGAGCGGCGCCGTCCAGGGCGTCAGTTCGTCGCCATGCTGCGGGAAACGCGCAAGCCGCTCCGCAAGGTCCCGGCATCCTTCGATCAGCGGGTCCTTCATCTGCTCGCTGCGGTCGAGCCGGTCGAAGAGAATGCCTTCGCGAAGCCCATAGGCCGAAACCACGACCTCCTTCGCCTTCATCGCGGCGATGACACGTTCGAGCACCAGCGCGCCGAAGGGCAGCGTGTCGATGCGACGTTCCGAAATATCGGGAATCTGCGCCAGCGTCTTCGGTCCGAGCTTCTCGATCACCTTGGCGATGTCGGCCGCGTCGCGCGCCGGGATCACATATTCATGCAGGACGTGGATCGGGTAATGCCGCTGCGCCATATGGATGCGCGCGAGATTCCGCCAGACGCCGCCGACGACATAGAGCCGCTTGCCCTGGCACTCCTTGAGGACGTCGAGCCCCTTCAGCGCCTTGTCGACGATCGCTTCCGCCGCGGTCAGATTGTTCTTCGACTGGTCTATGATGCGTAAAGGCCCGATCGGCAGCGTCGCCCCCGTGCCGAGCCGCTTGCCGCCCGACACGCCGACAAGTTCGAGGCTTGCGCCGCCCAGATCGCCGACGACACCATCGGCATTGGGAATGCCCGAAAGCACACCCTGCGCCGAGAGCCGTGCCTCTTCGGCGCCGGACACGAGCTGGATCTTGCACCCGCATATCTTTTCGGCCCGGGCCAGAAACTCCGGACCATCCTCGGCGTCGCGCACGGCGGCCGTGGCGGCGATGACCAGCCGCCGGATGCCGATCTGTTCGCGAAGCGCCGTGAAACGCCGGAGTGCGTCGAGCGCCCGCTCGATCCCCTTCGGGTCGAGACGTCCGGTGCTCGACAGCGTGCGGCCGAGGCCGCACAGGACCTTTTCATTGAAAACGAGCACGGGGCTCCGAACCGCCGCCGCATAGACGACGAGGCGGACGGAATTCGAGCCGAGATCGATAATGCCGAACCGGCCGGTCGACTTCCTGCCGCCGCTCAAAGGAATCCCTCAGGTCTGTGATCCGCGGAAGAGAACCTAATCCCTCGGCCTCCCGACGTCACCCATCTTGACGTCGAAGGTTGGGGGTAGATTGTCGCGCAAGGATGTCCCACGACCGGAAAGGCTCGCATTGTTCATGAAATAGGTATGCGCGTTGAAGGGTTCTTCCCCCTCCGGCACGGACATGCGCTCATAGGACCCGTCCGGCCTCAACTGCCAACTTTGCTGATTGTCCCTCAGATTCGCAACCATGATCTGGTCCATGACCTGGTCGTGAACCGTCGGGTTCAGGATAGGCACGAGAACTTCCACGCGACGGTCGAGGTTGCGCGGCATCCAGTCGGCCGAGGAGATATAGACCTTCGCCTTGTCGGACGGGAGGCCGTGGCCGTTACCGAAGCAGATGATGCGTGAATGTTCGAGAAACCGTCCGACGATGCTCTTGACACGGATATTCTCGGAGAGCCCCGGCACGCCCGGCCGGAGGCAGCAGATGCCGCGAATGACGAGTTCGATCTTCACGCCCGCGCGGCTCGCCTCGTAAAGCGTGTCGATGATCTCCGGATCGACCAGCGAATTGAGCTTCACCCAGATCGCCGCCGGCCGCCCCTTCCTCGCATGCTCGATCTCCTCGCCGATATCGGACAGGAGCCGCTTGCGCAGGCTGACCGGAGAGACCGCGAGCAGGTTCAGGTGCTTGGGCTCGGCATAGCCGGTGATGAAATTGAATATCTGTGACACATCCGCCGCGAGCAGCGGGTCGCAGGTGAACATCGAAAGGTCGGTATAGATCTTCGCCGTCACCGGATGATAGTTGCCGGTGCCGAAATGGACGTAGGAGCGCAGCGCCCCGCCTTCGCGACGCACCACCAGCGAGAGCTTGGCATGCGTCTTCAACTCGATGAAGCCGAACACGACCTGCACGCCGGCGCGTTCGAGATTTCGCGCCCAGACGATATTCGCCGCCTCGTCGAACCGTGCCTTGAGCTCCACCAGTGCCGTCACCGACTTGCCGGCTTCCGCCGCCTCGATCAGCGCCTGCACGATCGGACTGTCCTTGGAGGTGCGGTAAAGCGTCTGCTTGATCGCGACGACGTCGGGGTCCGCCGCCGCCTGACGGATGAACTGCACGACGACGTCGAAGGATTCATATGGATGATGAACGATGATGTCCTTCGAGCGGATGGCCGCGAGGCAATCGCCGCCATGATCGCGAATGCGCTCGGGAAAGCGCGCATTGTAGGGCGGGAATTTGAGATCGGGCCGGTCGTCGACGATGAGCTGACTCGTCTGCGCGAGGCCGAGCAAGCCGTCGACCATGACGAGTTCCTTTTCCGTCACGCCGAGTTCGCTCACCACCAGATCGCGCAGCGATTGCGGTGTCGACGCCTGTATCTTCAGCCGGATGACGCTGCCGCGACGGCGGCGCTTCAGCGCGGATTCGAAATAGCGGACGAGATCTTCGGCTTCTTCCTCGATTTCGATATCGCTGTCACGCAGCAATCGGAACGCACCCTGCCCGATCACCTTGTAGCCTGGGAAAAGTCGGTCGAGGAAAAGCCCGATCATGTCCTCGAGCGACATGAAATGGATTTGGCCCGCCGCCTCGCCGGTCTCGCGGCCGGGCAACCGGATAAAGCGCTCGACCTGCGTCGGGATCGGCAGCAGCGCATCCATCAGCTTGCCGTCCGTCTGCCGCTGAAGCTGCAGCGCGAGCGCAAAGCCGAGATTGGGAATGAACGGAAAGGGATGCGCCGGGTCGATGGCGAGCGGCGTCAGCACCGGGAAGACCTGTTCGAGAAACCGGTTCTCGAGCCAGGCGAATTCTTCCTTCGTCACTTCATTCGGCGCGAGCAGGAATATCCCGGCCTCGCGAAGCTGTCCGCCGATCGACAGCCACTGCCGCTGTTGCTCCTGCATCAGCTTGTTGGCCGCATCGTTGACGAGATCGAGCTGCTGCGCCGCGGTCAGCCCGTCCTGGCTCAGCGTCTCGACGCCCGCCCGCACCTGCCCACGCAGGCCCGCGACGCGGACCATGTAGAACTCGTCGAGGTTCGACGCCGAGATCGAAAGGAACCGCAACCGTTCCAGCATCGGATGGTTGACGTTCGCGGTCTCTTCCAGCACGCGCATGTTGAAGGCGAGCCAGGAAAGTTCGCGATTGATGAAGCGTTCCGGCGGGCTCATCTCGATCGACAGCGAAGGCTTCTCGCCGTCCGGGAGCGTCTCCGGTTCGGGCGCGGCCGAAACCGAAACCGGCTCCGCCTTGCGGCCGAGCGGCGGCAGCGGCGTTACCGCCTTCGTCTCTTTATGGTCGGTCGCGATATGGCGCGGCGTAGTGCTCATGGGAAAAAGCCCGGATGCGGTTTTGCGGATTTAACCATTTTTCGCCGAAGAATACGTCAAACATGTGACTGGGTGATGACTTGGGCCCCAGCACCAGACTAGCCGCTAACCGAGCCCCATCGAGCGTAGCACCTCCGTGGCGAGAGGAACGGAAATCGCCCTCTTCCCCGAAAGCGAGGCGCGGTCGAGCGCGTCCACCACATCGCGGGCGACCGCGATGGAACGCTCGATGCGCGCCGAGAGATAGGCGATCAAAGGTTCGGTCACGCGAAGCTGCCGGTCGTCGAAAAGCTTGACCAGAACGCCGGCGAGCAGCACGTCGTCCGGCGCGCCGAGTTCGGCATGAGGAAGCGCTCTGAGCCGTGAGGCGAGATCGGGCAACCGCGTCGGTAGCCGCGCCGGCGCCTCCCGCGCGGTGATGAGCAGCGATGCGCTCTCTTCCTTGGCGAGATTGAGCAGATGAAAGAGCGCCCGCTCTCCCGCATCCGACAAGGCGCCGAGATCCTCCACGATCACCGCGCGCGGGGCGATGAGGGCCGGCAGATCGGCCGTGTCGAGCGACGCCGCCTCGATCCGTGTCGCGCCGCTCGCCGCGCGCCAGACTTCGGCGAGATGCGTCTTGCCGCTTCCCGCCGGTCCCGACAGGGCGATCGCCGGACCGGGCCAATCGGGCCACGCGTCGACCAGCGCCACCGCTGCCTCATTCGACGGCGCAACCAGAAAATCGTCCCGGCCATGCGCGACGCGGTGACCGAGTTCGAAGACGAGCTGTCGTTCCATCTAGTCCTCGGCCGCCATTTTGTCCGCGGGCTGCGGCAACTTTGGGTGCGGCACGATCGAGGGCGGTGTCGGCGCGGCGGGATGCGGCGTCTCCATGCCCCAATAGAGCCTGCTGTGCTCGTAGCGCGAGACGCTGAAACGCGCCAGCACGCCGAGCGCTGCCGCGACCGGCACCGCGAGCAGCGCGCCGACGAAGCCGAACAGCGTGCCGAAAGCAAGCAGCGCGAACATCACCCAGACGGGATGCAGCCTGATCTTGCTGCCGATGAGCTTGGGCTGGAGAAAATTTCCCTCGATGAACTGACCGACGGCAAAGATGCCGATGATGATTCCGATATGCACATAGTCCGGCCAGAACTGGAAACAGGCGAGCATCACCGACACGACGAAGCCGGTCACGGTCCCGAGGTAGGGCACGAAACTCAGAATGCCGGTCATGATGCCGACGACAAGGCCGAAGGTGAGCCCCGCTGCCGAAAGGCCGATCGCATAGAACGTGCCGAGAAAAAGGCAGACCATGCCCTGCCCGCGCAGGAAACCCGCCAGCACCTCGTCGATCTCGCGTGCAAGGCCGCGCACCGTCTCCGCATGTTCCCGCGGCAGAAGCTCGTCCAGCCGCGCGACCATCCGGTCCCAGTCGAGCAGCATGTAGAAGGCGACGACCGGCGTCACGACGATGAGCGAGATGAGGCCGACAAGCGCGAGCCCCTGCGAACCGATCGACGGCAACAGGCTCAAAATCCAGGAAAGCCCGCCGCTGGCGATCTCGCGCACGGCATTCTGCACGTCGGAATTGTTACCGAGCAGATGCGCGAGCTTGCCGTGGCTCAGATTGTTGATCGCGCCGCGCGCGCCGTTGATGATGCTCGGCAACACGTCGATGAAGGCAACCGTCTGCTGATAGAGAAGCGGCAAAAAGAGGATCGCGACGGCCAGCACGATGAAAGTGAAGCAGATCGAGATCAGCGCCGTCGCCATCAGCCGCGAAAGCCCGCGCTCCTCGAGCTTGTCGGCGAAGGGGTCGAGAAAATAAGCGACGGCGAGACCCGCCACGAAGGGCAGCAGGATGCCCTTGAGCAGCCAGAGCATCAGTACAAAGACGATGACCCCGCCGATCCAGATGGCCGTCTGCCGCTGTACGCTCATCCAACCCTCTCTATTTCAACCGCAGGGACCAGCCGTCCGGATCCTGCGCCAGCGCGATGTTCGACTGGGCGAGCGACAGCGCGAGCTTGTCGGGTGTGCCCCGATAATTGATCTGCACCTCCGCACCGTTCGCCGCGATGCCTTCGACCTGCATTCCCTCGACCAGCGCCGCATTGCCGAGCGCCTTGCGGATCGTCTCCCACTGATCGAGCCCGGAGAAGAAGACCGCCGCCGTCAGTTCCGCCTTTTCGCCCGCCTTCACTACCGTCTCGCGCTTCCACGGTTCGCCGAGCGCCGTCAATGAACTCGCTGCGGCGGTCCGGGCGAGGGCCGCAAAGGCGTCGTCGCCCTGCCCCGTCCCCTGAAAC
Organism: uncultured Alphaproteobacteria bacterium; assembly: GCA_903889655.1. Lineage (GTDB taxonomy): Bacteria > Pseudomonadota > Alphaproteobacteria > Parvibaculales > Parvibaculaceae > Parvibaculum. The sequence goes on along the minus strand of CAISYL010000068.1, from coordinate 18,829 downwards.
GTCTTCCTGATCGGCGTCGCCGCGCCTGAAGCGTCATAACGCGTGACCGTCACGTCGAGTTTCGATCCGGTCGCGTCGGTCACCCCCTGCGCGACCACCACTTCGTCCGTGCCGTAGCGCGCGGCAAGCGTCGCCAGCGCGGACTTGTCGCCGCCGACGGCCTGCGCGGCGGTCACGGTGGTGAATTCCTGCACATCACCCATCGGCATGATGAGCGGCGTCATCGCGTCGGCGAGATCGACCGAGGCCCAGGCGTCGCGCCAGGGGTTCTGGTCTTCCCAGAGGAGCCGCGCGCCCGGCTTGTCGAGCACGGCGAGCAGCACCGCGGGTTTCGCCTGCGTCTCGCCATAGGCGATGTTCCGCGCCCTCAGCATCCGTCGCACCGTATCCGGCTGAAAGCTGACATTGAGGTCGGCGATATAGCGGGTCGAACTGGTCTTCTCGCTCGCCACGGCAAAACCGCGCACGGCGTCCGAAGCGGTCCGCGCATCGGCTTGCGGCAGCGACGGCCAGTCCTCCGGCAGCGTCAGCCGCTTCAGCAACTCGCCAAGGGCAATCTGCTGGGCCTTGGCCTGCGCAACGGTTCGCGCCGCGCTCGCGCTTTGGGCCGTTTCGTCCACATGGACGCCCTTGACCGTATAGAGATCGGCCGCCGCCGCCGGAAATCCGCCGAGAAGCACCGTCAGGAAGCCCGCCACCGTTGCCAGTCCGAATGCCGTTCTCATCGCCTAGGCCCTTGATCCATATAACCTTTTCGCCGGGCATCCTCGCCCATCCGCGTCGCAGACTATAGTATCGCATGGGCGGCGCGAAGCTGGGAGAAGTCGTTTTCCGGCGCGCCTGGTTTTCCGCCCCAAGTCCCTTGCGTATGTGGGCATTTTCAGGTGTTTTGTGCCCCAACGATTCCCCCCGAACGGACCCTCTCGCCCATGGCCCAAAGCTCCGACAAGGACCGCCCGAACAACTACACCTATGCGCAGGCCGGTGTGGATATCGACGCGGGCAACGCCCTCGTCCGGGCCATCGCGCCGCTGGCGAAGTCGACGCGCCGGCCCGGTGCCGACGCGGAACTGGGCGGCTTCGGAGGCCTCTTCGACCTCAAGGCGACGGGGCTCAAGGACCCGGTGCTGGTCGCCGCCAATGACGGCGTCGGCACCAAGCTCAAGGTCGCCATCGAAGCCGGCATCCACGACACGGTCGGCATCGACCTCGTCGCGATGTCTGTGAACGATCTCGTCGTGCAGGGCGCGGAACCCCTCTTCTTCCTCGACTATTTCGCCACCGGCAAGCTCGACGTCGAGGAAGCGACCGCCGTCGTCGCCGGTATCGCCGAAGGCTGCCGCCAGGCGAATTGCGCGTTGATCGGTGGCGAGACCGCCGAAATGCCCGGCATGTATGCGAAGGGCGACTACGACCTCGCGGGCTTTGCCGTCGGCGCCGTCGAGCGCGACCAAATTCTGCCGCGTGCCGATGTCGGCGCGGGCGATGCGATCATCGGCCTGGCCTCCACCGGCTTCCATTCGAACGGTTATTCGCTGGTCCGCCGCATTATCGCCGATCACGGCCTCGCCTATGACGCGCCCTTCCCGCATGTCGAGGACGGCAGCGTCACCATCGGCGAAGCGCTTCTGACGCCGACGCGCATCTATGTCCGCAGCGTCCTCCGGGCGATCCGCGAAACCGGCGCCGTGAAGGCACTCGCCCACATCACCGGCGGCGGTTTCGTCGAGAACATTCCCCGCGTGCTGCCGGACGGCATCGTCGCCGAAATCGACGGCGCCGCGTGGCGCATGCCGGAAGTCTTTCGCTGGGTCATGAAGCTGGGCGGCATCGCCGAAGCCGAAATGGGCCGTACCTTCAATTGCGGCATCGGCATGATCGTGGTCGTCGCCGAAGATCGCGCCGTCGAAGTCGCGCGCATCCTCGCCGACGCAGGAGAAACCGTCTATCGCATCGGCCATCTGCGCGAGCGGCGCGGCGACGAGCCCCGCGTCGAGATCAAGGGCGCGCTCGGCAGCCTCGCCTGACCGCCATGATGAAAGTCGGCGTCCTCATCTCCGGCCGTGGCTCGAACCTCCGCTCGCTGGTCGCGGCGACGAAGGAGCCGGGCTTTCCCGCCGCGATCGTCATCGTCGTCTCGAACAAGCCGGACGCACCCGGCCTCGACGTCGCCCGCGCCGCCGGCATTCCGACCGCTGTAGTGAACCACAAGGACTATCCGACCCGCGAAGCCTTCGATGCCGAACTCGACGCGGTGCTCTGCCGCGCCGGCGTCGAACTCATCTGCAGCGCCGGCTTCATGCGCATCCTCTCCGAAGGCTTCGTCGAAGCCTGGCGCGACCGCCAGCTCAACATCCATCCTTCTCTGCTTCCCGCCTTCAAGGGCCTGCACGTTCACGAGCGCGTGCTGGAAACCGGCTGCCGCATAACGGGCTGCACGGTGCATTTCGTGCGCCCCGCCATGGATGAAGGCCCGATCGTCGCGCAGGTCGCGGTGCCGGTCGTTCCCGGCGACACGCCCGAAACGCTGGCCGACCGCGTCCTCGAAGCCGAACACAAGCTCTACCCGCTCGCGCTGCGCCTCGTCGCGGAAGGCCGCACACGGATCGTCGGCGAGCGCGTCGAGATCGACGGCCTTCCCCTCGAAGCACAAGCGCCCCTCTTCGTCCCCCCGGTCTCCTGAACCATGGAGACACTGCGTCAGGCCGCGATCGAAGCTCTGGGACGGAGCGACTTCCGCGCCGCCGAGCGCGCCTGCGACAAGCTCGCGAAAGCTGGCGCCGCCGCCGAGGCGACCTATATGCGCGGCGTCATGAAGCAGATGCAGGGAAAGCCGCTGGCCGCCATTCCACTTCTGAAGCTCGCCAGCGACGAGCAGCCCGCCCGCGCCGACATCCTCTACAATTACGGCGTGGCCTTGCGCGATGCCAACCGCCTCGACGACGCAATCCCGGTCTGGCGTCGCGCCGTGACGCTGGCGCCCGACCGCGTCGACGCATGGCGGAACCTCGCGCTGGCAGCGGCCGGGCGGTGCGCTGGCGAAGAGGCGATCTCCACCTATCGCGAAGCCCTCGCGCTCCATCCCGCCGATCGCGAGCTTCTCTACAATGCCGGCAATCTCGCCTACCGCCTCGGCGATCTCGATGCCGCCACCGCGTGGCAGACACAGCTCACCGAAACGCATCCCGCCTACGCGCCCGGCTGGATGAACGCGGCGCTCACCAACCGCGCGAAAGGTGACCTCACCCGTTCGGAAGAGCAATATCGCCGCGCCATCGCCCTCCACCCGCATGAATCGGACGATCCCGCGCAGAACGCGCTCGCGCATTTCAATCTGGCGAACCTCCTGCTCTCGCAGGACCGCTGGTCGGAAGGCTTCGCCGAATATGAATGGCGCCGTCAGTTGCCGGGTGCCGCGTCTCCGCCCTGGCCCGCGCCGCGCTGGACGCCGGACCTGCCCGCCGGGTCTCGCGTCCTTCTCTGGAACGACCAGGGCCTCGGCGACGCGCTGCAATTCCTGCGTTTCGCCGGAACATTGGCGGAGCGCTATCGCGTGCTCTTCTTCGGCCAGAACGCGCTGAAGACGCTCGCCGCCACCGCGCCCGGTATCGGCCCCGTTTTCACGCCCGCCGACACACCGCAACAGATCGACGCGCAGCTTCCGCTTTCCAGCCTGCCCCACGCCCTTGGCCTGACACCCGAGAATTCCTTCGCGCGTCCCTATCTCTCCGCGCCGAAGACAAACCTCCTCGGCGAAAGAAAAGACGACCGCCTCCGCATCGGCCTCGTCTGGGCGGGCAATCCCGACCATCCGAACGATGCCCATCGCAGCATGAAGCTCGCCGATCTCGCGCCGCTTTTCGGTTTGCCGTCGGTCGAATGGGTGAGCCTTCAGGTCGGACGCGGGCGGGAAGACCTCGCCGCCTCGTCCTGGCCGATCCTCGATCTCGCACCCCTTCTCACCGACCTTTCGGTCACGGCCTCGGTCATGCAGGAACTCGATCTCGTGATCTCGGTCGACACCGCGCCCGCCCATCTCGCCGGCGCCCTTGGCCGCCCGACCTTCGTTGCACTTCCCCTGATGGGCCTCGACTGGCGCTGGGGTATCTCCGGCGGCGCAAGCCTCTGGTATCCCTCGATGCGCCTCTTCCGCCAGACTCGAGATGGCGACTGGTCGCCTCTCGTCGCAGAGATGCGCTGCCTCATCGCCAAGGGCGATCTCCCGCGCTCAGCCTGACTTGAGCACGCAACCTTCGCGGTTGCGCTCCTTTCATCGCGAAACCATAATTTCGATATGGAGCGTTCGGACGCGGATGATCTTCGCGCGCGACGCTTAGAGGGGGAATCGAAGTCATGTATCGGGCAGACAGGTGGCTGGCGGTTGCTCTGGTTTGCGTATTGTTCGCTCCAGTCGCGACTGCCAGAGCGGAGGAGTGCCAGCTCAAGCTTTATGCGTCGCTGGACGCGAAATTCGAGAACAACCAGATTCTCGTCCCCGTTCAAATCAATGGCCACGACAGGTGGCTGGCGCTCGACACTGGCGCAACATGGAGCTCACTCCGCGAAAGCATTTCCACCGAAGAGCATTTCAAGACCGGACGCGTCGAGGATCTGATCGGATATATCGAAATATGGGATGTCGCCGGCAACCCCGTCCGCAGATACGCGGTGGCACCCAGCTTTGGCTTCGGAAGCGCGAGTTGGACCGGGACCCAGTTTCTTGTCATGCCGGATGCCGAACTCGGCAAGGCCCCTGAGGCGGGTTTCCTTGGCCAGAACGTTCTTCAGAAATTCGATATCGAAATCGATCCCGCACGGAGGAAAGTCAATTTCTTCTCGAAGGATCATTGTAGCGGCGTCGTCTATTGGAATTCGACCTATTTCGAGATCCCATACAAGGAAGAGGGGGCTACCCCCTATACGCCGGCTAAACTCGACGGAAAGCCAATCCGCGCGTCGATCGATACCGGTTCGGACTTTTCGTCACTCGATATCGCCACGGCACGCAGCATGTACGGCATCGATCCGGAGACCGACGGCGGACCCGATGCCACGTACTCGATCACGGCCAGCGGCGAAAAGGTGAAGGATTATCGCCGCAGGTTCTCTTCTCTCGAACTTGGCGGCGTCGCATTCAGGAACGTCTCCCTCAACCTTACCGATTTCGGCCGGGATTTCGGCCCTCGGACGCAGCTTCTGGTCGGCATGGACCTGATCAACCGGATGCATGTCTACATCTCCCGCAAGGACAAGACTATATACGCAACGGCGAGAGACGCGCATGACGTGCCACATGAATAAACGGCTCTGAGTACCCGAAACAAAAAGCCCCGCCGTTCCCGGCGGGGCTTTTCAATTCAGGTCGGCGGCGAAATCAGCCGACGATCTCGATCCCGGCGAAGAAATAGGCGATTTCCTGCGCGGCGGTTTCCGGTGCGTCGGACCCGTGGACCGAATTCGCCTCGATCGACTCGGCGAAATCCTTGCGGATCGTGCCGGCAGCGGCGTTGGCCGGGTTGGTCGCGCCCATGATCTCGCGGTTCTTCGCGATGGCGTTCTCGCCTTCGAGGACCTGGAGCACGACCGGGCCCGAGATCATGAAGCTGACGAGATCGTTGAAGAAGGGGCGTTCCTTGTGGACCGCATAGAAGCCTTCCGCCTGGGCCTTGGAAAGCCACACGCGCTTCGAGGCGATGACGCGCAGCCCGGCGCTTTCGAACCGGTCGACGATCTTACCGGTGAGGTTCCGGCGGGTCGCGTCCGGCTTGATGATCGAGAAGGTCCGTTCGAGGGCCATGCTCTTTTGTCCTGATTTCTTTAAGGGTCACGGAATTTGCGCGGGTTATAGCCGCCCTTAATGACGGCGGCAACCACGTGTGCTAAGGAACCGCCATGCTTCATATTAACGATCTCACTTTCCGTATGGAGGGGCGCCTCCTCCTCGACCATGTCACCGCGGCCGTGCCCCCGGGGCAGCGGGTGGGCTTTGTCGGCCGCAACGGCACCGGCAAGTCGACCCTGCTGAAAATCATCACCGGCGAGTACCAGACCGAGACGGGCGGCATCAGTTTCCCGAGGAACTGGCGCGTCGGCATGGTCCGGCAGGAAGTGCTGGCCGGCCCGACCACGCTGCTCGACACGGTGCTGGCCGCCGATACCGAGCGCGCCGCCCTGCTGGACGAAGCGGAACACGCGACCGATCCGCACCGCATCGCCGAGATCCACACCCGCCTCGCCGATATGGGCGCGCATGCCGCGCCGTCGCGCGCCGCCTCGATCCTGGCCGGCCTCGGCTTCGACGAAGCCGCGCAGGCGCGCCCCTGCTCCGACTTCTCGGGCGGCTGGCGCATGCGTGTCGCGCTCGCGGCCGTGCTCTTCTCCGAGCCCGACCTGCTGCTCCTCGACGAGCCGACCAACTACCTCGATCTCGAAGGTACGATCTGGCTCGAGGATTATCTGCGCTCCTACCCCTATACGGTGCTGATCGTCAGCCATGACCGCGACCTCCTGAACAACGTCGCGCAAGGCATCCTGCATCTCGAGAACAAGAAGCTGACCTACTACAGCGGCAATTACGACCGCTTCGACCGCACGCGGCGCGAAAAGCTGCTGCTGCAGATGTCGATGAAGAAGAAGCAGGAAGACGCGCGCCGCCACATGGAGGAATTCGTCGAGCGCTTCAAGGCGAAGGCCTCGAAAGCCCGCCAGGCGCAGAGCCGCGTCAAGGCGCTGGCAAAGATGGAGCCCATTGCCGACATCCTGCAGGAGCGCGTGATGCCCTTCCGCTTTCCGGCTCCCGACAAGCCGCTCGCCTCGCCGATCATCCGGCTCGAACATGCAAGCGTCGGCTACGATCCGGACAAGCCCGTCCTGAAAAATCTCGATCTCCGCATCGATCATGACGACCGCATCGCGCTTCTCGGCGCGAACGGCAACGGCAAATCGACCTTCGCGAAGCTCCTTTGCGATCGCCTCAGTGTGACGAGCGGCCACAAATACGACTCGAAGAAACTTCGTATCGCCTATTTCGCGCAGCACCAGCTCGATGAGTTGAACATGGGCGAGACGCCCTATGAGCATTTCCGCGAACTGATGCCGACCGCAACGCAGGCGCAGGTCCGCGCCACCGCCGGCTCCTATGGCTTCGGCGCCGACAAGGCCGACACCAGCGTCGAAAAACTTTCAGGCGGCGAGAAGGCCCGTCTTCTCTTCGCGGTCCAGACCTACAACAAGCCGCATCTCATCATCCTCGACGAGCCGACGAACCATCTCGACGTCGACAGCCGCGAGGCGCTGGTGATGGCGATCAACGATTACGAAGGCGCCTTCATCCTCATCAGCCATGACCGCCATCTGATCGAAACCTGCGCCGACCGCCTCTGGCTCGTCTCGGACGGCACGGTCGCGCCTTACGATGGCGACCTCGACGATTACCGCAAATGGCTGCTCGACCCGGCCCGCCGCATCAAGCCGCTCACGGCCGAGGAAGAAGCCGAAGTCGAAGCGCGCCCGGCGCCGAAGCCCCAGATCGACAAGAAGGAAGCGCGCCGCATCGCCGCCCAGAAGCGCGAGCAGTTCGCGCCCTTGAAGAAGAAGGCGCAAGCTGCGGAAAAGGAAGTCGAACGCCTTCAGGCTGAAGTCGCGAAGCACGAAGCCGACCTCGCCGCCAAGCCCGACGAAGCCGCCCGCCTCGCCAAACTCCGCGCCGACGCGCTGAAGGCACTCGCGAAAGCCGAAGAAGACTGGCTCCACGCCAGCGCCGCCTACGACGAAGCGATGGCGGACTAGATCAAATAGCGCCCCTGTCCCCGTCATCCCGGCGAAAGCCGGGATCCATCTTTCTCTTCCTGAAAGCTTCGACGGTTCGCCGTCGCTCCCTCAGAACCCCGCCTTGATCACGCCCGCGTTCTCCAGCGCGTCGACGACCTCACCGTCATGCCCCGGCACGATGTGGATCTTCGGCTCCGCCTCGTGCAGCCGGTGCAGCTCGCCAAGCTCCGCAAACACAGCCTCGCGGTCTTCCTTCAGCATGAACTGCGTGACGAGCCGCGCGCGCTCGCGCACCAGCTCGATATTCCTGAACTTCCATGCAACGTCGCCGATGAAGAGCACCTCCGTCCCGTCGGCCTTTTGCACATAGACCATCTGGCTTCCCGGCGAATGCCCCGGCGACTTGATGAGCACGACGCCGGGCGCGACCGCCAGATAGTGATCGTAGACGAGCGGTTTGTAGCCGTTGAGCGCACCTTCGGGAAATGCAGCGGGCACGGATCGTTCCGGATGGTCGACCTGCTCCTGCGTAAGCTCCACCGCGGGCAGAATGCGCTTCAGATCGGCGTGTTCGGTCAACCCTCCGATGTGATCCATATGCTCGTGGGTGACGACGATCAGAGACGCCTTGTCCAACGCCGCGCTCATCCGCTCATAGGCGGCCGCGTCGAACGAAGCGAGCTGCGAGCCGCCGACTTTCGCGTCGAGCGCCGTGTCGATGATCGCGGTCCCGCCGTCCGGGAAAACCAGCCGGTACGAGTAGACCGGCATCTCCACCTTCTTCCAGCCGCCGCCGGCAATGACCGCCGTCAGCGGAAACGAGAAAGCCGCCACCTTCTCGGCGTCGATCTCGACCGCCTTGCTGCCGGGCTTCACATCCGCGAGGCGGCGTATCTCTTCCATGTCGAGCGCGAAATGCCCGTCGGCCGGCGCATGGCTCTCGACAATCAGCCAGTAATAGGCTCCGCCACCGACAATCGCGACCGCCGCCAGAATGATCAGTGCAACACGCTTCCAGCCCATCGGTCGATCCCCTCTCCCCGCGGCCTCATTGCCGCCTCGTCACGATATGGGGAGATCGACACTTCGATCAACGGGGATAAGTTTTATATATTTTCCGCGAAACTTGTCCCCGCCCCTCAAGCCTTCTTCTCCCAGCGGCCGCCGTCGCTCTGCTGCCAGTAGGTCGCGTCGTGGCCTTCGCCCTTGAGGCGTTTCCAGTGTTCGCGCGCGCGCGCCAGCGCTTCCTCGTCGCGGCCATCGAACATCAGCACACAGCGTTCATAACCGGTGACGTCTCCCGGCTCCGCGCCGTCGACGAGAAAGATCACCTGCGCGCCGTTCGGATTCTCGTCTTCTACCGTCAGGAAGATAGGTTGCACCTCCGCCGGCCCGTCCTCGCGCGTCCCGTGCGGCAGAAAGCTGTCGTCGCGATAGGTCCAGAGATGATTGACCAGCGCCTCCAGCCGCTCGGCGTTGCCGACCTTCACCACCGCGCGCCATGGACGCGCCAGCGAGCGCTCGAGCAGCTGCGGCAGCACCTGCTCGAGTGGCGCGTTCTGGAGGTGGTAGAAGAGAACTTCCGTCATGCCTCGTAATAATCTTCGACGAGACGATTGAGAATCCGCACACCCCAGCCCGAACCCCAGCTCTGGTTGATGGCGGTCGCGGGCGATGCCATGGCCGTGCCGGCAATGTCGAGATGCACCCAGGGCACATCGTTGACGAAGCGCTGCAGGAACTGGGCCGCCGTGATCGAACCGCCGTCGCGGCTGCCCGTGTTCTTCATGTCGGCAAAGCGCGAGTCGATCATCTTGTCATAGGCCGGGCCCATCGGCATCCGCCAGACCTTCTCGCCCTCGGCCTCGCCGACTTCGGCGAGCTGCGTCGAAAGCTTGTCGTCGTTCGAGAAGAGGCCCGCATATTCCTTGCCGAGCGCCACCATGATGGCGCCGGTCAGCGTCGCGAGATCGATCATGAACTTCGGCTTGAAGCGGTTCTGCGTGTACCAGAGCGCATCGGCGAGCACGAGGCGTCCTTCCGCGTCGGTGTTGATGACCTCGATCGTCTGTCCCGACATCGACGTCACGATGTCGCCGGGCCGCTGCGCATTGCCGTCCGGCATGTTCTCGACGAGGCCGATCACGCCGACCGCATTGACCTTTGCCTTGCGCGCACCCAGCGCATACATCAGGCCGGTGACGGCGGCCGCGCCGCCCATGTCGCCCTTCATGTCTTCCATCCCGGCCGGCGGCTTCAGCGAAATGCCGCCCGTGTCGAAACAGACGCCCTTGCCGATGAAGGCGACAGGCTTGTCCGTCGCCTTGCCGCCGTTCCAGCGCATGACGACGAGCTGGCTTTCGCGCACGCTGCCCTGGCCGACGCCGAGCAGCGAGCCCATGCCGAGCTTCTTCATCTGCGCTTCGCCGAGAACCTCGATCTTAACCCCGACCTTGGCGAGCGCCCGCACGCGTTTGGCGAACTCCACGGGATAGAGAATGTTCGCCGGCTCGTTGACGAGGTCGCGCGCGAGGAACATGCCGCCGGCGATCTTGTCGAGCGTCGCGAAGGATTTGCGCGCTGCGGCATTCGCCTTGGTCATGATCGCGACGCCCTTCACCTGGCCGCTTTCGTCCTTCTTCTTGGTCTTGTACTTGTCGAACTTGTAGCTCCGGAGCTTGGCGCCGAAGGCAACGCGGGCGGCGGCATCGCCGGCATGGATTTTTGCCGAATGCGCGCCGTCGACGATGACGGAAGCATTTGCCTCCTTCGCGCGTTCGAGCCGCCCGACAATTTCGCCGCCGGCATTTTCGAGCGCCGAGGTGGCAAGCTCCGCCGCCTTGCCGACGCCGAGCAACAGCACACGGCTCGCCGCGATACCATGCGGCGCGACGATCTCAAGCACGCTGCCGGCCTTGCCGGTGAAGTTCGCGGATTTGGTCGCCCGTTTCAGCGCCCCTCCGGTCTTGCGGTCGAGCTCGGCGGCGGCACCCGCCAGCGCATTTCCCTCGGTGACGACAAGCGCGATGGCGCCGGGCTTTGACAGCGACACATCGGCAAAGGAGATATTCATGGATGGACCTTTCTGGCTCTCTCGAAGCGGGCCCGCAGGAGGCTTGCAGGCGAATCGTCAATGCGGCCGTGAAGCGCTCTCGCCCTCGAACGCGCCCCCGAGGGGGCTGCATCCGGGGCATAAGGCCGCCCGGCTTTTCGGTTCGGTCAAAATGGGATAACCATTCATCTCGTCCAAGCGGCATCCTAGAGCGCGATCCGCCAAAGTGTAAGCGGTTTTGCGGCAAGATCGTGCTCAAGCTATTGAAACTAGGGCATGATTTATCCGGAATTTTTACGCCCTTCCGGCTTGTGCTCTGGAGACCCTTGGGAGAAAACGAAATCGTCGGTCGCGCATCGTGCATCAGATCGGCCGAACGCCCAGAAACTGCCCCTGAAAGCCGGGACGGATGCCGCTAGCCCTGACACGATATATTTTCTGGCAAACCGCCGGGCCCTTCGTCGTCGCGACCTTCGTGCTGTCGGGCATCATCTGGCTGACCCAGGCGCTGAAGATGCTCGACGTGCTGATCAGCCAGGGCCAGACGATCGCGACCTTCTTCCAACTGAGCCTTCTCGCGCTGCCGACGGCGATCAACACTGTGTTGCCGATCGCGCTCTTCGTCGCGCTCATCTACGCGCTCAACAAGCTCATCGCCGATAGCGAACTCGTCGTCATGTACTCGGCCGGCGTCAGCCGCTGGACGATCGCGGTGCCGGTGATGACCCTGACCGCTATCACGGTCGTGATCGTCATTCTCCTCAATCTGTGGCTGATGCCGGCGGGCATGCGCGAACTGCGGACGCGGCTGTTCGAAATCCGCGGCGACGTCGCAACCTCGTTGATCCGTGAAGGCGCCTTCACCAATCCGGTCGAGGGCCTCACCGTCTATGTGCGCGGCCGGGCGTCGGATGGCGGCGTCCGCGGCATACTCGTGCATGACGGCCGAAATCCCCAGGAGCCCGTCACCTACATGGCCGAGACAGGCGAAATGGTTCGCACGCCCGACGGCCCACGCCTCGTCATGTACAATGGCAATATCGAGCGCGTCACCCGCCGCGCGACGAAGACGGAGAGTCCCGTCACGCTTCTCTATTTCGATAAATACACCTACGACCTCTCCCAATATTCGTCGAACGAACCGGTCACGACCTGGGAAGTGCGCGAACGCTATCTGGGCGAACTTTTCGATCCCGCCAGCAACGACCTATATGGGCAGAACTTCAAGGCCCGGCTTCGCGCCGAGGGCCATGATCGCCTCGTCGCCGCGCTCTATCCGGTGATGTTCGCCTTCATCGCGCTCGCGGCCCTGCTGCCGGCGCCTTTCAACCGGCGTGGCTACACGATGCGGATCGGTATCGCCGCGATCGCCGCCGTCGTCGCCCGCGTGGTCGGCTTCGGCCTTATCAACGTCGCAGCATCGCAGCCGATGTTCATCGGCCTCATCTATCTCCTGCCGCTTGCGGTCTGCGCGGTCTCGATCGTGCTTATCGCCGGCATGCGCTTCGATCAATTGTGGCGACGGTTCCTCGCCCTCGTGGATCGCTTGCCGCTCATCGGCGCGAGGGGCTGACCCATGAACATCTCCTGGACCCTGTCGCGCTATCTCGGGCGTCAGTTCTTCGTCACGGTACTCATCACCTTCGCGATCGTCCTCTGCCTCATTTACATGATCAGCCTTGTCGAGCTGATGAGAAAGGCCGCCGATCACAGCGACGTCACCTTCGGCACACTCGCCTCGATGGCGCTCCTCAACCTGCCGACGGTAGGTGCCGACACGCTGCCCTTCGCCGTTCTCTTTGGCGGCATGGCCTCGTTTCTCCGCCTCACGCGCAATCACGAACTCGTCGTCGCGCGCGCCGCCGGGGTGTCCGCATGGCAGTTTCTCGCACCATCGCTTCTCGTCGCCTTCGCCATCGGCACGGTCATCATCACCGTCTACAATCCTGTTGCTGCCGCCATGTCGGCGCGCGAAGGCCAGCTCGAGGCGAAATTCCTGCGTGGCCGGCCGAGCCTGCTCGCCGTCTCGACCAACGGCCTGTGGCTCCGCCAGGCGGACGCCAACGGCCAGTCGGTCGTCCATGCGCTACGCGTCAGCGAGCGCGGCCTTCGGCTCGAAGACGTCATCATCTTTCTTTATGGAACCAGCGACAATTTCGTCGGCCGCATCGATGCCAGCAGCGCGGTCCTCGAAAACGGCTATTGGGACATGAAGGACGCCTGGGTCACGCACACGACCGAGCAGCCTCGGCATTACGATACCTTCCACCAGCCAACCACGCTCACGCTGACCCAGGTCCAGGAGAGCTTCGCCGATCCGGACACCATTTCCTTCTGGGATCTGCCACATTTCATCGACATGGCCGAAGCGGCTGGCTTTTCCGCCCAGCGCTACCGGTTGCATTTCTACGACATTCTGTCGACGCCGGCCCTGCTTTGCACGATGGTCTTCCTGGGAGCTGTGTTCTCCCTCCGAACCTCCCGGCTCGGGGGCCTTGTTCAGCTCGTCGTGGGTGGGGTTTTCGCCGGGTTCCTGCTCTACTTCCTGAGCGCCCTCTCTCTGGCGCTCGGCCTGTCGGGGGTGCTTCCGCCCTTCCTGGCGGCCTGGGCACCGGTTATCGTGGCGATGCTTTTGGGGCTTGCGGTTCTCTTTCACCTCGAAGACGGTTAAACATCGGGCGAATCTAAGGTTGCAGGGGGTTACTTTGAGGGGATCGAGGATGGGGTCGGCCGGCCGACGGTTCGCAGCGGGCACCGCTGTCGCCGCATTGTCGGCCCTTTTGGGCTGGCCCGCCGCCGCATCCGCAGAGACAAACGCGACCATGCCCGCACCCGCTGCGCGGTCGGTCGCGACCGGCACCCCAGCCGCTCATGTCACCAATGCAGCGAAGCCCTATCCGGAATCGGGCGAAGTTCTGATGCAGTCCGATGATCTCACTTATGACCGCGACGCGCGGGTGGTGACGGCGACTGGCCATGTCGAGATCGCCTATGGCGGCCGCATCCTGATGGCCGACAAGGTCACCTACGACCAGAACACCGGCGTCGTGACCGCCGACGGCCATGTCTCGTTGCTCGAGCCTGAAGGCGACGTCGCCTTCGCCGAGCATGTCGTGCTGCGCAACCAGATGAAGGACGGCGTCGTCCAGACGCTGCAGATCCTGCTCACGGACAAATCGCGCATTGCCGGCCACGACGCTGTTCGCGACAAGGGTATCGTGACCACCGTTCATCGCGGCGTCTACAGCCCTTGCGAAATCTGCGAGAAGCAGGGACAGCATACGCCCGTCTGGCAGATCAAGGCCTTCCGCGTTGTTCACAACAAGGAAGAGAAGCGGATCATCTACGAAGACGCCACCATGGAAATGTTCGGCGTCCCGGTCATGTACATTCCTTTTTTCTCGCATCCTGATCCGACGGTGAAGCGGCAGTCCGGATTCCTGACGCCGGGCTTCGCGAGTTCGACCGAACTCGGCCAGCAATTCACAGTCCCTTACTACTGGGTGCTGGCGCCGAATATGGACGCGACGATCGCGCCGCGTTTCACCACCAAGGAAAACATCGTCTATCAGGGCGAATTCCGTCATCGCCTCGAATCCGGCTCGTATCAGTTCTTCGGCACCGCGACCTGGCCTGACACCCGCACTCCCGGCACGCCTGGCGAGGCAAGCTTCCGAGGCAGCCTCTTCGGCAATGGCGAATTCCAGATTGCGCCGCAATGGAGCTGGGGCTTCCAGACCGAACTCGTTTCGGACAACACCTATCTGCGCCGCTACGGGCTTTCCGACGCCACCGACCTCACGACCAATATTCACCTCAATCAGGTCGATGGCCGCGACAGCTTCTCCGCCAACGCCTATTACTTCCGCAACCTGCTCGCCACCACCAATCGCGACGACACGCCCTGGGTCGCGCCGATCGTGGACTACGATAAATATCTCGGCGACCTGCTCGGCCTCGGACGTCTGAAATTCTCCAGCGATGCGATGATGCTCGGCACGCCGGCCGGCCTCGACTCCCGCCGCGTTTCGGCAAGTTTCGAATGGGACAAGCCTTATACGTCGAGGGGCGGCGAGGTCTATCGAGTCTTCGCTAGCCTCCGCGGCGATGCCTATAACACCGACAAGGCGCCGAACCCCGCGGCGCCCGGCACCTTCTTCGGCCAGGAAACGATCTTTCGCGGGTTGCCGACGGTCGGCGCCGAGGTGAGCTATCCTTTCGTGCGCCCCGATCCCGCGCTCAAGCAGGTGATCGAGCCGATCGTGCAGGTCATCTATTCGCCGAATATCGGCAACAACGAGCGCATTCCGAACATGGACTCGATCAACGTCGAGTTCGACGACACCAATCTCTTTTCGGAAAATCGCTTCCCCGGCCTCGACCGCTGGGAAACGGGCGCGCGGGCGAATGTCGGCGTGCGTTACTCGGTCTATGGTTCCGGCGGCGGCCAGGCAAGCGTCCTGCTCGGCCAGAGCTTCCGCCTGAAGGATGACGACAGTTTCACCGATGCCAGCGGTCTGCGCGATCAGATTTCCGACTATGTCGGCGCAATCCAGATAGCGCCAAACGACAATCTCGTCGCGGTCCATCGCTTCCGCATCAACGAGAACGATTTCAAGTTCAGCAGAAACGAATTCGATCTCTCGGCCCGCACCGGCCCGCTCACTTCGTCGCTCGGCTATGCCTATTTCGCAGCCGATCAGGCGGTAACGACCGCCACCGGAACGCGCGAGGAAGTATCGCTCGGCGCGACCCTCAAGCTCAGTCAATATTGGCGCCTCTACGGCAGCACGGTACGAGATCTCGCAAACAGGGTCACGATTTCGAACCAGATCGGCCTTGGCTATCAGGACGATTGCTTCGGCCTGACCTTCGGCTTCTACCAGTCGAACATCAGCTATCAGGACGTTGAGCGCTCGAATACCTTCCTGGTTCAGGTCACCTTCAAGAACCTCGGTTCGACGGGCGTCGGCGGACAAACCCCTGTCGGCAAGGCCGGGGCCATGGGCATCATCAATCCCGGAACCACCGTCTTCGGCGACCCCGACACCTCGCTTTTCGGCGACCCGGCAGAGGTCATGGCCAGCCAGCGCCGGCCCGGAATCGGTACGAACAGATAGGCTTGCCCGAAGCGCCAAGCCGCTGAAACTTTGCAGTTTTCCGCCCTGCGTCCCGGTTGATTAGAGCGCCGATTGCAGTATTCTGTGCGCCTCAGGCCAGGGGCGTCCAGGCCAACACGGGAGGGGTCTTCGCCCCCTTTGAAAAAATCATGAAGTCACCCAAGCTCGCGCGTTCGTCCGCGCCTGCCCTGATCGTTGTTTCCCGGCTCATCTCCGCCCTCGCTCTCGTCTCGCTGCTGGGGCTCGCGGCAACGTCTCCCGTTCGCGCGGCCGACAGTCTCGGCGCGCCTGATGGTGTCGCCTTGCCGACCGACACGGATGCAACACCGGCGGACACAGGCGATAGCCAAGGCATCGCCGCGATCGTCAACGACAAGATCATTTCGAAATACGATCTCGACCAGCGCGTGAAGCTCGTGATGGTGACCTCCGGCATTCCCAACTCACCGGAAATGGTGGACCGCATCCAGAAGCAGGTTCTGCGCAGCCTGATCGACGAAGCGCTGGAAGTGCAGGAAGCCAAGCGCCTTGACCTGAAGGTCGAAGCGAGCGAACTCGATCAGCAGTTTGCGCAGATCGCCGCGCGCGCCAGCATGACACCGGCCCAGATCGACGAGTACCTGAAGCAGAACGGCGTCTCCAAGGACTCGCTGCTGTCGCAGCTCTATGCCGACATCGCCTGGAATAAGGTCATCGGCCAGCAATATGCACCGCTCGTTTCAGTCGGCGACGACGAGATCGACGAAGCGATGAAGCAAATCAAGGCCGAGGCCGACCAGCCTCGCTACCTCGTCTCCGAAATCCTGCTCACCTTCGACAACCCGCAGCAGGAAACCGAAGTGCTCGCCGGCGCGCAACGCCTCGTCGAGCAGATGCGTCAGGGCGCACCCTTCGCCTCGGTCGCACGGCAGTTCAGCCAGTCGGCAAGCTCCGCCAATGGCGGCGATATCGGCTGGGAACACGCGAGCCAGATGCCGGCTGAAGTCGCACCGGCCGTTCAGCAGATGGTCATCGGCGCGATTTCGGATCCGATCAAGACGCTGAATGGCGTCTACATCATACAGCTGCGCAACAAGCAGACCGGCCTCGGGCCCGATCCGCTGCAGGACCGGTGGACGCTCGCCCATGTGCTGCTGCCGCTGACCCCCGACGCGCCGGTGGCACTCGTTGCTCGCCGTGCGCAGGAAGCACAGAAGTTCGCCGCCGAGTTCAAATCCTGCGATGCCATTCCCGATCAGATAAAGCAGTATGTCGGCGGTGTCGCCCAGTCTCCGCGCACAGTCGCCTTCGGTCAGCTCGACCAGCAGTTGCGCACCAGTCTCGCCAAGGCGAAACCCGGCGATGTGCTGAAACCGGTGCGCAGCCAGCAGGGCATCGAGATGATCGCGGTTTGCGGATACCAGGCCGACACAGGCGGTGCTCCAACCCGCGATCAGATCGAAAACAGCATTTTCTCGCAGCGGCTGGACATGATGGCACGCCGGCATCTGCGTGATCTGCGGCGCGACGCGGTCGTCGACATCCGGTGATATAGCCGGACGGCGACGATCCCTCGAGCCGCCGGATGGATTCTGCCATGACGCATGCGGACAGATCGCCACTCGCGCTCAGCATGGGCGAGCCGGCGGGCATCGGCCCCGAAATTACGCTGAAAGCCTGGGCTGCGCGCCAGACCGAGCAGCTGCCTGTTTTTTTCGCGGTCGGCGCACCGGCACTTTACCGGCAACTCGCAACGAGCCTCGGCCTCGACGTGCCGTTGCACGAGATCGCGTCACCCGAAGAAGCCGCGGGCTTTTTCAATCGGGCTCTCCCGGTGCTGCCGCTCCCGCTCGAGGCCGACGTGGAACCGGGCCGCCTTTCGCCGCCGAACGCGCGCGCGGTCATGCGGTCGATCGACCTCGCCTGCGATCTTGCGCTCGCGGGCCGCGCCGCCGGCATCGTGACCAATCCCATTCATAAGCGCGCGCTTTACGAGGCCGGGCTCAACCTGCCCGGCCACACCGAATATCTGGCGGCGCGAACCGGCGGCGCGACGCCGGTCATGATGCTCTCCTGCCCCGGCCTTCGCGTCGTGCCGGTGACTGTGCACGAGCCGCTCGCGAGCGTCGCAACATCGCTGACGACGGCGATGATCATCGAGAAGGGCGTCATCCTCGCACGCGCGTTAAAGCACGATCTGGGCATCGCCCGCCCGCGTATCGCGGTTGCCGGGCTCAATCCCCATGCGGGCGAGGAAGGCCATAACGGCCGGGAAGAAATTGACGAGATCGCACCGGCACTCGACGCAATCCGTAACGCTGGCGCCGAAATCTCCGGCCCGCTGCCGCCCGATACCATGTTTCATGCCGCTGCCCGTATGCGTTACGACGCAGCGCTCTGCATGTATCACGATCAGGCGCTGATCCCGCTGAAGACCATCGACTTCGAGCATGGCGTCAATACCACGCTCGGCCTTCCCATCGTGCGCACCTCGCCCGATCACGGAACTGCGCTCGACATCGCGGGGCGCGGCGTCGCCCATCCCGGCAGCCTCATCGAAGCGATCAGGCTCGCCGACGAGATCGCCCGCAACCGGGCAGCCTCATGAGCGAAGGTTCCGACGGTCTGCCGCCTCTGCGCGAGGTGATTTCGAAGCACGGCCTCGGTGCGTTGAAAGCGCTCGGTCAGAATTTTCTGCTCGACCTCAACCTGACCGGCCGCATCGCCCGCGCCGCCGGTCCGTTGCAAGGCTACGAAGTGATCGAGGTCGGCCCCGGTCCGGGCGGCCTCACCCGCGCCCTGCTTGCCGAAGGCGCCACCCGCGTCATTGCCATCGAACGCGACCGGCGCTGCCTGCCGGCGCTGGAGGAAATCGCCGCCGCCTATCCAGGCCGCCTGACCGTCGTCG
>CAISYL010000067.1 GCA_903889655.1 uncultured Alphaproteobacteria bacterium | reverse complement strand
GTCGATCGACTCGAGGATTCAAACTACTTGCGGGCACGCTCGTTGCCGGAAGCTTCGGCATGATGGCCGCGATGCCGGCATCCGCCGAAGATTTCAAGTTCGGCGAGATGAGCCTTTCCATCGATACGACGCTCTCGCTCGGTGTCGGCATCCGCACGAGCAAGCAGAGCTGCACCAAGATCTCGTCGGAAAATGGCGGCTGCGCGATCAACTCGTCAGGCCAGACCAACGACGTCAATACGGATGACGGCGACGTCAATTTCGGTCGGTGGGACCCCTATTCCGAAACGATTAAATTCGTCACCGAAGCGCAGGCGAAGTGGCAGAACTACGGCGCCTTCGTCCGCGTGAAGGGCTTCTACGATTATATCGGCGATCAGGTCGCGGGCACGAAGGACACCGACTACGGCAAGCGCCCGCTCACCGACTCCGTCCGCGGCAATGACGCGCACAACGCTGCGGCATGGGACGCAAGCCTCCTCGACGCCTTCGTCTATGGCAACTTCAATGTCGGAGACGATCTTCCGCTTAATATCCGTTTCGGCAAGCAAGTCGTGAACTGGGGTGAGAGCCTCGTCATTCCCGGCGGCATCAACCAGTTCATGTCGGTCGACCTCGGCGCGCTGCGCACGCCGGGTGCCGAAATCAAGGAAGCGTTGCTGCCGCAGGAAATGCTCTATGCGTCGCTCGGCCTTCCATACGATATGAGCCTCGAGGCCTGGGCGGGTTTCAAATGGCGCCACACGCAGCTCGATCCGGTCGGCACCTTCTTCTCAGGTGCGGACATCTTCGGGCCCGGCGGCGCCTATGTGAACCTCATTCACGACGGCCCCGGCACCGAAGCGGACCAGATCCAGATCAAGGAGTCGCAAGAACCGCGCGACTTCGGACAATTCGGACTCAAGCTCGGCTATAACGCCGACTGGCTGAACGACGGCACGGAACTCGGTCTCTACTACGTCAACTATCATTCCAACCTGCCTTTCCTCGAATATTCGAACGGGCTTCCGCTGGACATCGCGGCCGCGTTCGGAGCGCCCGGCGCCGCCTTGGACCAGTACTATCGCGCGGCTTATCCGGCAAACATCCAGCTTATCGGCACCAGTTTCTCGACGGTGCTGGAAGATTTCCTCTATGGCACGGCCTTTTCGGGCGAATTCGTCTATCAGCCCAACCTGCCGTTCCAGCTCTCGTCAGGTGAACAGCTCTCGGCGCACTGGCTTAGCTCCATCGGCCTTCCCGCGTCGTCGCTTCCTTATGACCAGACGCCCGGCGCGTTCCCGGATGGCTATGTCCGCACGGACTCGGTCACCGGCCAGCTGAGTGCGATCTCGACCCTTCCGACGTCGGACTGGTTGACCAGCCACACCGGCGCCGACCTCGTGATCCTAATTGCGAACTGGGGCTTCCAGTATTTGCCCGGCGTTTCCGACACCAAGCTCAGCGCCATGGCAGCTTCGATGTCCGAGTTCCAGATTCCGAATCCGGCCTTCCGCAACGTGCCCGGCCTCACCAACGTCAATTTCGGCCTCTACCACCCGGACAGATTCTCACATGGCTACCGATTGATCGCGAACTTCCAGTACAACAACGCTTTCGGGACGCCTTTCACCGTGACGCCGGATATTCAGTTTGCGCAGGATTTCCACACTTCTGCCGGACCGATCGGACCGGGCTTCCTCGACAATCGCAAAACGCTGTCGATCGGGGCGCGTGCGACCTATCAGAGCGCGTGGAGTGCCGGCGTGCAGTGGACGGCCACGCGCGGCAACGCCGTGCAGAACCTCTTCGAAGATCGCGACTTCATGACCTTCGACATCAGTTACGCGTTTTAGGAGAAATACAGCACTCTGAGAGCGGCCAATTTCTTCCCCCAACCGGTCGCATCAAAGCAGGCCCCGGAAAGCCCTTTCCGGGGCCATGCTTTTTCGTCAGTCGACGCCGACGAGCATGCCGCGTGCCGGCATGGCTTCGAATGAATCCGGAAGAACCGAGACCTTGGCCGCGCGGCACTCTGTCATCGTCTCCGACGAGACGGGACATTCAAGCAGCGCCTGAACCGTATCGATGAAATTGCTCATGGTGTCGCCGGCGGCCCAGAAGGCGCGGCCATGCCCGCCGCGATCGAAAGCGGCTTCGCGCGCCGTCATCACCGCGCCGAGATAAAGTCCCATGAAGACCAATCGCTGATTGAGCAGCGCAGGCGGCACATCCGGCAACATCGTCTTGATGAGCGCGATGCATTGCTGATAGCCGGAGTTCCACTTTTCCTCCAGCGCCTCGATGAAGAGCTGGCGATGGTTCATGGTCAGCGAGACGATGAAGCGGAGATAGGTGTCTTCCTCGCCCTCCGCCTCGCCGAGATTGACGGAGGGCCAGACCAGCGCCTCGATCACGTCCCGGAGCGTCCTCGGACCGCCCTCGCCGGCCATAGCCTCCAGCATGGCGTTGCGGCGATCGTCGATCAGCTTTGCTCCGTCGGCGATGAGTTCACGGACCAGCGTTTCCTTGGTACGGAAATAATAATGCAGCGAACCGACGTTGCGCTGACCGGCGGCAGCCACGATCTCGCGGATCGAAACGCCGTCGATGCCGCGCTCCGCAAAAAGCCGCCTCGCGGCCAGCTTGATGCGGTCCCTGGTTTCATCACCCCTCATGATGGACGATCTTCCCCCCGGCGATGCCATCGAGATTACATTTTTGTAACCTAGCACGAAGGGGCCGGAAAGGCACGGGGCTACCATTCAGCCCGCCCCAAGAACCGGTTCAAAATTGCGTTGCAAAAAATGTAATGTAATGTACATTACATTTATCGCCTCGCCGTGGCGGATCCGCCCCTCGCCTTGCACCTCAATTGCTTCGCAGCCGGGCGGCGCCTGCCTCCCCCCCAAGGTGTCGCCACGGCGAGGCGAACCCCTTCGATCCATCCGGTGATTTTCGATGAGCAAAGCGTCCTTTCTGAGTTTGGCGGCAATGATGCCGCTGACCATGCTTCTGTCCGGCTGCGGCGACGGATCAAATCAGAACCAGCATCCCGCCGGGGAGGTCGGTTATGTGATCATCGAACCGCAGCGTCTCGAACTCACGACCGAACTCGTCGGGCGGACGTCGGCGGTGCGCATTGCGGAGATCAGGCCACAGGTCAACGGCATCATCCAGAAGCAGCTGTTCGAGGAAGGTGCCACGGTCAAGGCGGGCCAGCAGCTCTACCAGATTGATCCGGCGCTCTACCAGGCGGCCTATGACTCGGCCCTCGCCGATCTCGCGAAAGCCAATGCCAATGTGAAGACCGCGCGCGCGAAGGCAGCGCGCTACAAGGATCTCGTCGCCGTCAATGCCGTCAGCAAGCAGGATTACGACGACGTGGCCGCCACGCTGGCCCAGAACGAAGCAGATGTTGCTTCCGCCAAGGCCGCCCTCGACACGGCGCGCACCAATCTCGGCTATACCAGAGTGTTCTCGCCGATCGATGGCCGCATCGGGAAATCGAGCGCCACCGAAGGCGCGCTGGTGACCGCGAACCAGACGACGACGCTGACGACGGTCACGCAGCTCGACCCGATCTATGTCGACGTCACGCAATCAAGTTCCGACCTGCTGAAGTTGAAACGCAGCATTGCGCTCGGCCGGGTCGAGGGCAGCGAGACCGGAGCGCCCGTCACCGTGAAATTCGAAGGTGGCGACGCCTATGGCGAGACCGGCACGCTGCGTTTCTCCGGCGTGGTCGTCGACGAGAGTACAGGCACCGTGCAACTGCGCGCCGCCTTTCCAAATCCGAAAGAGGAATTGCTGCCAGGCATGTTCGTGCGGGCAATCATCGGACAGGGTGCCCTGCCCCAAGCCCTTCTGGTGCCGCAGCAAGGCGTCGTGCGCAATCCCGACGGATCGGCCGCCGTGTGGCTCGTCGGACCCGACAACAAGGTGAAGAAGCAAACCATCGCGGCGGAGCAGACGTTCGGCGACAAGTGGCTCGTTACCAAGGGCGTCAAGGCGGGCGACAAGATCGTCGTGGAAGGTCTTCAGAAACTCGACATGCCGGGGGCGTCACCGACACCGGTTCCGGTCGGTCAGAAAACCGCCACGCCGGCGGATGCACCCCACGATGCCGGTTGATCGCCGTTCCCTCAAGACCCAAGGCCAGTGAGGCGCTTATCCCATCATGTCCAGTTTTTTCATCGACCGCCCCGTTTTCGCCTGGGTCATTGCGCTCGTGATCATGCTTGCCGGCGGGTTGTCGATCCTCAGCCTGCCTATTCAGCAATACCCCACCATTGCCCCGCCTTCAGTCACGGTGAACGCAACCTATCCCGGCGCATCGGCAAAGACGCTCGAAAACACCGTCACTCAGGTAATCGAGCAGAAGATGAACGGCATCGATCATCTTCGTTACATGTCGTCGACGAGCGACTCGAGCGGCAGCGCGACCGTGACGATCACCTTCGATCCGGAAGCCGATCCCGACATCGCCCAGGTGCAGGTCCAGAACAAATTGCAATCCGCGTTGCCCCTGCTGCCACAGGAAGTTCAGCAACAGGGCGTTACGGTCGTTAAGTCGGCGCGCAACTTCCTGATGGTGGTGGCGTTCCTTTCCCCCGATGGAACCCTGAACCGCACCGAACTCGCGGATTATGTTTCGTCCCACATCCAGGATCCGATCAGCCGCGTCAGTGGCGTTGGCGAAGTCCAGCTCTTCGGTCCGCAGCATGCCATGCGCATATGGGTCGATCCCAACAAGCTCTCGACCTACAAACTGACCATCGCCGACGTCGTGACGGCCATCAAGGCGCAGAACGCGGAAATTTCAGCGGGGCAGCTCGGCGGCCTTCCCGCCGTAAACGGCCAGCAGCTCAACGCCACGATCACCGCGCAGAGCAGGCTCGAAAAGCCGGAACAGTTCGGCGCCATTCTGCTGCGTGTGAATTCGGACGGATCGAGCGTCAAGCTCAGGGACGTCGCACGCATCGAGGTGGGCTCGGAGAATTACAACACGATCGGCCGCTATAACGGGAAACCGGCTGCGGGCATTGCCATCCGCCTCGCCATCGGCGCCAATGCGCTCGATACTGCCGAGGCCGTTCGCACGCGAATGGCTGAACTCTCGCAGTTCTTCCCGGCCGGCATGGAAATCCGCTATCCCTACGATACGACGCCGTTCGTCAAGCTCTCCATCGAAGAAGTCGTCAAGACACTGGCGGAAGCGATCATTCTCGTCATCATCGTCATGTTCGTCTTCCTGCAGAACCTGCGGGCGACGCTGATTCCCGCCATTGCGGTCCCTGTGGTACTGCTCGGCACCTTCGGCATGCTCGCGGCCTTCGGTTACTCGATTAATACGCTCACCATGTTCGGCATGGTGTTGGCGATCGGCCTTCTTGTCGATGACGCGATCGTCGTCGTCGAGAACGTCGAGCGCGTGATGTCCGAAGAAGGACTCTCTCCCAGGGACGCCACCCGGAAATCGATGGGGCAGATCACCGGTGCGCTGGTCGGCATTGCGCTTGTCCTGTCGGCCGTTCTTCTGCCCATGGCGTTCTTCTCCGGCTCGACCGGCGCGATCTACCGGCAATTTTCGTTGACCATGGTGTCGGCCATGGCGCTGTCCGTGGCGGTCGCGCTCATTCTGACGCCGGCGCTCTGCGCAACGATTTTGAAGCCGACAAAAAACCACGATGCGCCGAGGCGCGGCTTCTTCGGCTGGTTCAACCGCAATTTCGAGCGCGCAAACAAAGGCTACATGACGGGAGTGAGCGCCTTTCTCGCCCGTCCGGGCCGCTACTTTCTGATCTATGGCGCCGTCGTGGTCGTTCTCGGTTTTCTCTTCATGCGCCTTCCGACGTCCTTTCTGCCGGCCGAGGATCAAGGCTTCATGTTCGCGCAGGTGACGGCACCGCCCGGCGCGACCGCCGCACGCACGCTCCAGACGGTCGAAGCGCTGGAGCACTACCTGATGGTCGACGAGAAGGACAGCGTCGCCGGTCTCTTCACGGTCGTCGGATTCAACTTCGCCGGCAATGGCCAGAACTCCGCGATGGCCTTCATCAACCTGAAGCCGTTCGGCGAGCGATCCTCTGCCAAGCGTTCGGCCTTCGCGGTCGCCGATCGCGCGATGAAATTCGCCGGCGGCATTCGCGACGCAATGGTGTTCACGCTGGTGCCACCCGCCATCATGGAACTCGGCAATGCCACCGGCTTCGACTTCCAGCTTCTCGATGAAGGCGGTCTCGGCCATGCAAAACTGATGGAGGCGCGCAATCAGCTGATGGGCATGGCGTCATCCGACCCTGTACTCGCCGACGTCCGTCCGAACGGCCTCGACGATACGCCCCAGTTCCGCATCACTGTGGACCAGGAGAAAGCCTCGGCACTCGGCCTGTCGCTGAGCGACGTCAACGACACTCTCTCCGCTGCGTGGGGATCCAGCTACGTCAACGACTACATCGAAAACGGGCGCGTCAAGAAAGTCTATGTGCAAGGCGACGCGCCCTATCGCATGCTGCCGCAGGATGTCGACAGATGGTATGTACGCAACACCCAGGGCGACATGGTGCCGTTCTCGTCCTTCTCGACATCGAGCTGGTCCTATGGTTCGCCGCGTCTCGAGCGCTATAACGGCATTTCATCCTCCGAGATCATGGGATCTCCCGCGCCGGGCTACAGCTCCGGCGACGCGATGACCGCGATGGAGACACTCGCGAAGAAGCTTCCATCCGGGTTCGGTTATGCCTGGACGGGGCTTTCCTACGAGGAGAGGCTCTCCGGCCAGCAGGCGCCTGCGCTCTACGCGATCTCGTTGCTCTTCGTCTTTCTCTGTCTGGCAGCCTTGTACGAAAGCTGGGCGATCCCTGCCTCCGTCATGCTCGTCGTGCCGCTCGGCGTCGTCGGCGCCGTGCTCGCCGCGACCGTGAGAGGCCTTTCGAACGACGTCTATTTTCAGGTCGGGCTGCTGACGACGATCGGACTTTCGGCCAAGAACGCTATCCTGATCGTCGAATTCGCGAAGGACCTCTATCGCGACGGCATGGATCTCGTCGAAGCGACAATGCTCGCAGCACGCCAGCGCTTGCGTCCCATCATCATGACCTCGCTGGCCTTCATCCTTGGCGTGATGCCGCTCGCGACAAGTTCGGGCGCGGGTTCGGGCAGCCAGAATGCAATTGGCACCGGCGTTCTGGGCGGCATGATCTCGGCGACGGTCCTCGCAATCTTCTTCGTCCCGCTCTTCTTTGTCGCGGTCATGAAGTTGACCGGCCGCAGGAAAACCGCGGATGAAGAACCAGCCGCGGTGCCGGGCGAATGAGGAAGATCATGACAACAAGGATGCACAAGGCAGCTCTTCTCTTCGCCGTTCCTCTGATCCTGGCCGCCTGTTCGCTTGAGCCGGACTACACGCGCCCCGCTTCGCCCGTTTCGACCAACTGGCCTGAAGGACCGGCTTATACGCAACCGGCGGCATCCGCCAAGGCCGGTGAACCGCTCCTTTCCGATCTCGGCTGGCGCGAGTTCTTCAAGGCGGAACCGCTGCAGAAGCTCATTGCGACGGCGCTCGCGAACAATCGCGATCTACGCGTCGCCGCGCTCAATATCGAGAGCGCCCGCGCTCAATACAGGGTCCAGCGCGCCGATCTCTTTCCGACGATCTCGGCGGAAGGAACCGGTACGCGCCAGCGGTCGCCAGCTTCCGTCTCCACCTTTGGCCAATCGGTGACCTATTCCCAGTATAGCGTGGATGCCGGGATCAGTTCCTTCGAACTCGATTTCTTCGGCCGCGTCCGCAGTCTGAAGAACGAAGCGCTCGAAACCTATCTGGCGACGGAGGAAGCGCGAACGGCCTCGCAGGTCTCTCTGATCGCGGAAGTGGCGAACGCCTATCTGACATTGCAGGCGGACCGGCGGCTCCTGTCGCTGACGAATGAAACGCTGAAATCGCAGGAATCGTCTCTCGGTCTCACGACCGAGAGCTTCAAGCGCGGCATTTCCTCGCAACTCGATCTGTCGCAGGCGCAGACCACCGTCGAGACCGCCCGTGTCAACCGCGCAATTTATATACGGCAGGTCGCGCAGGACCGGAATGCGCTGGAACTTCTGGTCGGTGCGCCGATCGACGAAAAGTCGCTCCGCACGGTCGACACCGCCGAAGCCGATGCCTTGCTGGCCGATCTTCCCGCCGGCCTCCCCTCCGATCTGTTGACGAGGCGCCCGGACATCCGGGAAGCGGAGCATCAGCTCCGCGCCGCCAATGCCGATATCGGCGCGGCGCGCGCCGCCTTCTTCCCGAAGATTACCCTGACCGCTTCGGGGGGGACGCAGAGTACCTCGCTCTCGAGCCTCTTCGATCCCGGCTCGGGTGCCTGGTCTTTCGCGCCGTCCATCAGCCTTCCCATCTTCGATGCAGGCCGGAATCAGGCCAATCTCGACGTGTCGAAGGCACAACGGGACATCGACATCGCGCAATACGAGAAGGCGATTCAAACCGCCTTCCGCGAGGTCTCGGATGCCCTGGCCGGCCGCGGCACCTATACAGACCAGGTCAACGCCCAGCGCGCGCTCGTCAAGGCGACGGGCGACAGCTATCGATTGGCGCAGTTACGCTACGACAAGGGCATCGACAGTTATTTGAATGTCCTCGATTCTCAGCGCTCTCTTTACAATGCACAGCAGACACTGATCAGTATAGAACTCGAGAGAATGAGTAATCTTGTGACGCTGTACAAAGTGCTCGGCGGCGGCGGCGTGGAGCGGATGAAGACGGCGGACATGGAGAATACGACAAAGTGACGGGCCGGGCCGCGACATCCGGATTGCGGATAATTCGCGTCCCGCCGAAGGAATTGATCCGATGATGACGACGGCCGAGGCCGACAAGGACGACTGCCAGAAGCCGAGCCGGCGCGAAATGCGTCGCCGGGCGATGCTCGACGCGGCAAACGCTCTTTTTCTCGAAAAGGGCTATGGCGCGACCAGCCTCACCGACATCGTCAAGCATTCCGGTGGTTCGCTCGCGACGCTTTACGAACTTTTCGGCGGGAAGGAAGGTCTTTTCCGCTCCATAGTCGAAGAGGGATGTGCCGAGTTCTTTTCCTTTCTCAACGACATGGACGCGGGCCAGCCGTCTCACGACATATTGCGGGTCGTTGCGCAGCGTTTCATCGAAGGCGTGCTGGCGGATGACGGCGCGTTTCTCCGCCTGGTCATCTCCGAAGCGGGACAATTTCCTGAAATCGGAATGGCGTTCTATTCGGCAGGTCCGGCCAACGCCATCCGCATCATCGGCAATTACCTCGCCGGCCAGTCGGGACGCGGGACTTTTGAAATCGACGATACCGAGGCGGCGGCGGACACCTTTATCTCCATGCTGCTCTACGACCTGCAGATGCGGCTTCTCTGTCGGATTCCCGGCAAGCCCACGCGGCGCCAGATCGAGAAACATGTCGATCATGTCGTGGATACATTCTTGAAGCTCTACGCTCCGTCGTCCCATTCCACCGGCCCCCGTCAAGCGCCGAAAGCGCCCGGCGGATCCCGGAAGAGCCGTGACGTCAAATAGCAGACCGAGAACTGGACTTCGTTTCTGGAAGATCGCCTCGATGATTGAGGCCTAATCGAGCGATTTGCGGAACCTGAGAATGCTCACTGCGAGGAGCGTGGACCCGATGGCGGCGAGTGCCAGCATGTCGGGCCAAAGCACCGAAAGTCCGACGCCTTTGAGAAACGTCGCCCGGATGATGACCAGATAGTAGCGCAGCGGGTTGAGATAGCTCAGCCATTGCAGCACGGTCGGCATGCTGGTGATCGGAAAGCTGAAGCCCGACAGCGTGAACAGCGGATTGACGACGAAGAAATTCGTCGCGAAGGCCTGTTGCTGCGTCATGCACAAGGTCGAGATCAGCAGGCCGATGGCAAGCGTGCTCAACAGGAAGAGCGACGTTCCCAGCAAAAGAACGAGCGGATTGCCGACAAAGGGTATGCCGAACCACAAGGTTCCCACCCCGGCGATCAGCACAACCTCGCCGAGCCCGATCAGGAAGAACGGGAACGTCTTGCCGAGAATGAACTCGACCGGCTGGATTGGCGTCACCATGATCTGTTCGAGCGTCCCGACCTCTCGTTCCCGCACGATGGCGAAGGAAGTCAGGTTCACGATCATCGTCAGGACGAGCGTACCGATCACGCCCGGAACGAAGAACCAACGGCTGTTGAGGCCAGAATTATACCAGGGCCTTTGTTCGAGCGTGACGAGTGCACCGCGTAATGGCGGGCCGTCGCGCGTTCTCTGTAGATGGTCCGTCATATAGTCGCGGGAGAATGTCGCCGCGATCTCGTTCATATAGCCGAGCGCGATCAGCGCCGTATTCGAGTTGGTGCCGTCGACGATAACCTGCACTGGCGCCGTCTGCCCCTTGCGCAGGAGCTGGGCAAAACCCGGATGGATAACAATCGCAATCGCTGCGTCGCTGTCGTCGATCCCGTCGACGATCTCCTGCTGGTTCCGCGCGATCTTCACGATCTGGAAGCGGTCGCTGTAGACGAAACGCGAGACCAGATCGCGGCTTTCCTGCGTGTGATCGAGATCGAGAACGGCCGTCGAGACACCAAACACCTCGAAGGTTGCCGCATAGCCGAAGACGAGGATCTGGATGATTGGCGGGATGACGAGACGGAAACGCGCCCACTTGTCGCGCCGAAGCTCGATCATCTCCTTCTTGAAGACCTGCAGAATGCGAGCGAATGTCACGACCTACTCCAATCGCTTTCGGAACGCGCGGGCGGCAAGCACCGCGACCAGAGCCGCGTAGATCGTCATGGCCAATATCGGTTCCGCCAGCTCGACGACACCCTCGCCTTTCAGAAAGACCGCCTTCAAGATCGTCACGTAATAGCGTGCATGAACGAGATAGGTGACGGCGCGGATGAGGGCCGGCATCTGGTCGATCGGAAACGTATAACCTGATAGCAGCGCCGTCGGCAGCATGGTGACGAGAAGCGCGATCTGGCTGGCGCCGACCTGGCTGCGGACCGTTACAGAGATCAGATAGCCAAGGCCGAGCACGACGATCAGAAAAAGCGCGGTGGTAAAGAAGAGCGTGAACACCGTCCCCCGGAATGGCACGTCGAACCAGAAAACGGCGAAGGCAAGACAAAGCGCTGCATCGAAGAAGCCGATGGCGAAATAGGGGAGAAGTTTCCCGAGCATCACCTCCATCGGCGTCACCGGCGTCGAGACGAGGAGCTCCATGGTTCCCCTCTCCCATTCCCTCGAGATGGTGAGCGAGGTGAGCTGGCTGCCGACCAGCGCCATCACCATGGCCACGACACCGGGAATGATGAAATTCCGGCTTACGAGATCTTCGTTGAACCAGACACGGGATTCGAGGGAGAGCGCCGCCGGCGCCGCCATCCATTGCCCCTGCATGCCGGCCCGTTGAACGGCAATGTCAGCCGAGAAGCCGGAGACGACCGATTGCGCATAGCCAAGCGCCAGATTGGCGGAATTGTCGTCGGTCGCGTCGATAATGGCCTGAACCGAACTCGCGCCGCTGTCACTCAGCCGCTTCGAGAAATCCGGCGGCACGACGATCGCGATCCGGCAATCGCCGCCATCGACCGCAGCCGTCAGCGCCCGGTAGTTGTCCACGGTTTCGACGACGGCGAAGTACGCAGTCGACTTGAACCGCTTGAGCAGTGCCTCGCTGAACTGGCTCCCCTCGCGGTCGAAGGTACAAACGGGAATATGCTTGGCGTCGAGATTGACGCCGTAGCCCAGCAATGCCATCTGCATGACGGGCATCAGCAGTGCGATCATCAGGCTGCGCGGATCGCGCCAGACCTGAAGCATCTCCTTGACAGCCATCGCCCTGATGCGCCCCAACCTCATGACGCCACTCCTGCGATTGTGGAGTTGGCCACGAGCTCGACGAAGATATCCTCAAGCGTCGGCGTAATTGTTGACAGCCGCGCGTCCGCGAGACCTTTCGCGGCGAGACGTCGCGGCAGGTCGCGTTGGGCAATGTCGCCGTTGTCGACGAGAACATGCAAGGTGTTGCCAAAGACCGCGACATCGCGGACGCCCGACGTTCCCTCGATCGCAGCCAGCGCGGCGCCGAGCGTATCGCATTCGAGAAGCAGCAGATCGCCGCCAAGCCCGCGCTGCTTGAGTTCTGAAGGGCTGCCCATTGCAACAAGCCGCCCCTGATTGATCAGAGCCACCCGGTTGCAGTATTCGGCCTCATCCATGTAATGCGTCGAGACGAGAACGGAGACACCGTCGGCGGCGAGAGAGTGGATGAGTTCCCAGAACCGGCGGCGCGATTCCGGATCGACGCCCGATGTGGGCTCGTCGAGAAACAGGATCGGTGGCCGGTGCAGAATGGCGCAGCCGAGCGCCAGACGCTGCTTCCAGCCGCCGGCCAGTGTCGACACGAGCGCATCTTCCCGGCCCGAAAGCCCCGCCATATCTATGGCGAAGCGCATGCGTTCATCGAGAAGCGCGCCTTCGACGCGATAGATGCCGCCGAAGAAACGCAGGTTCTCCATCACGGTAAGGTCGCCATAGAGCGAGAATTTCTGCGACATGTAGCCGATATGCTGACGCACGCCTTCGGGATTGCGCGCCACATCGATGCCGGCAACGACGGCCCTGCCTTCGGTCGGTCGCAGCAATCCGCAGAGAATGCGTATCGTGGTCGACTTCCCCGCTCCATTCGGACCGATGAAGCCGACGATTTCGCCTCTGCCGATGCTGAAGCTCACATGATCGACCGCCGTGAAAGGTCCGAAGCGCTTGACCAGCCCATCGGCGACAATGCTCGCCTGCCCGTTTCCCTGAACGACCGTCATGATGCGTGTTCGTCCTTCAGCAGTCCGACGAACAGGTCTTCGATGCTCGGTGTGACGCGGACAAGTTCTCCATGCGGAATCTTGCCGGCGTCGAGCGCCGCGGAGAGTTCCGGCACCCGGCGATCCGCATCATCGACGACGGCATGAACCCCGTCGCCGACCAACATGACGCTCATCACGCCGTCACGGCCGAGCAGCGCTTTATGCAGGTCGCGGGCTGCGGTCGACGTGATGGCCAGCAAGGTGCCCGGCATCAGCGCCTTCAGGCGCTTGGGCGTGTCGCAATAGCGCAGACGTCCTTCGTGAAAGAGTGCCAGACGCGTGCAGCGTTCCGCCTCGTCGAGATAGGCCGTCGAGATCAGAATGGTGACGCCGCTTTCGCGCAGCGAATAGAGAATGCGCCAGAAGTCGCGGCGCGAGACCGGATCGACGCCCGTGGTCGGTTCGTCGAGCAGCAGCACTTGCGGCGTATGGATCAGCGAGCAGATCAGCCCGAGCTTCTGCTTCATTCCGCCGGAGAGCTGCCCTGCCAGCCGCCGTCGGAAGGCCTCCATGTTCGAGGCCGCGAGCAGCGGTCCCGTGCGTTCGTCGCGGAGCTTGCGCGGCACCTCGAAGAGATCGGCATAGAAGCGGATATTCTCGTCGACGGTCAGGTCCTCATAGAGCCCGAACCGTTGCGGCATATAGCTCAGATGAAGCTTCGCCTGTTCAGGATCGGCGACCACGTCGACATCGTCGATCTCGATCGAGCCCGCATCGGGCCGCATGACGCCGGCCAGCATGCGCATGACCGTCGTCTTGCCCGCGCCGTCCGGGCCGACCAGACCGAAAATTTCGCCTCGAGCAATATCGAAGGTCGCGCCTTCGACGGCCGTGGTGCCTACAAAGCGCTTGGTCAGCCCCGCGACCCGAATCTTCGGCTTGTCCGGGGCGCTCATCTGCCCCGACTCGCTCACGAGGCGCCGGCCGGCAATGCCGAAATCCGGGCATCGGCCGGCAGTCCCGGAACGAGTTCATGCGTCGTGTTCTCGATGTCGATGCGAATGCGATAGACGAGCGTCACGCGCTCCGCATGAGTCTCGACGCTCTTGGGCGTGAACTCCGCCCGCGATGCGATAAAGGAAATCCGGCCCCTATAGATCTTGCCCGGATAAGTGTCGGTGGTGACCGCGACGGACTGGCCATAGCGAACCTTGCCGATATCCGTCTCGTTTACATAGGCGCGCAGCCAGACGTGATCGATATCGGCCAATGTGACGATCGGCGTGCCCGGCATTGCGACCTCGCCGAGTTCCGCCTGCCGCTCGAGGATGACGCCATCGAACGGCGCCCGCAGAACCGTGTAGTCGAGAACGATCTGCGCCATCCGCAGCGCTTCCTTCGCGCTCTGGATATTGGCCCCGGCGAGATCGATGTTCCGTTCGGCCACCAGTTCCAGCGCGCGGTCGCGGTCGAGCGCGGCAGTGGATTGCGCCAGCGCCGTGCTGGCCTGGTCGCGCACTTCGGTCGAGGCGAAGTTCTTGGACCACAGCGCCTTCTGGCGCTCGTATTCGAGTTTCTTAAGCGTCACATCGGCTTCGTCGCTCAATAGGGTTTTCTGGGCGGCTACGGCATTCTGCTGCGCGGTCGCTAACTGGCGCTGCTGAACGCCAAGAGCTGCCCGCGCAATGGCGACCTGCTGCCTGTAGTCGGCATCGTCCACTCGTGCGAGAAGCGTTCCGGTTTTAACCCACTGGCCTTCATCGAAGGGAAGCTCAACGATGGGCGATTGAATGGTCTTGAAGGCGAGGATGCTTTCATGCGCTTCGATATTGCCCGAAACGACGACGGTATCGGCGTCGGCGGATGAGGTGAACCAGCCGACCACGCCACCTTCCGCACGAAAGGCGGCTGCCATCAGGACGAGTACGACGACCGCCGCGATCGCCACGAATTTGGTGTTCATCTTCATCGTCAGTCCAACCAACACATACATTCAGGCGGGACCGACCGAGCCAAATCGGCGCTTGTCCACCTGTGTTGTTTCTAATGTGCAAGAGGACGGCCGGCCTTGATCAAGGTCAAACCGGGTACCGAAATGCCGGCTCAAGGCCGACGTCGGGCGAAGCTCGCGAACCCGGCTACTTTAGAGTATTCAACAGGGAATTCCTGTATCCCTGGATGTCTTGAAGGCGATCTGCGATCACCTTTCCGACCGCCTCGGGGCTGTACGCTTGAGCCATGAATTTCCGCGCGCATTCGCCGACGGCATTGGCCGCCTCGATATTTTCCGCAAGTTGCACCATGACCCGAGCAGCTTCATCTATGTCGGGATCGGCCCATTTCTGCCCTTCGATGAAATAGGGGTATTGGTCGGGCTCCACATCGATCAGCCGATATGGAATCGGAAATCCGGTTTGGGCGTTTACAAAGTCCCTGCTTCCCGAAAAGTCCGTCGAAATAACCGCCTTGCCCATCGCCATGGCTTCGGCAATTCCCAATCCAAAGCCTTCCGAGCGATGCAGTGAAACGAAGACATCGCATGATTTTGTCAGGCAATACATTTCGCTTCGAGTGAGAACCTCGTCGATCAAGACAACTCGCTTGTCGGCCTGTGCCAGGCCTCGAATTGAATTCAGGATCGCCTGTTTGTGCGTACTGCTACCCATCGTCTTGATGATCAGGGAAACCCGTCGGTGGCGGTCGTTTCCGAACGCGCGCAGATAGGCCTGCACCACGGCATCCGGATTCTTCCGGTCCGGGTAGGACGAAAAATCGAATGCAAACAAAAATGCGGCCGAATCTTTTGGAATCTGGAACCGCTCCCGGTTCCCCTCGATAGCGGGCGGGATGGATATAGCCACGGGAATATGCACTACGGGTCGGTCCGTACCGGCGATGAAGGCATCGCGCACGAAAGCCGTCGGTGCCCAAATCTCGTCCACATATTGCAAGCTATCCAGCCACCGCGGGTGGATCCGAGGCAGCTCCCAGAAAGGCCGGACGATATTGTATCTGTTCTGCAGAATCCCGCCGCCGACCCCGCGAATGGTTGCTCCCAGCATGTCGGCGTTTACGCAGAAAACGTTCACCATTTTGGATGGTCGCTCAGCGATACGATGCTTCAGGGCTCTTTCCCTGCGCGACGAAGGAACCTGCTCGTCAAAGCTCGTGACATCGTAATTGATGCCCGCGCTCTCAATCGATCGGGCCAGCGAGCGCATGGCCTCACCGACGCCTGTCTCCGAAAAAGGATAACCGATGAGGGATAGCCCCGGCGCAAGTGCTGCATGGCTTGTTGCGCCGTAATTTTCGGGCCACGCCAGCCTGAACAACGCATTGAGAAATTGCCTTCGCCTGGGCTGCGGCACCACGCTGTAAAGCCAGCGAATGTGTGGGTGAGCTCTCACGAGAGTTCTATAAGCACAGCGTGCGAGGTGAGTTGCAATCACCGAGGCTTCCCTGGCGGGAACGTCTGCCATCCCTTTCGGAGCGGCCCTCGAAGAGTCGAGCTGGCGGATTCTTTTGGCGACCGTTTCGCTGAATCTGGAAGCAATCCCGGCCGACTTTGCGCCACCGGACATATACCAGTTGGCGTAGTTTATCTGGGATCGTCCCTCCTGGAGAGGGAAATAAGATTGCAGATCGGACCTCGCCATCCAGAGCGCATACGCAAGCTGCGTGACCACACCACCCGGATTCGGCTTGATGTCCGCCGGGCTGTCGAGAATATCAAGCATCAGGGTGAAGGGGTCGCCCTCGAAAGGCTCGAGCTTTTCACGATATATAATTCGCGCCAGACTCGGAATATCGGTGCCGTCGGAAAACGTACCGAAACCATAGGGCACGGCAGAAAACTTGTTCGCTCCGTGCGCCTCTAGTTGATCATGATAATCGACGAACAGGTTTTCCAACTCTTTGGTGGATGTCGGCTTCCACCGCTGTTGATGTTTTGAGAGGACACTCCGATCGTCGTGATTGATTCCGCTGAAATGAAAGAAGGCAAGCGGTGAACCGTTGACTTCGTATCTTTCATCCGTCTTCGTGATCGTGCGGGAATCCAGGTTCCAGTACGCCACGTTGTAAGCCGGATCGCGCAAGATGTGTGTGCCCGGGCAATAGGCAGGCCACAGATCCATAAACTTCTGGTCGACGAAAATCCCGTCGTTGAGTCGATTGACGACACACTCGGTTCGCAGGCGCGTCTCCCACCATTCCAGCAGATCCGAGGTCTCAGGCGTCTTGGCCAGAGCCAGAAATCCCAAATTGTATACCCCTGCCCGCATAAAGGTCAGATCGTTTGGACTTTCGGAATGGAGGTTGGGAGAGAGCGCATGCGGCGTCAGGACGGAAGTCGCCCCCTCATCGAACGCACGCAAAACCTCATCGAAGCGGCGATAGGCGAAGATATCCGGATCAAGATAAATGACGCGATCAAAACCTTCGGCGAAAAGCCGCCGAAATATCGTCGGTTTAATTGCCGTATTCAATTCCAGGATGTCGTAACGAAAACTGAAGGCAGAACGGTCAGGCAGGTCGAGATCGTCGAAGAAAATATGAGCGTCGAACTCGGGAAAATCATCCTTTCCCAAGTCATTCCGGCGCGTGTCGGCGATGGCAAATACACAAGAGAAATCTGGATGGTGACGAGCGAACGAGGAAGCGAGCGTTCGGGAGTAGTGAAGATAGTTCCAGGACGAAATCGTAAAAAACGCGTTCCTCATATCCAGCTCGAATCTTCCTTTGCCTTCGCGTCAAAACATTGACATAGCGCAGGTTAGAGGAAACCTACAATTTCGTTCGCGGGGAATAGGCGTGGCAACCAAGACCACATTGATGACAGGTATCACGGGGTACGATGGAGCCTAACTATCAAAGACGTTGCCTGACAAGGAATACCGCGCGGTCCCGTCTTACCTCTGGAAGTTGACCGAGGGCCCATGTGTGTGCGTTCCTAGAGTAGGTCAAACCCGACAAAATGTGCGATCTCGCCACTCAAAGCTCAGGCTGGCGCTTCTCCTACAAAACCCATCTGCATAACTCGGGGGAGTGGCGGCATTCCATTGCCGGCTCCATCGATCGCGCGGCTTCGATACTGCCAATGTTCCTGTTGACGCGCCAAGGCGATCATTGTCGAGTGCTGTGCATGCCACTATGAGCTTCGATAGAAAGTCAAAACGGGGGAAGATTATTGGCGACAGAGGCACCCGAGGCCCACGTCCCGAGCCGGATAATATCGAAACCGGTTTTCCGTCGCCTTTGCGCTCGCGATGTTACGGTGGCTTTGCTCCTCGGGCTCATCTCCCTTCTGGTCTACAACGCGAATCTGCGTTCGATCACGGCAGCTGACACCTACGCAGCGCGGTATCTGCCGTTTTCGATCTGGCAGAATCACAGCCTGACCTTAAATCCGATTCTGGCCCCGGTGGCTCAGGGGCGAAAACCTCCAGCAACACAGGAGAAGGGCGATACCGCATACTGGATTCTGAAGGTGGGGGAAGATCGGTATGTATCGAGATTTCCCATTGTTGTTCCCGTCGTCCTCTCCCCGTTTTATTTGCCGGCGGTCATCTATCTGAACCGATCGGGTTCCGACCCGATGCAGTTCGACAAAGTTGCCCGCGTCATGGAAAAGCTCTGCGCTTCTTCGATGGCCGCGCTGTCCGTCGGCTTGCTCTATTTACTGCTGCGGCGGCGGACCGAGGAAAAGTTGGCCGTCATTCTGAGCCTGCTTTATGCGTTCGGCACGACGACGTGGGTCATCAGCAGCCAGGCTCTCTGGATGCACGGCCTCGCCGAGCTGCTGGTCGTGGCCACAATGCTTTTGCTCACTGGACCGAGCACGGCATTGCGAAGCCTTCTTGCGGGATTGCTTTGTGCGCTTATCGCGGCGAACCGCCAGCCCGATGCCATACTGGCGGCGGGTCTGGGCATTTATGGCCTGTGGTGGGCTGGCCGCATGAGGCCGTTATTCGTTCTGGCGGGCATAGTCCCCGTCGCCTTGACCCTGGCCTACAATCTCATACTCGTGGGTAACGTCGCGGGGGCTTATGCGCTTCATGTCCGGCCCGAAAATTTCAACGACAATATGTTGGGCGGTATAGCGGGCCTGCTTGTCAGTCCGACCCGGGGCCTCTTTGTCTTCTCGCCGTTCCTGCTATTCATTCCATTCTTCTTTCGTCGCGTCGCGCTTGAGCGCTCAGAACAAGCGCTGACGGCGGCCGTTGGTTGCGCCGTGATAGTGCAACTGCTTCTCTACGCCATGATCGATTGGCGGCAGGGCATGTCATGGGGTCCTCGCTGGCTGACCGACATGCTGCCTATGCTGATGTGGATGCTTCCACCGGTCGTGAAGGCCCTGTCGCGGAATGGGCGCGTGGCATTCGGGCTTGCATCGTTCGTGGCGATCTCGATCCAGGCGATCGGCGCCTTCTGGTATACCGGTATTGCAGACATACCCATCATCGCCGCGCAGGGCCCGGATAGAATGCGGCCCGCCTGGGACATCCATAATGCGGCTTTCATCGCCGAGTTGAATCACCCGCACGTGAAGGCCGACCTGATTGTCGATTTGCGCGGCAACATCGATGCAGTAAACGCCTTGCCGGCCGGTCAGGGCAGCGGCGAATCAGGCAGGCAGCTTGAAGTCCTGGGATGGGCGCTTACCAACAACCACTCTCCAAGCAGCGTCGCGTTGCTGATCGATGGCCAGCCGGTTGCCGGGACCAATGTGCTTTTTGCCCGGGCCGATGTCGTGAAGGCGTTGGGCCAGACGAGCCCGGCCGGCTGGCGCCTCATCGCCCCAATCGACCAGCTAACTCCGGGGGAGCATCTATTGGCGGTGCTGGTGCGCGCCACCGAGGGGGGCGAGCCGCGTCTGCTGAAGCAGACCTCTTTCTTCGTGTCACAGGA
Organism: uncultured Alphaproteobacteria bacterium; assembly: GCA_903889655.1. Taxonomy (GTDB): domain Bacteria; phylum Pseudomonadota; class Alphaproteobacteria; order Parvibaculales; family Parvibaculaceae; genus Parvibaculum. Next base: position 2,452 of record CAISYL010000067.1, on the reverse strand, counting down.
CCATGAAGCACTTGAGCATGTGACCGATCTTCCAAGTGCCGCGCTGCGCGCCCGGCAGATGCTCGCAAGCCACCAGCAGGCCGACGGCTACTGGTTGACTTCGTATACCGGCGCAACGCGATTTGAACAGCCGCACCAGGAACTCAATACCTATCTCAACGCCGTTATGCTCGATGTAGCGGGCCCCGTGGCCGAAGCCGCCGGCATGAGCGACATGCTTGCAAGGGCGCGTCGGTTCCTTTCCGCTCAGATCGAGCAGAACGGCCTTGTTCGATATCACGGCCGGCCAGACGCGCCGACCATCGGCACTCTCGGCTGCGCGATCACGCCCGATTCGGACGACACCGCCCTGGCATGGCGGATCGCGCCCGGCGAGAAGAGCGAGCTGCTGCAACCCGCACTGGCCACCATGATGCGGTTCAGGCGGCCCGACGGGCTCTACAAGACCTGGCTTGCGTCACGGGACCAATACCAATGCCTCGATCCGGGGCACGATCCCAATCCGGCGGATGTCGGAATCCAGATGCACGTATTCCTGTTTTTCGAACAGGTAGACAAATCGGCTGCACGTTCGCTGTGTGAGGCGCTCTCTAAAAAAGCGGGCGACGACGATATTTGGGTCTACTACGCAGGCACCCCACTCATGATAATTCTGCGGTTGGCAGACTTGGAAAAGGCGAGCTGCTTGCCACAGCTTCCCCAGGCGCGACTGCAAACCGAAATCGCCGGACAGGAAATCTGGGTCCGGGCCGCCGACCAACTTCGGCAACTGGAAAGCGGCGCCGGCTCACGTGATGCCTATCGGCGCACGGCCGAACTGCTAAACGAGATTGCCGCGGATGATTTTTCCCTGTTAACCCATACGCCTCCACTTCTCTATCACAATGACCTCACCGCAACGGTAAAACGATTCTATTGGTCGCAAGATTTCGGCTATGCGCTCTGGTTGCGACTCTATTTCGAGAACGAGCGTATGCTGTCAAAGCTTCCTTGTGGTTCCGGCGACTCGGAACAAAAATGCGGCGAGAAGTGATGCAAATCGCGAGCGAAACAGCCTCCCAAAATCGTCCCCGGGCGATGCGAATGTTATCCCGTTGGCTTTCCTGTATTCGCTTCGATGAAGTCGCCGCTCTTCAGGCCACTCCATTCATCGGCGCAGTCTTTTCAATCGGCGCGTTGTCGACCAGTCACCTCTTGACCATGGCCGTCCTGATAGCTGGCAACGTCTGCCTGATGGCGCACGTGTTCGTCCTCAACGATTGGTCGGGAATTGACGGTGATCTCAAAGATCCCGACCGGGCGAGACAAACATTTGCGGCAAAAGGCCTGACCCGTTCTGAAGTCGGTTATATCGCGGTCACGCTGCTGGCGATCGGCCTGCTTCTTTTCGGTTCGATAAATACGAAGGTACTTCTTGTCGCAATAATGATCGCCGGGTTAAGCGCTTTGTATTCCAGCCCCACGTTCCACCTGAAGGGGGTCCCGCTTTTCAACTCGGCCCTGCACTTTGTCGGCGGCTGCATGCATTTCCTGCTCGGCTATATGGCTTTTGGCGCGATAAGTGTACAGGGCCTTGTCATAAGCTGCTTCTTTGGGTTGGTTTTCACCGCCGGTCATTTCACGCATGAGGCGCGCGATTACGACGTCGACCTGCTCAACGGCATACGGACGAATGCCGTGGCATTTGGCAAAACCGAAAGTTTCGTCGCAGGCCTCGTCCTTTTTATCTCGGCATATGCGTTCCTGGTCGCGTTGGCTGTGCTCGGATACGTTCCGTTCGCCCTGGTCCTTGCCGCTGCATTCATTCCGGTGCACCTGTCGGCCTCCCGGCGCGCCATGCTGGCCGACCTGACTTCCGAGAGCCTCCGTCGATTGCAGAGGATTTACCGGTCGCTCTTCGCCACCATCGGCATCGCCATGATTGTGATGGTCGCTCTGTCCTAGCCGCCACTGTCGGGTTCACCCACTACAGCCGACATGACGGCCATGAGGTTTCATGCTTTCCGTAATCGTACCGGTCTTCAACGAAGCAGCGACGTTGCCACATCTGTTGGCGATGGTGAGCACGACACTTCCCGCGGTGGCGAAGGAAATCATCGTCGTCGACGATGGCTCCTCTGACGGTACCCGCGAGTGGCTCCGCGCTCATTTTCCAACCGGTTCTCGCTGTGCTACTTCCCTGACAGTCGGCGCCGGCGGAGAGCTCGTCTTCGCGGAGGAACCTGCAATTGCCCCGGTCACGGTGCGGGTGTTCTATCACCAACGAAATAGCGGAAAAGGCGCCGCACTGCAGACCGGGCTGGCCTCGGTCAATGGCGACGTCATTGTCATCCAGGACGCGGACCTTGAATACGATCCTGCCGATTGGGCCGTGATGTATGATCTCATTGCCGGGCGAAAAGTTGCGGATGTCGTCTATGGCTCGCGTTTCTACGGCCGGCCTCATCGCTCT